>JAISSN010000178.1 GCA_031273105.1 Holophagales bacterium | reverse complement strand
ACCTAAATCGGTTATTTTAGCGTTGTTAAGTGGAATCGTCCCGTTTATGCGAAACCACGAAACCTTTTTGCTCATGTCCTCGTCTGAAGTTTGACTCTCTAAACTGAGCGCCAGATTTACGTCGTCCAGATTGCCTTCAATGGCGCCGAAATTTTGCTGACCAAACTCCAGGCCCGAAATCCTGCACCCAAATTTGTTGACATCCGCCCGCCAAAATAATCCTCGGTCATTAAAACGTCCGCTGGCATGCAGACCCAGGTTGATGTCTTCAAGGACGCCGTCTGTAAGAGTTTGCGCGAGAATTTCCGTCTGCGCCGTTTCCTGTGAAAACGCTACCTGAAGCTGCCAAGTCAGATTATTCCTGTCGCTGCGCGCGCCTTTTCTGGCGTTCAACTCCAACAATGGATTTCTGCTGTCCTGAAAATCATCAAAGTACATTGTTCCATGTATTTTGCCATCTTCCACTCTGATATTGCCAAGAAGCCCTTCAAGTTTACTGTCGCCAAAAGCAATCCAGCCTTTACTAAGGCTTATTGAACCTTCCGGAAGCGTTATTGGCCCGTAGTCGGCGGCATAGGGTCCGCTTAAAGCCGCATTGATTTGGGCCGACAACCGCGGCGCGTTTGTCATTCCAAGCGAGTGGCTATCCACGGCGCCGATGATCCGCCCTGTCCAGGTTTCAGCGGTCAGGTCTATGTCAAGGTTGCCCTTCAACCCCAATGGGCCGCTAAGAGAATCCAGGTTTTCACTGCAATCAGCCAAACGAAACTCAGGAATAATTAGATGAATATTGCTTTCATTCAAGTTCATCTCGATGGAACCTGAAAATGCCGGTATGGAGACGCCATAAACGGAAGCGTCATGGAGCCGCGCTTCGCCTGATAAAGTCATGGAGTCGTACGGCCCTTTAAGAGCCGCCCAGCCGTTCATGTAGCCTTCAGCCGCCATATCCTCAAGTATTTTCGGGTCGCTTATAGCCGTATCCAGCCCCTCGGATACAGGCAGATTGAGCAACTCAAAGCGCATACTTATCTGGTCGCCTCCCGGCGGCACATTCGCCCAGGTAAGCCATAGATTGCCTGCGGCTTCCGCTTCCTTCCTGTTAAGGCGTATGTTGTCCAGGAACAACCGCTCAGAATCTATCTTGACGCCAGTTGTCAAAATATCGGCTGTGGCGCCGTAATACACCGGATTTTCAAGTTTTAAATAGCCGCTCAACTGTAAATCTTTTGACGGCGACCAGGCGACATGGGCTGAAGCTGACGTTTTACCGGATATTGGCAACCTATCAACGATTTTCCATTTATCCAGCGAATTCGCCACCTGTTCCGCAGTGGTGACGACTTCGCCCGATAAGGCAATTGAAGTAAGGCTAAAATCCGGGTTCCCTTCGGTATTGTGAGTTTTATACCCAAAAGAGCCGATAGCTGAAGCTTTTAATTCCGGAATATCTATATTAAAAGATTTAATTTGCAGCGCGTTTTTCTCTGCAGTAATAGTTAAATCACCCGCCGGTTCGCCGTTTCTGTTAAAAATGGCGCTCAAGTCTATCCTGGATTGACTTAATGCGTCAGTGTCCCAAACCGGAACCTTACTTGAGAAAAAACCTTGAATATCAGCAAAAACAGACTCAAAAAACGGCATTTTTATTATGCCTGAAAGAGCTTTAAGCGGCACTGCCCTGCCGTCCAGAATCAACTCACATTCAGTTTCCTTCATCTCTCCAGAGGCGGATATCAAAGCGCCTTCAGGCAACCGCACGCTTAACTGTTTCAGGTTAATGTCGGAAGCGACTCCTTGGGCTTCGAGTGTAATATTATCAAGTGATTGATAAGGGGTTGTAATACGTTTAGCGTTGACTTGCAAGTCCCACTCAAGATTACCAGCTTCGCCTGAAAGCGAGGCTCTAAAATCAGCCTGGCCATTAAATCCCGAAAAATCAGCGCCAAAAACTTCCGGCAAATTTTGGCTCAATATGGAACCATTTGTCTCGCAAACTACAATGTTATTTTCGCCGTTAAATGTACCGGTTGCTTTAAATTTCAACAATTCGCTGTCAAAGCTCATCTGCCGCAATTCAACAATATCCGCCTTGACATCCATGTGAATATTTGCGCTGCCACACAATGACATGGACTTATTGACAATGAAAATTTTTGAACAGTCAGTCTCAATTTTAAGGACCTTCGGGCCCGAGCCTATGGCTCTGGTCATAAACGTAACTTCAGCTTGCGGAAGCCCCCATTCCGGTTCTTTTACCAATATTTTCCCATTGCTGATTTCTAACAGGTCTAATTTCCAATTGGCGGAAGGGCCATCGGATTGTTTTAATTTAATTCTCTCCAAACGCCTGGCGCTTATGTTTGACACAGGATTTACAACGACCAATCTTTTGATATGAGGGGAGTCTCCTAAAAGCGATATGGGGCTTACAACCAACTCTATTTCATCAGCCTTAAAAAAATCTGTGTCCAGCGAAGGGTAATGCAGGCGGACGCGGCTCTTCAAGACGCTGAAACTCATATCTCCGGCGTCAAAGTCCAACCCTGTCGAGTCTTTAACCGTTGAAGCGATGATCCTTAAATAAACGCCGCGCATGATGGAAGAATGAGCAAACCACGCGCTGCCGACGGTCAAAACGGCGCCTCCGGCAAGAACATAACTGAGAGGTTTGAGCCATGGACGCGCTTTTTTTAGAGGATCGCCGGACGTCAATGTTAAACCTTTTCACCGCAGTATGGACATGAAGAGGCTAATCTGGACAGGAGTTTAAAGCAAAAAGGACACTGCTTTCCGGTCTGACCTGAAGAAGGGTAGGTTGCGGAAGAACCGGAGGCCGCCATGTTTGGCGTAATCTGACGGGTTTTCCGTTGATCCGTCTCTTTTAATCCCTCCAGCGCCTTGAGTAGTTCATAGGCGGAAATATAGCGATCGCCAAGGTTGACGGACAGGGCTTTCATTACAACATCCGAGAACGCTTTTGATACTTGAGGGTTGCGAAGATGAGGCGACACTATAGGTCTTGTTGAAACCGCCTGGGCAATTTTAATCGGGTCAACGTCATAGAAGGGTACTGTACCCGTCAGCATCTCATAAATGCTTATCCCTAAAGACCAAATGTCAGATTGGAATACTGTCTGTCCGCGAAAATGCTCAGGCGCCATGTATGGAGGGGAACCGATACGCGTGCGGGCAAAATCTTCCACGTTCAATTCTAAAAGCCTGCTGGTTCCAAAATCCGTGACCTTGGGCGTGCCGTCCTTTGTCAAAAGAATATTGGCGGGGCGTAAATCTCTATGTATTATCTTTTCTGAATGGGCCGCTTTAATCGCCTTGCAAACCCCTATAGCTATATCCAGCGCCCTTTGCGATTGAAGGCCGCGCTCCTGCCGGATTTGCTTGTCTAAACTATCGCCTTCAATATACTCCATGACCATAAAGAATATGCCGTCCTGTTTTTCTACCGTAATCAACTCGACAATATTATCGTGCTTTAGCTTGACCATAATTTGCGGCTCGCGTAAAAAAGCCGCTTCATCTATTTGTTGGTGGGGCACCTTGAGGGCGACCTTGCGGTTCAGCAAGCGATCCACAGCCAGATACACCGTGCCAAAGCCCCCCGCGCCGAGGCGTTCAATGATCTGGTACTTGCCCAGCATCTGATCTTTGGAAAACACGAAAAAACCCCAAAGGAGACATATATAAGAATGCCCTCTTTCATGCTCTTTGGCTATAGAGGTAATTGCAAAACCTCTGGAAATGTCGCAAGCCAGCGTGGCAGTCGCTGAAAAATGAGTGCCTTGCGCCCGCGTTCCTGGCAAATTCGGAGGTTTTGCAATTAGCTCAAACAAATCTAATATGGTCGGTCTAAGTAACGCTGAAAAGAAAAACGGCGTCTTCTTTTCTTTCTTGCTTCCAGAAATTGGGAAAGGCTTTTTGCCATCCAAGGCTCCAGCGCTCCGAAAACAAAAGCCACAAATATGTCACCGTCTTTTTGTATTACGTGAGCGACTTCGCCTCGCAGCTTAAGCGCGCCGTGCAACCCTTCCAGTCCCTCAACGGTTATTACGGGGAAACTTGCGCCTTTATTAAACACGGATGCATTCAGCGCCAGCCTGGCGCCGTCTCCGATGCTGAAGATATTGTCAGGCCTGAACACCATGCCGCCCGCAGATAGGTCAAAAAGCGGTCCCGCGGCGCCTATACCCGGTAATGATGCGTTTTGCACATGAACGTATGCGCTCTCTCTGGGCCGGAAAGGAAAGCGCTTGTACCTGCGCCTAGTGGAATTTTCCGACGCTCTGGATACGCCCGAATTACCTGTCTGCCCGGCCCCATCCTGCGGGGCGGAGGACTCATCGTAATGATTCAATGAAGTCTTTGCTTTTCTGATTTCCAGAAAAGAGAACAGCGCCTCATCTGCTGAAGGCTCTAGAAGCCCGAATGCAAAAGCCACAAAAATACGTCCGTCTTTTTCTGACACATGAGCTACCTCGCCGCGCAACGTGAGCGGACCTTTAATCCCGGGCAGGTGTTCAATGCGGATCAACGGAAAGTTGGTCCCCTTGGCAAACATCGCCGTATTGAGTACTAAATTGGATTTGTCCTCAATGTTGTACGCGCGTTCGGGCCTGAATATCAGGCCGCCCGCTGAAAGATCAAACAGCGTCCCGACAGCCCTCATGCCGGGCAGTGCGGCGTCCTGCGCATAAACATTGACGTTTTCCCTGGGCCGGAACTGATAGCGCGTGTGTTCGCGCCGCCCTGTTTTTTTCATTGTTTTGGGCAATTTGAACAAATACTGCAAGTAACCCGTCCTGCCCTGAAAAATCAACCTGGCTTTCCAGTAATCCTTAAGTGCGGCGACGGAGGCAATCAATGGCGCTCCGGGCGCCAGATTTGGGGGCATTGGGCGAAAAGTCTTCAATACCACCTGCATCGCGTCTTCATCAATGTTGATTACGGATACCAGATGAGGCAAGTTTCTGGCGCCTTCCACAGCTAAGCTAAACTCCCTTTGGGAATCCCTCAATTCCAAAAACGCCTTTGGAACTTGCTCTTCAGGTTTTGCGGATGGTTGATTCAAGAAGAGAACCCTCCAATACTCTCTGACGGCGCAATAGAAAACTGTATAAAAAAGTAGTTGCGGCTGACGTCAGAACCCAGAGTCTAGCACATATTGTCTAGCGGCGCTCAACTTTTATTAAATACGCCATTGCACCATCCCAATTTATCCTGGATTCCCGCGACACATAACGATGAATGTCAAGAAAGCTATGTTTCATAAGGATTTTTGGCAATTCAGATGTCTCGTTACGTGTTGACTCGTAACGAGACACCTAAATCAATGTATTTTTTGTAATCAATGGAGTTAGATGTTTTATCGTTACGTGTTTACGGGAATCTAGGAATAATGCCAGGTGCAATTTTCCAGACAAAGACGCGGCTTGGTTTTTTATACTTTAAGGAATGCTCGTTTCCATTCCTCAAGGTCAATGGCGGCAATTTTCACATTGGGACTCCATCCACTTGGGAGTCCATCCACCCGGATAAAGCTTGGCTCAGTAGATAAATGTGGCTGAAGGTTTGCCTGAGCTTCTTCTAATGTTATCACCGTGGCAGAACGACGAAGATTATACTTTTCATCAATATAATTCCAAAGTTCTCTTTCTGATACATATGGATTTTCTTTCTTAAACTCAGCGACATCAGAATGAAGTGTTGGGAAAAGTAATTTATAGTCTGCAAAATCCGTAACGGAACCCTGTTTGTCCTCGGCTCTGTCTGCCAAGTCATCTTGCATGTTCTGGCGGCTATCCACGGATGCTTGCCGCGCTGCTCGCGCTTCCGGGGAAATGCTGGTATTATCCACAATGCTCAATAAAACATCAATTACATTCTTATAATGCGTATAACCTTCCCTGTTACCGTGAAAATGCTGTATTTCCATCGTTTCTTTTATTACAGGAATGAAATCCAACTTTGTAAATATATCAGCAATGCCATTCATAAAAGAATCAGCAAGACCGGGGATATTGCCAAATTCTTGCTGTCTTAACGCACTAAGAGCATCTAGTCCTGGCCATAATTCCTTCCCATTAGCAACATAATAACACTGAAGAGCAAACAGTTCTATTAGAGAAGCGTTTCTCGGATTCAAATCATTTATATTTACCTCTACCTCATAAGGTTTTCCATCAGCATTTGTGCCTTTCACAAGCATTACAGGGTTATCCTCGGAGTAATTCTCGGATTTATAAACATTAATACCCACATAACCGCCACCGGGCATTTGAAAAGCGCCGGAAAGAAGCGCCTTGCCATCTAATGCCATGGTCACAACTTGGCTGTTTACGGAATTTGTCGCCAACACATCAGCGAAGCTCGTATTGTGCGCTGTGCCGGTTAAAGTCTTGCTGGTATTTAGGGCTGCCATGTAATTGCTGTGTTCAGCGCCGAAAATGTTTTGAATGTCCATATTGCTATCCCTAATTTGAAGTAACTAACTACCATATTTGCCTACTGGCAAATAATGCAAAAAATATGCCCGAGGAAAAATTTGCCGACTGAAAGTATGATGACCTGATTCTGAAAACATCTAAAAACGGGATAGGGGCCATATGTGATTTAATGATACAAATAATGTAACTACCAATCAAAGGAGTATATAATGCCGGACATAGAAGCTATTTGGCATGAAAAGCAAGAGCACGGATACACTTCACAGGAAAGATCGTCAATTCACAACAAAAAACTGAGGGGCTCCGATGAATCCTTTATCTGGCGAGTGTAATAGAGCGGAACAACATTGTTCACACTATAGCAATTTCACAAATGGTAGTCCATACTCGCAATCTCTATTCCAATCATTAAAACCTTGCTCTTGGACTACGAAAACCAAAACTGCTATATAATTGGCTTTCAACCCTCTGGCCCTGTTGTTGAAAAATACGTTCAGACCCAGTTCGTGGTAAATCCCGAATAACGCCGCATAGTTTACATTTCTCGGGTTGTCAGCCAATAGACTACAAAAAGTTGAAGTGCTGTATTGCGTCTCCTTAGTTTTTTCCAGCTTTGCCACCCGCCGCGTATTTGAGAGCCTCTGCCGCTTCAGAATTATTGGGCATCAGTTTTAAGACTTCAAGCAAATCGCTTGAAGCAGCGCTGCGGTTTTTCTGGCGGATATTCAGCAGCCCCCGTTTGCGCCAGCCCCAGGGGTTATTAGGTTCCAGCTTGATTATTTCTGAGTATTGAGCGTAGGCTTCTTGTGCGTCGCCTATGTCTTCAGCCGCTTCGCCACACAGTATATTAGTCGTGGCGCACCATCCCAGAAAACGTTTTTGTTGTCTGAAATCCTCTTGGGTGTAGCGCGCCCGCGCCCGCGTATTCTCCGCCGTCCGGCGCAAAATCTCAAGGGCTTCAGCCGTGTGAGCATCAACATAGCTTCTTTGCGTGCCGATCAAGACGTCATTGGCAACCTTGAACAGTTTTACCCGGCCTGGCTCTGTTGTTTCATCAACTGCTTTGATGATGATATTTTCATCTCTTCGCGCAAATACTTCGATGTCCTTCGACTTGCGATAAAAATCAGGCGGTAACTTTCCACTGGCCCTAAGCTCATCGTAGAGGCGTGTTCCGGGATAAACGGCCAGGGGGCTTACTTGCACGTCGTGAGGCAGTGTTTTCTTTATAAGGTACTCGCTCATTTTTACGTCTTCCAATGTTTCGCCCGGAATTCCGGTTATCAGATAAATGCCAAGGTTCACGCCCACTTTTCTCACTATGGAGAGGACGCGGTACACTTGCTCCAGATCCGCCTCCTTGCCCAGCTTCTTTAGTATCTTTTCACTGCCATGCTCTACGCCAAACTGTATAAACTCGCATCCGGCCCTTACAAGGGCCACCAGTCTTTCTTCATCCACCAGGTTAGTCCTGGACTGGCAGCTCCACAGGGGATAAATACCGCTTGATTTTATCGTTTCGCATAGGGTTAAAACCCTTGATTTATTAGTGGTAAACGTGTCGTCTCTGAAGTTGAAATGGGTCAGGCCGAATTTACCCCAAAGGGTTTGTATCTCGCGCATTACAGATGAAGGGCTGCGGAACCTTACATTGCGGCCCCAAAACTCCGGTGTGTTACAAAAGGCGCAGGCGCCTGGGCAGCCCCGGCTGGTACTCAAACAGCCCAGGCGACTATAATCGTCAAAAAAGTCGGCTTCAAAGTATTCGGCGGACAGGCCAATGGCGTCCAGGTCGTTTATTGGCTCGGCCATGGCTGTTCTGACGCCGTTTGGCAGTATCAGCGAAGGCGATTCACGCCAGTCGCCGCCACTGGTCATTCGCCTGACGATTTCCAGCATCGGAGTTTCGCCCTCGCCGCGCACTATGGCGTCTAATTCTGGGCAGTCCTTAAATA
>JAISSN010000170.1 GCA_031273105.1 Holophagales bacterium | reverse complement strand
TGCGCCAGTGTGACAACTCCTGTAAAATTTACGTCTGGCGCCCACATTGCTGGCAAAGCCCGGAGGTTTTGCAATTGGCTCGACTCTTTGAAAATTCATTACAAGTCTCTCATCCCCAGACGCTCCGCGATAGCTTTGGCAATGGCGTCAATGAATTCGGGGTTTGAGAGCAATTCTGACACTATGGGTGAAGCCATCATTGATTGCTGCGATTGCCCGCCGTCAACGACCGCCTTTGTCGCTTCGTCATCTGTGATAAGGGGCGCGATGTTTGCCGAGTTGTCCTCCCACGTCTCCGATTGGCCGGAAGTCTGAGTTTGGGGCAGGTCGTCTTCGCCCTGGATTTCAGCTATCTGACTTTCATCGCTGCCGGTTGAAGCGTCGTGCGCTGGCTCAAATTCACGCTGCAAAGCCTCGAACAGGCCCTCAGGAACTTGCTCCGGCTCTTGAGGTTGTTCAGGCAATTCATGAGGCTCGACCGCTTTTTTAACAGTCGGCAACTCGGCGCCGAAGTCGTCCGGGGAAGCGTCCATATAGTCTGTCGCTTCAGCGGTTGCTGAATCATTGTCGGTCGTCTCCATCGGCAACGCAGGGCCGAAGTCGTCTGGAGAAGCGTCCATATAGTCTGCCGCTTCAGCGGTTGTTGAATCATTGTCAGCCGCCTCCGCCGGCAACTCGGCGCCGGAGTCGTCCTGGTAAGCGTCCACATAGTCTGCTGTTTCGGCGGTTGTCGAATCATTGTCGGTCGTCTCCATCGGCAACGCGGCGCTGGAGTCGTCCTGAGAATAGTCCACATAGTCTGCTGTTTCAGCGGTTGCTGAATCATTGTCAGCCGCCTCTGCTGGCAACGTAGCGCCGGAGTTGTCCGGGGAAGCGTCCATATAGTCTGCCGCTTCAGCGGTTGCTGAATCATTGTCAGCCGCCTCCATCGGCAACGCGGCGCCGGAGTCGTCTGGAGAAGCGTCCATATAGTCTGCCGCTTCGGCAGTTGTTGAATCATTGTCAGCCGCCTCCGCCGGCAACTCGGCGCCGGAGTCGTCCTGGTAAGCGTCCACATAGTCTGCTGTTTCAGCGGTTGCTGAATCATTGTCGGTCGTCTCCGCCGGTTCATAAGGTCTTTCGCTCAGGTCAAGGGTGATGCGGGAGTGCTCTGAATCATCGTCATCTGTCGTCGGAGATTCTATAGCCGCCGCGCCTCCGCTTTCAGCCACAGCTAACTGGTTAATATCTCTTAAATTAAGCTCTTCCAGATCAAGCGAAATATCCTCTTCTGCTTTTGGTTTGGTTTCAATAGGCGCAAGTATTATTTCACCATCAGCCAAGTCTTGCTCTTCCAGGAGAAGAAGATCAGAAGGGATGATCGCTTTTGTTGCGGAAAACGGCATACCGACCTCAACAGGTGCTGACATTAGGGATTGAATCCTCTCGGGGAGAGCGCGCAGATCAATGGGTTTGAGCAAAAAAGCCTGGATAGGGGCATTGTTAACCTTGTTGTGGTCTATGTCGTCTAATACGCCGGCCATCATCGCTATTGGCATTTTTTCCGTTTTAGGATTGCCCCTCAAGCGCCCCAAAAGCTCCCAGCCATCCATTTCGGGCAGTGTTGTATCTATCATCGCTACGTCAAATGGCTTTTCTTTGATGATTAACCCGATGGCTTCCTGGGCAGACCGCGCCCAATAAACATCAATGGCGGTTGAACCTAAGAGCGTTACGGCAATCTTGTGGATGCTTGGGTTGTCGTCCACCAACAGAAGACGTGACATGGGCGCCTCGGAAACCAAATGGGCAAGGCTGATTGACGCTTGAGACGCTTGCGCGATTCACAAACGTCCCGCAGTAGGCAAAAGCCATATTCAATTCTAATACCAAGTTGCGCTAAACAGGGTTTAAACATAGGTAACAGATGAATAATTGCTTATGTTCGCAACGCGCGCGTCATGCGGACGACGTTGCGCAAGCGTCTCAAGCGAAAATCAAGCCATCCATTCGCGTATCAGACTCTCGAAGGCCTCGCCCCTCTCTTCGAAATTTTTGAACTGGTCAAAACTCGCGCAGGCGGGGCTGAGTAAAATCTGGTCGCCCGGCTCGGCGGAAGTTAGCGCCCTGTTAACGGCTTCGTCAAAGGACTTGTGGGTGAAATGGGGCAGGTCTCCCAAATCCCTTTCCAGCATTGGTATGGCGTCCCCAAGAAAGACCAAATGACGCAGCTTGCCCGTCAGCGCGTCGCGCAGCAGTTTGTAGCCGCTACCCTTATCTTCTCCTCCCAGCAATAGCACCAATGGGCCGGGCAGGGCGCGAATCGCCGTTAGCGTGGCGTCAACGTTGGTTCCTTTGGAATCGTTGTAAGCCTTGATCCCACCCTTTTCGCCGCAGAAGGCCAAACGGTGGGCCAGGCCAGGATATGACTTCAGGCCGCGGCGTACGGCCTCGATGGGAGCGCCGCCGTGCATTGCCAGCAGGATTGCCGCCAGCGCGTTTTCAACGTTGTGGTCGCCGGGAATCAATAATTCGGAACGATTCAAAACGCTTGCGATAGCCCCCACGGCGTCCCTTATGTACAATTGACCGTCCGCGCCGCACCACGCGCCGCGTCCTTCGACGCGCCCCCATCCAAAGCGGGCGCATTGGCCCGCGGGCGAAAACCCGGACAAAAAGTCTGCATTGGCGGGAGCTATACAGACGTCTTTATGAGACTGCCTTTCAAAGATACGGAGTTTGGCTTTTAAGTAAGCGTCCATCGCGCCGTGTCTGGCCAGGTGATCCGGCGTCAGGTTGAGGATGGCTGCGGCTTCCGCCCTGAAATCCACTATGGTCTCCAGTTGATAGCTGGAACACTCCAGCGCAAAGCGGGCGCCAGACCCGGCGCCGTCAACGGCGTCCAAAAATGGAAAACCAAGGTTTCCGCAGGCGAAGGCGGGCAGTCCGGCGGTTTTAAGTATATGGGCCGTCAAGTCTGTGGCAGTACTCTTGCCGTTTGTACCCGTTATAGCCAGGACTAAGGCGCCAGTGTCTTTTTGGCGGAGAACCCTGTGGGCAAATTCCAGTTCGCCTATAACCGGAATACCCCTTTGCGCCGCTTCCCGCACAAACGGGATTTTCGGGTTAACTACGGGGCTTAGTACAACTTCGGCGGCCATGTCCAGAAGGGAGACGGGATGACCGCCCCAAACTCCGGGTACGCCCCAGCTTGCAAGCCTGGCCAATAATTCAGGGCCGGGGCTTGGATTGTTGTCGGTTAATACTACAGGCCGGTTGACGTTTGCTAAATGCCTTGCGACGGCAAGTCCTGACTTTCCCGCGCCTACAATGATTGTGTGATTCGCGCCAGGGTGGGGAGCGAGAATGATTTCGGAGACAGGGACAGGATTCATAAAGTCCGCAGGTATGCGATAAAAATCGGAGAGAAATTATCTGTCACGGGAAATTCGCGCAACTTGTATAGGAATAACTTATTTCCCTAAGGCGTTTCAAGCGGTTCAAGCGTCATGATGGGCGCGTAAATTTCAAGGCTGGCGCCTTCAGGCGCGTGAATCCTGGTCACGCGCCCCGATTTAACGGCGCGGTATTCATTTTCCATTTTCATGGCTTCCAAAATGAACAGTGGATGGCCTTCATCTACTTCTTCGCCCTCTCGCACAAAATACTTCATCAATTTTCCCGGCATCTGCGCTTTCATCAGGTTGCCGCCTGTTTGCGGCGACTTGGCCATGGCTTCCGCAAGAAGGCGCTTTTTGGGGTCTTGCAGAGTAAATTCATAAGCGCCAGCGTAAAAACTGCCGCGGAAACCATGTAAATCAGGGTCTTCAGAGATTCGCAGACGGTCAATATTGACGCCAATACTGCGTTTATCAATGATTAGGGAATAGGAAGTCGGCTCTACGCGGTAAATATCCACAGGAATTTCTTCGCCGTCCCAGATCATCGTCACTTTGCCGCCATGGCGGTACATTTCCAGTTCGTGGGTCTCTTTGCCGATAACAAGCGTCCTTTTCATATATTCACCCCTTTAAAGACGATTGAACTTGTCCCAGTACTTCCACTGGGAGGGCCTGGCCTCGCCAAGGCGGGTTGGGAGCTGTTGCGCGCGCGTCTCCTCCATTTCCAATTCGTCGTACAGCGCGGCGGCCACGACAAATTTCAAATCCGGCCCTATTTCAGGCTCAGTCCACCAGTGTTGCTCCAGCATGGCTGTATTGGTTTCGCCTCTGCGGAAGGCCTCGTTGCTGTTCAGGGCCTGATGAAAGGCGATGTTGTTGCGCACGCCGCCAACCCTGTACTCGGCAAGAGCCGGCGCCATCCTTCGGATGGCTTCATCACGGGAAAGTCCCCAGGTACTCAGTTTCGACAACATAGGCGCATATGCGGGGGGCAAAACCCAACCGCTGTAAACGCCGGAGTCGTTTCTCACATTGCGGCCGGCCGGAACGCGCAGATAATTGATGCGTCCGCTGGAGGGGGCAAAATTGCGCATTGGGTCTTCGGCGTTGATTCTGGCCAGTATGGCATGGCCCAAAAGAGGTATTTCACTCTGTTTTAGCGGCAGTTTTTCACCGGCGGCTATGTCAATTTGCCACTTTACGATGTCCTGGCCCGTGATCCACTCCGTAGCCGGATGCCCTCCCTGGAGGCGGCAGGTCATTTCCAGGAAATAGAAGTTGTAGTCACTGTCTATAAGAAATTCAACAGAGCCTGTGCCGACATAGCCAATTTTTTTTGCAATGGCCATGGCGGCTTCACCAAGGGTTTTCCTGAGAGTTGGCGTGACAAAGGGGCTGGGCGCTTCTTCCAGGATTTGCTGGTAGCGGCGCTGAATGCTGCCGTCTCTCTCCCATAGATAAACCATGTTGCCGTGCTTGTCAGCCATGATTTGAACTTCGATTTGATGCGCCCCTAAAAGCGCCTTTTCCAAATAAACCTGCTCGTCGTCAAAGAGAAATATTCCATCGCCCTTGACCCAGGGCAGGCTTCGCCTCAATTCATTCACCGACCTGACCAAGCGCATGGCCTTTCCGTTTTCGCCCTTTACGGCTTTTATCATCAGGGGAAACCCGAGTTTTTTGGTCTCGGCAAACAACGCGTCGTCATCCATCTGTCCCGTGACGGCAGGCAGTACCGGTACACCCACGCTCTCGGCTACTCTTCTGGCTTTTACCTTATCGCCCATGGTTTCGAGTGTTTCCGGGCCAGGTCCAATCCAAACCAGTCCCGCTTCAATAACTCTCCGCGCCGCGTCAGGGTCATCGCTCAAAAAGCCGTACCCCGGGTGCAGAGCGTCAGCACATACGGTTTTTGCGGTGGCTATGATTTGCTCCAGGTCAGCATACTCGCTCATGGCGTTCGTCTTGCAAAGGGGGAGCGACTCTTCCGCAAGGCGCACGTGCATGGCGCCCCTGTCAACGTCGGAAAAAACCGCAACGGTGGGAATTTCCCTTACCCTGCAGGTACGGATGATTCTTGAAGCAATTTCGGCCCGATTGGCTACCAGTATTTTTGTAATGGCCATACGCGCCCCCCTCTTAAATAGCATTCTACACGCCGTATGACCCTCTACAATACCAGTTCTACAACTCTACAACGACCAGCGGGTCATCGAAAACCTCTATGGCTTCCTCAAACCGCATGTTGCGCTTTTGGTAGTTGCCCGCTGCTTTCTCATCGCGTCATTCAAACCGTCGCATAAGTTATTCTAACAATTTAGGGCAAAATTAAACAATGCGAAGCCAAAGCCTGATTCCAATCTTTGTTGTTATCGTGGGGGTTCTTGCGCTATCAGGTTGCGGCGCCAGGGGCGACCCCGTGCCGCATCAGCGGCGTCCGCCGGCGCCCTGCGTCGTCCGCGCAATAAACCTTCGAACCATTGAGGCGATATTGCCAACAAGAGACATCCAAGGTAATTTTCTACCTGGCATAGAGGCTGTCCGCGTTTATTATTTACCCATGAGCGCCGATCACCCTTCGGCCCTGGATGTCTTTCAGCGGGGCGAAGCGATTATGGAGCGCCGCCGCCCTGACATTCCAGATCCTGGAAAAAAGATTATCATGGATTTGTCCCACTTCGGACGCTCTTCAGGCTGGCTTGTGGTTGTGCCTTTTCGCGTGGGAAATATCCCGGGTACGCCGTCACAAATTCTGCCATGGTTTGACCCCGCCTTTTGAATTGAATGTTTTTTATTTTTTCAGCAGAACCTGATTACAGGGGTGGTCAATAGTGCCATAATGGTTGAGGGAGATTTTCCCGTTAATCGGATTTCTGCATGGATTACACATTTACGTTTTTGGGCCTGGATATTCCAATAATCCCAGTGGCATGGATGTTGGCAAAGATTGTGGTTGTCTTCGCGGGAGTGATGGGTCTCTCGGCGGTGCTTACCTGGGCGGAGCGCAAGGGCGCGGCCCTGATTCAAGACCGCATAGGGCCGAACAGGGCGAAGTTTATCGGCAACTTCAGACTCTTTGGGATTTTTCATTTGGCGGGCGACGGACTCAAGTTGATTTTTAAAGAAGACCTCGTTCCGGGTCACGTGTCGCGCTGGCTGTTTTGGATAGCGCCGCTACTGGCCTTTATACCCGCGATGATGGGATTTGCCATAGTTCCTTTTGGTCAGAGCTTTGAATGGCGCGATTTCACATTTCACCTGAGCGTCATAGACCCCGAAAACGGGATGGGAATGCTCTATCCGTTAGCCATAGCCGCTCTGGCCGTCTATGGGATTTTTACGGCGTCCTGGGCCTCTAACAACAAATTTTCAATGCTCTCCGGTATGCGCGGCGCCGCCCACATGGTCAGTTACGAGATTGGCCTTTCTCTGGCCGTCATTGCTGTTTTCATGCAGGCTGGTCATTATGACCCCCACAGGATAATTGAAGCCCAAACGGGCTTATGGAATGTGTTCGCCCAACCGGTGGGATTTTTGGTATTTCTGGTTTGCGCCTTCGCGGAAACAAACCGCCTGCCCTTTGACTTCGCGGAAGGCGAATCAGAAATCGTCGCGGGCTTTCTGACAGAATTCAGCGGAATGAAACTGGGATTTCTCTGGCTCTCCGAATATATACACCTTGTTACCATTTCCGCCCTTATGGCGACGCTCTATTTCGGCGGCTGGAAGATCCCTTTCATGCCTGATCCTGTAGGATTACTAAGTAATTGGCTAGGCCCCTGGATAGGTCCCTGGCTGGGCGTCCTGCTCTCTATAGCGGCGTTCGCGGCAAAGCTGCTGGCTTTCTGCTGGTTTTTTATCTGGGTGCGCTGGACGCTGCCCCGATTCAGGTACGATCAACTCATGTTTATTGGATGGAAAGTAATGTTGCCCATTGGTTTTGCAAACCTGCTTTTTTACGCCTGGTTAATCCACAGGGCGGCGGCTTGATGGAGGTATGACTTGTGAGCGTTGTAGTTAAAAAAGTTGACCTCACATGGCTGGATCGCACATATCTGTGGCCCATAGCCAAGGGGTTGACAATCACTCTTAAACACTTTCTCAAACAGGTGTTTAAGCCGACGCCAAAGCGGCTGACGGTTCAATATCCAGAAATGAAGCGCCCTGTGCTTGACGGCTACAGGGGGCTTCATGAGTTAAAGCGCAATGAGGATAATTCCATCAAGTGCGTGGCCTGCTTCATGTGCGCCGAGGCCTGCCCCGCCCGCTGTATCACTATTGAGGCGGAAGAGATTGGCGACATTAATACCCAGCAGGGGCTGCTTGAAAAGCGTCCCGCCTCCTTTCAGATAGACGCGCTGCGCTGTATTTTTTGCGGGATGTGCCAGGAGGCGTGCCCCAAAGACGCTATATGGCTGCGCAAGAATTACGAGCTTTCATGCAGGAGCCGCTTTGAGATGCAACTGGACAAGTATGACCTCATGAATACGTACGCCGGCGATGACGGACGCGAGCGCGTAGAGCATATAGAGCGCGCTGCCCCGAAGCCTGAGCGTCAACCACTAAGTAATCAGCTTGGTTAGGGGGCCGGAATGTTTTTAGCTTTTGCCCTCATCACGCTTGGCGCCGCCTTTGCGCTGTTCATGCAGCGCAACGCCGTCCAGGCCGGTCTGTGCATGATGCTCAGTTTCTTTGGCGTCGCCGGACTGTTTCTGCTGTTGTCTAATCCGGTGGCCGCAGCTCTCCAGGTTATTATCTATAGCGGCGCTATCACGATTCTTGTCCTCTTTGTGGTGATGCTGTTGCAATCCCACCAGGAAGAGCCAGCCGCGCGCCCAGGACTCGTACAGAAAATTCTTTCCGCCGTCCTCGTGGCAGTTCTTGCCCTGGGCGCCATCAAGCTGGTTTTCAGTTCAAGCGCGTTGGCGAACATGCCCCTTGAACCGCCGAATAAAGAATTGATGACGCTCCACAAACTTGGCGAGCAGCTTTTTTCGGAACATATTGTGGCTCTTGAAGCGGTTGGCTTGCTTTTACTGTCCGCAATGGTGGCCGCCGTGATTTTAGTCAAAAAGGAGGCCCAGTGAGCATTGGCGAGTTAATCAACGGGTCTCTGCAAGCTTACATTGCGGTTTCTTTCCTGTTGTTTGTGGTGGGCCTGTCTATAGTACTCATGCGCCGCAGCCTTCTGGTTCAATTCATGGGCGTTGAGTTAATGTTGAACGCAACGAACCTGGCCCTGCTCGCCTTTGCCAAGTGGCGCGGGGGCGACGTTTCGGGCACTGTTTTATATATTTTAATAATTGCTGTCGCGGCCTGTGAAGCAGCCGTCGGGCTGGCGCTGATCATCGGCCTGTTCAGGCGCCTTGGCTCAACGGATACCGACGGCGCTGACGCTTTAAGGCGTTGAGGTAAAAGATGTCCGATATTTATTACTGGATGATTCCGCTATTGCCGCTCCTGGGCGCAGCCATCAACGGCCTCCTCGGTAAGCGATTTGGGAAAACATTTACTTCCGCCGTAGCGCTTGGATCTGTGCTGGGGTCGTTAGTCCTCGCTATTATTGCCTTTGTGCTGATGAAAGCCGCGCCTGGCCAAAGGCTCGAAATATGCGCCGATACTTGGATTAACGCTGGCTCACTAAGCGTCCCCTTCGGCCTGGTGTTCGATCCGCTCTCCGGCCTTATGAGCTTAGTGGTTACGGGCATAGGCTTTTTGATCCACATTTACTCTGTGGGCTACATGGGTAAAGAAGAAGGTTACGCCCGCTATTTCAGCTATTTAAATCTGTTTATCTTCTTCATGCTCACACTCGTCCTGGGGTCAAGCCTCCCCCTGGTTTTTGTCGGGTGGGAGGGCGTTGGCCTCTGCTCATACCTTTTGATCGGGTACTACTACAAGACCGACTACGCGCCCGGCGCCGGACTGAAAGCCTTTTTGACTAACCGCGTCGGCGATTTGGGGATGGTAATCGGCATGATGACGCTATTCGCGGCGTTTGGAACCCTTACCATAGGGGATATCCTGGTCCATGCTGGCGGTCTTTCGCCCGAGGCGGGATTTGGGGTGCTGACCTTCGCCACGCTGATGGTTTTTATCGGCGCAGCGGGAAAGAGCGCCCAGATACCGCTTTACATCTGGCTGCCCGACGCGATGGCAGGCCCCACGCCTGTTTCGGCCCTGATCCACGCCGCCACGATGGTCACCAGCGGCATCGTCCTGCTCTGCCGCCTTGCGCCATTATTCCAGCTTGCCCCCATCACCATGAACGCAGTTGCCTGGGTTGGCGCGGCGACGGCGATATTTGCCGCCACCATTGGCCTTTTACAGAGGGATATTAAAAAGGTGCTGGCCTATTCCACGGTAAGCCAGCTTGGCTACATGTTCCTGGGCTTGGGCGCGGCCGGATTTGCCGCCGGTTTTTTTCACGTCTTTACCCACGCCTGGTTTAAGGCGCTGTTGTTCCTTGGCGCGGGAAGCGTAATAACTGCCATGCACCACGAGCAAGACCTCTTTAAGATGGGCGGCCTTAAAGAAAAAATGCCTATTACCTTTTGGACGATGCTCATAGCTACGCTTTGCATCATTGGTTTTCCGGGGACGTCGGGATTTGCCAGCAAGGATGAAATTCTGTACTTGGCTTTTTTGAAATCGCCTGTTTTGTGGGTTATAGGAGTACTCGGCGCCTGCTGCACGGCGTTTTACATGTTGCGCCTCCTTACGCTGGCGTTTTGGGGCAAACCCAGGGATATCCACGCCTTCAGACACGCCCGGGAGAGCCATGCCACCATGACGGCCCCGTTGGTGGTGTTGGCCGTCGGTTCTATACTAGCCGTTGGCCTGGGCTGGCCCGAAGCCTTTGGCGGCTCTTTTGCCATCGGGAAGTTCCTGTCGCCAAGCATAGCTCACGGACAAATAGACGCGCACGCCGCTCACCACGGAAGCCACGGACTGGCCTGGGGTCTGGCCTTGATTTCCACCATTATCGTCCTTGGCGCGGCCTGGTTTGGATGGAAAACATATAAGGACGGCCTGACCATAGCCGAGGCCAGGGCGTCGCGCATGTCAGGCCTGCATAAAATCCTGTTCAATAAATACTATGTGGATGAAGCCATTGAGCGGCTTATATTAGCCCCCGTCCGCTGTTTTGGTCAGTTTTTGTTCAAACGGGTTGACGTGACGGTGATTGACGGCGTTGGGATTAACCTGCCCGCAGCGCTGACCAGGATGGCGGGGGACTTTGTAACATTACTGCAAACCGGCCGCGTCCGAAATTATATTTTGACTATGGGGCTTGGCACGGCTGCCCTTATCTGGCTCTTTTTGAAGTGAGGGCGCGATGAACCACTGGATAGGAAATAACATCCTGACATTCCTCATTTTCGCCCCGCTGTTCTGGGGGCTTTTGCTCCTGGCGCTGCCAAATAAACTGTCCCTGTTCACAAAGTACCTGGCGCTCATTGGATCGCTGGGCATCTTTGTGATTGCCGCGATGCGCCTCTTGCCCCTTGAGCCTAATAATGAGGGCGTAATGTTCAGTGAGCTAGCGCCTATGTTCACGTTGCTGAATATACCCGTTGAATATCATCTTTCCCTTGACGGGCTGAATTTATGGCTGGTGTTGCTGACGGCCTTTCTCGTCCCCATATCCATAGCCGGAGCATGGAACAGCGTCAAAGATCGCTCAGGCTCGTTTTTCGCCCTGTTCATTCTTCTGGAGTGCGCCATGCTGGGCGCGCTGCTGGCCAGGGACTTATTCCTCTTCTACATATTCTGGGAAGCCATGCTAATTCCCATGTACTTCCTGATAGGCGTCTGGGGTGGACCAGAGCGCAAGTACGCCGCGAATAAGTTTATGATTTTCACGCTGGCGGGGAGCTTGCTCTGGCTGGTCGCTCTGCTCTATCTGGCCGTAAACGCCCAGAGCTTTTCCCCCGGCGACATGGCCCAGAAAGTAATAAACATGCCCTTTAGCGCCCAGTGCTGGCTGTATCTGGCCTTTGCCCTGGCCTTCGCCATCAAGGTTCCGCTGTTCCCCCTGCACACATGGTTGCCTGACGCCCATACAGAAGCCCCAACCGCGGGCAGCGCGATTTTGGCTGGTGTACTGCTCAAGATGGGTGGATACGGCTTTTTGCGCTTTGCCATACCAATCCTGCCAGCAGCCGCCCTTCATTACGCAAAGCACTTTGCCATCCTGGCTTTAATAGCCATCATCTATGGCGCGCTGGTGGCTATGGCCCAAAAGGACATAAAAAAACTTGTTGCCTATAGCTCTGTGAGCCACATGGGTTTCGTGATGCTCGGCATAGCCAGCTTTACGGTGATTGGCGCCCAGGGCGCGATGATGCAGATGTTAAGCCACGGAGTCAGCACAGGGGCTTTGTTCCTTTTGGTCGGGATGCTCTATGACCGCGCCCACACGCGCATGATCACTGATTTTGGCGGCGTTGCTTCCAGGATGCCCATTTTTACGTTCTTTTTTATAGTGGTCACGCTCTCCAGCATCGGTCTTCCATTGACTAACGGGTTCATCGGCGAATTTCTGGTACTCAACGGGACATTTGTCTCCGGTTTCTCCTGGGGGCGCGTTGTTGCTGTGATAGCGTCTTCAGGGATTCTTCTGGGGGCTGTTTATATGCTCTGGATGGTTAAAAGAGTTTTCTGGGGGCCTGAAAATGCAAGCCCAGGAAGCGGAACCGCCCATTTGACCGCAGACCTGAACGTCCGTGAAATAGCCGTTATGACGCCGCTCGTGGTACTCATTTTTTGGATGGGCCTGCACCACATAACATTCACGGGCGCGTCCGAGCCGTGCGTGACGCGCCTGCTTGAAGACGCTGAAGCGCCGCCGCCGGCCAGAGCCTTGTTTTTCAATACGCCAGATCAAACTCAAAAAGATACTCAACAAGATACTCAACAAGATACTCAACAGGGGGCGCAGTGATGAGTTTAACTCCCAATGAAACTGCGGCAATCCTGCCATTGGCCATACCCGCCGTCGCCGCGTGTTTGATTCCAATAGCGTCTCTCGACCGCGACCAGTCCACGCAAAAGTGGATACGCGCCGCAATCTTTGCTATAGCGATAATAGCCCTGGGGGCGTCCTTCTGGTACACCACCCGTATCTGGGGGAGCGGCATGCAACCCTCTTACAGATATCTCTCTCTGGATCGCCTGGCTCAGTTTGCCGCGATTTTTGTGCAAATATCCGCTGTTTACGCGGTGTTGCAGCTTTGGGACCACCTTCACCATGAAGGCTGGGTGAAGGGAGAAATTCTGGCTCTGCTGCTTTTCTCAGTTGTAGGGATGATGCTCTTTGCGGCCACTTCAAATTTAGTGTTGATGTTTTTGGCGCTGGAGTTGTTTTCTATCCCCCTGTACGCGCTCACGGCCATAGTGCGCGTCAGGACTAAGGCCTTTGAAGGCGGCGTGAAGTACTTCCTGACGGGCGCCGTGGCTTCAAGTTGCTTCCTGATGGGCATAGTCCTGTTGTACGGAATGACGGGCAGCTTTGACCTCAATGTAATTGCTCAAAGCCTCGCCAAAGGCGTTTTAGACCCATTGGCTCTGCTTGGCGCAGCCCTTTTGCTGATGGGATTTGTTTTTAAGGTCAGCGCCGCGCCATTTCACCAGTGGACTCCCGACGCCTACGAAGCCGCGCCGCACCCGATAGCGGGCTTTATGTCCGTAGCCACTAAGGGAATAGCGATAATAGCTCTTATCAGGGTATTTGGCGCGCACCTTGTTCCGATCGCGGAGATTGGAAGCCGGGCGCAAACCGCCTTTGCGGCGCTGGCGGTAATAACTCTCATCATTGGTAACCTGGCGGCTCTATCCCAGACCAACTTCAAGAGGATGCTGGCATACTCCAGCATCAGCCACGCCGGATATTTGCTATTGGGCTTTGTGGCGGGTACAACGGAAGCCCATCAGGCAATCCTTTTCTATCTATGCTCTTATCTCTTAATGAACCTGGGCGCTTTCGGATTACTGAGCGCCTTCGGCCTTGTTGGCGATGACACACAATTCCGCGACATGAGGGGGCTGGGCTGGAAGCGCCCAGGTATCGGCGTAGCCGCCACGATTTGCTTTTTGTCCCTTGCGGGCATACCGCCCACGGCTGGTTTCATAGGTAAGTATCTGCTGTTCAAAGAGTTGATTCTGCAAGGACATGTAGTGTTAGCCATAATAGCCATAGTGGCAAGCTTGGTGTCCGTTGCATATTACCTAAAACCCATCATCGCCATGTACATGGAGCCGCCTAAAGAAGATTCCGAACCCGTGATAGCGCCATTTGCCGGGGCAACAGTTTTAGTGAGCGGCGTACTGATTATTGTCCTGGGTCTGATTCCGGGCAGACTGCTGGATGGACTGGTGAAGCCGTCCATCATACAGGTACAGGGCGGGGCGGCGGATGCAGAGGTAGAGGTAGTGGAAATTAGCCTTGAAGAACTAAGCCCAAATCAACTTAAAGATAGTTTTTAGAGGTGTTCTGTGGCGGCATGTTACATTTGCGGGTCTGAAGAGCGTCCCGTCATGGTGAAGAAGAATCTGTCCGCCGGCGGCTGGGCGCTCTTTGCCGTCTTGGTGCTATTTTGCATACCATTATGCTGGTTGCCGTTTGTCATTGACGGATGTAAGGAAGAGGAATGGAAATGCCCATCCTGCGGAGTCAGACGCGCCTAATCTATCAAGTGACGCGAGGGATTGCGTTCGGTCTGTTTGGTTTTTACCTGCTGTGGAACGCGGCATGGTTATTCTCTGGCGTGCTTCCGCCCTCTATTTTGACGGAGGCCACCGGCATCCCATGTCCAACGACCGGCGTGACGCGAGGCATGGCGGCAATTCTAAATGGCGATTGGGTACAGGCGCTCCTCTGGAATCCGCTCATGCCGGTTTATGCGGGATTGCTTATATATTCGGCGATTGTTCTCGGCTTGCAGTTCATTCGCAGAAAAAGACTGGTTCTAAGGCCAATCATAGCGCGATTTTGGATGCTGGCCCTCACCATGGGTTGGGCGGCAAAATTCGTAATAGGGCCGCAATATTGGTGAAATCCTTGCTTAGAGAAGTTCAACTATCTCAAGGTTGAATTGGTCTAACATCAAGGATATACTGAATGACAGGAGAATTTCACTATGGAAGGAATTTTTTGCCAAAGCTGCGCCATGCCGATGGGTAAGACAGACGAGATGCGCGGAACAAACGCCGACGGGAGCAAGAGCGAGGATTACTGTATATATTGTTTTGAAAACGGCGCATTCCTGCAGGACTTCACGATGGACGAAATGATTGAATTTTGCGTCCCCCACATGGTTTCAGGAAATCCGGGCATGAGCGAGAGTGAAGCCAGAAAAATGATGCGCGAATATTTTCCAACTCTCAAACGCTGGAAAGCGGCTTTGTGAAATTCTAAATAAAAAATTTAGCTTTGTCTAGTGTCTAGTTGCATAAGTTACGCAGATTATTTTTGAGTTGAGCCCCTTTAACTTCCCGCTTTCTCCAGACAAACGGTTTTGCAGTTTTGTTGTAAGCTTCAATGTATTTCCTGATGTGCCCGCATAGCGCCTCTATGGTGGCGAAGCTGGCCCAGCGCAGGGACTTCCTGGTAAGGACGCCAAGCCATATTTCCACCATGTTCCTTGGATTCCCGCGACACATAACGATAAATGTCAAGAAAGCTATGTTTCATAAGGATTTTTGGCAATTCAAGCGTCTCGTTATGTGTTGACTCGTAACGAGACACCTAAATCAACGTATTTTTTGTAATCAATGGAGTTAGATGTTTTATCGTTACGTGTTTACGGGAATCCAGGATGTTCATCCAACTTGAATATGTATAGCGTTTCCGGTTCAAAACCGCGTTCTTAAATCGGGAATGTTTGTAATATCTTAGATGCGGTTTTGACCGGAAAGTAGCGCAGGACGCCTGATCTTGCCTTTTTTAACCAGACATA
>JAISSN010000166.1 GCA_031273105.1 Holophagales bacterium | reverse complement strand
GTTTCACAAGCGGAATACATGGTTGACCTGAGCTTGCGTATCTGGCAGGCCCTCACTACCACTGATCTTTTTTCCTGCCTTCAGAAAACTATGTTTTCTATATTTTAGTCAACAGTCTCTACGATCTTAAGAAGTTCCGCTTAAAAAATGAGTTTGAGATAGCCTCCAAACTTAAACCCCACGCAAACATTGTACATTACGAGGACTGCTATACATTTGCCACCGGAATCGGAAAAGAAGACATAGCCATAATGCAGTATCACGAAGAAGGAGACCTGGATAAATTACTGCTCGAAAACAGAAATCTCTCTTTTGACGAAAAAGGCTCAATACTAAGGCAGATATTATTGGGCCTGGAGTTTCTGCACGAACAACACCCCAAAGGGATCATACACAGGGATTTGAAGCCGAAAAACATAATGATGGCGCGAAATCATAACAAATACGTCCCCAAGATAACCGACTTTGGCATCAGCCAATGGATTGGCAGCGGCAAAAGACAAGTTTCAGAAATCGGCGGCACGCTCCTTTCATTTTTTCATGACTCGCCGGAGCGGATACAAGGGGGAAAAAATAGTAATATCAGGCGGAATACCGATTTATGGAGTTTTGGAGTTATTGCGTATCAGGCGTTAACGGGTGAATTGCCCTTTAATACAGGCGGCTTGCCCATTAGAAAAGAAGTCGGGAGACAAGAGGTGTCCCGTCAAATCACAAAGGGAAACCTGCCCGATGGGATAAACCGGATAGAGCAACCATGGCAGGGTTTAATACGCCGATGCCTGGAGAAAGACCCTGAGAAACGCATACAGAGCGCCCGTGAATGTTTGGAATTGATTGGCTAAAATAATAGTATCAGGGTGCCGCCCGGCCGTTTTGCAAGTTCTGGCCTCATCTAAAACTTGCCGGAATCTGAAAACCAGCGCATACTATTGCAGATGAACATTTTCCGCAAAACCAACTACTTTGACGAATGGTTGGACAACCTGAAAGACTTTGATGGAAAACGACGTATTGAGGCGCGGATAAAGAACGCTATTGAAGGCAATTTTGGAATTGTTGATTCAGTTGGCGATGGCGTCTATGAGATGAAGTTCAAAACGCTTGGTTATCGGATATACTACTGCCAGCGCGGAAAAGTTGTTTATTTGTTATTGATTGGCGGCGACAAAAATACCAAAAAGGAACAAACGCGCGACATTGAGCGCGCCAAAGAAATCAAACGCGAAGCAGAGGAGAACGATAAATGGTAACCATCAGCAGATACGATGTGGTTGATTATCTTGACAGTGAAAAGACCATAGCGGGGTATCTTGAAGCGGTAATGGAAGAAGGCGGCATAAGGCTATTTGTCCGCGCCCTACCAGAAGCGGCGCGAGCGCGAACCATCTTACAGCTTGCCGCTGAAACAGGTATTGACCGCAAGACGCTTTGCAGGATGTTGTCTGATGATTCTGATATGGCAGAGAGCGAGTATCCGGTATTAAGTCCTGATATGATTGCGCGGGTTACAAGAGCCTTTGCCGCGCCCGCGCAAGCTTGACAGTATCCAGGGAAGCATTACAGCCTGTTTGACTAAAGAGTTCACTCACTTATCCGCTATTAGTTTGAAGTGGCTTATCTTCAGAGCTTGCCCATCTTTCCGCTGACTTGCAGCGCCAGATACGCCACTTCAAACTGATAGCAGATAATAACTAATGGACTGGTATAAAAATCTTAGGCTGAGGTCAAAGCTAATACTGGGATTTATCGCCACGGCCATCCTGACCGTTATAGTGGGATGGCAGGGAATGAGCGCCGCCAGAACGATGAGCGCCGGTTCCGACAAGCTGTACCGCGAGGGCGTCAAGGGCGTCAGGGCGACGGGGCAAATAACCAAACACTTCGGCGAAATGCGCCAAAGGCTCCGCGACTTGATGATACTTACAAACCCTGACGCCCAAAGAAAGAATAAACGGCAATACGACGATAATCGCGAGGCCATATACAGACACTACTCTGAACTGCGTGAAATAACAAAGAACAACCCTGATTTGGCGCGCCTGGTTTCAAAGACTTCAGGCACGTTTGAGGATTGGATTAAAACCGTTGACAAGGCCGCTGATCTTGCCGTTGCGGGTAAAATACAGGATGCGGTACAGCATATGTCGGTCACCGCCGTTGATATTAATTCCAGGTTTCTCGGCGAGCTTGAGGAGTTGGCCGCGGCGATGGATAATGTCGCCGCAAATATTGATAAACACAACAGGTTAGTCAAATCCAGGGTTGCCATGATGATCACGGCAATCACGCTGACCGTCTTTGGGGCGTCAATTCTTCTGGGCATTACAATTTCCAACGTGGTGGCCGGCGCCCTGGACAGAATTTCGGTGATTATCCAAAGGGTGGCTATGGGCGACCTGACGGCTCACTTCGTCGTCGAGTCTAAAGATGAAATTGGCGTGATGGCCGTGAGGCTTGAGAAGATGGTCGTCCAAATCTGGGAGTTTATCAACAGGGTCAACCAGAGCCTTAGCGTAGTAGCGGGCGCCGCAGCGGAGCTATCGGCGTCAGCCGATGGAATGTCGTCTTCAATAGAGCAAATATCCCACAGCGCGCAAACCCAGAAAAGCACCTCGGAAAAGATAGTCGCCGCCATGGCTGAACTGTCGGCTTCCGTTGACGAAGCAAGCCTGAGGGCGCAGGGTTCCCTCGCCCAACTGGATGCCGCGCTGCAGCGCAATTCCACCGGGGAACTCGCCGGGGACGCCCTGGACGAAATCACACAGGCAACCGCCAGGATAGCGGAGGCCATTGGCGTTATTCAGGAAACCGCCCACCGTGCCAACCTGCTCATCCGCAACGTCTCTTTCGGCGCCGCCAGGGCCGATGAACATGGCAGGTGGGTTGTCTCCGCAGCCGAAGAGGCCAGAAAGCTGACAGAGCGCAGCGCGGCGTCCGCCAAGGAAATCGTCCGGCACAACATTGAACTCCTCGATTCAGCGGAACGCGGCGGCGAAACGGTAAACACCACTGTGGAGTTGCTGCGCAATATAAAGGATGGCCTTGACCAGCTTACAACCAGGAAAAATTACCCCGAGTCCTCTGCTAAGAAGGAGAAGGGCAGCGCCAAAGAAACCACGATAGAGACGGCGACGACCCAAATTTCAGCGACGACCGGCAACGTAACCCACGCGGCCACAGAGCTTGCGCACCTTGCCTCTGAACTGCAGGCCGAGATACGCCAATTTAAGCTGATTAATAAGGTAGATTGACTATAGCGATTCCGTTTGTGATTAGCAGTTTAACGCAAATTTATTAATGTCGGATGGAATTGCTATAGCGTTTCCGGTTCAAAACCGCGTTCTTAAATCGGGAATGTTTGTAATATCTTAGATGCGGTTTTGACCGGAAAGTAGCGCAGGACGCCTGATCTTGCCTTTTTTAACCAGACATA
>JAISSN010000065.1 GCA_031273105.1 Holophagales bacterium | reverse complement strand
CGGCGTCACATCGTGGTCTATCGGCTCCAGTTCCAGGGCTTCTCTTACTTTTGGCATCAGCAGCGGATGACAGGCGTCCAGCAGCGTTAAATTGTCCGTATCAAGCTCCGGCAATATCCCGTCAACAAGCTTTGACCATTGAAGCAGCGCGATAACTTCATCCACGTCAGCCAAAAATTCATACCAGCGGATAAAATCCTCAAGCCTTAAGCGCAGTGAATCCAATAGACCTCTTAAATAGGCATTTACGGCTTCCAGGTACTCGCTGTCGGCTTCCATATATTCGTTATTTAACTGCACGGCTTCAAAAGGCTCCAAAAAAGCCGTCGCGCCGCTGCCGGACCTATCCAGGACAAGGCCGGGTATCAGCCCTTTTCTGTCCAGGCGCACAGGCAAACAGAAGCGCCCGCTGCGCTCAACGATGGTTTCTTCCATGAAGGCTTCCGAGGTATCCTTCATGATTTTTTGAAGTCTGTTCTGAATTTGCTGATAGGCCCGCGTCCTGGCTCTGTAAAGTTCAGCCAGAGCAGGAATTTTGAGAGGGTCTAATTGTCCCTCGTCGTTAAAGCTCCGCGCCAGGGTATCGGCTATAGAAGATGGATCAGCCAATATAGAAGCCGGGATTTGCAACCGGTCAATGTTCAGGCTGGCATTTCGCGGAACAGGCGTATCTTGCGGCCAATGCAGTGAAGCTACAGTGTCCAGCAGGCGCCCCAGCGATGGCAGGGCCTCCCGCAACTGTTTCCAGTGTTCAGGCAATAGCCAACCCGCCGGAGAAAGCAATTCATCCATAGCCTCGTCAAAGGGCTGAACGGGTATGGAAGAAAGTTCCAGCCGCCAGACGGCTTCAATCTCCATCTGTCTCAAACGCCGGATACCTGCCCGGTTATCCCAGGGGTGCATTTCCCTCAAACATAGCCTGCCCTGTCTGGTTTTGGCAAAACCGGATATAAAATTCACCAGAGTAGGAAACTCAACTGCGTCCAGTTCACTTTGCTTCCAAGTCATAATGGGATTATACAGTTATGCGCCCGGTTGATTTCGCCAGAGCAGCGATTTGAGTTTTTTTAAGGCATTGGTATTACATAGCCGTTCAACTGCGATAAACGAGACGCTAAACATATTGCATTTGCAACAATTGCAGATCAAACTTTGTATTTCAATTTATACTTACGGAGCCGCCGACATTACGCAGAAAAAGGTGTTCCGTCCGCTAAAAGTTGAGAAGCATTTTATTGAGAATTTAGATTATTTCGTTTTTGTAGCATGAGCAATTGTGATTGTAATTCTTGTAATACATGATTTGCTATTAGTTTTATTATTAGCTCTGAATTATTATTTATTTCATATGTTTCTATGCATTCATAATATTCTGTTCTTTCTATAAATTTTATTTTTGATTTTGGGTATCCATTTTGGGCTAATTGTATATCTATTATTAATCTGCCAGTTCTTCCATTACCGTCGATAAATGGATGTATGCTCTCAAAATTAGCATGGAAGATTGCAATTTTTTCTATTGGATGTAGTTTAAATGCCATATATTCAAATATGAGATTTTTCATTAAAGACGGAACTTGTTCTGAAATTGGTGGAATATAAACACTATTGCCAATTCTAACATCATATTTTCGGTATTCTCCTCGGTTAATTGGATCATGGTTTAATACTAATGAATGAATGTTTTTTATTTCATTTTCTGTGATTGAAGTATTATTTTTTATTAAAAGCTCGCAGTATAAATATGCTTTACTTAGACTATCTGCTTCAAGATGATGTCTTAATGGTTTTTGGTTAATTGTATGGCCTTCGATTACCAATGCTATTTCTTCTAGAGTAAGGCTGTTTCCTTCTATTGCGTTTGAATTATATACATGTTCAATCATGTCATATTCACCGAGTTTTTTAAGTACTCCTTCTGATGGGGGTTCATAATCTTTCAGTTTGGTTTTCAGGTTGTCTATTAGTACTAGTAGATTATAAGTCGAAAGATTTGTTGTAGTTGATTCAGGTTGCATTATTATCCTTTTGGTTTTGGCATCGGCTCTGTTTCTAGCGGTCTTTGGATGTCAGGTCTCTTGTGACATTTCAATCTTCTGAGAAAATTAAAAGTATACCAAAATAAAATGTTTGTCAAGCGTTTTTTGGTTATTTCCAGTGTTAGTTGACACGTACCGTTTCAACCTGGTTTTCCTATACTCTGCTAACTCTGCAAGTCGCTTCTCTGGAATTGGCATACGTCCTGGCATCTCTACCTCCTATGCCATCGCTATACATATACACTATGTTGAAGGCAACTTGGAATTATTTACCGCTCAACTTATTCGAGAGGAGCTGCCTGTATTGCTTAAATTCAGGCACAGAGGCGTTTTGGTCGAGAATGAGCTTCGCTTCTTCGGTTTTTCCCAGTTTAGACAATGCGGTAGCGCGCATGAGGCTTACCCATCCCTGATTTTCAGGTTGCGGGTTTGTGGGGTAAAGAGCCAGCGCTTCTTCCTGGTTATCCGTCTGCATGTACAGATCAGCGATAAAGATGAGCAGCGGATCATTGACAGGAGTCGTTTCGGAAGTATTCGCCAACCATCCTTCAGCTTCCTTGCGTCTCA
Organism: Holophagales bacterium; assembly: GCA_031273105.1. Classification (GTDB taxonomy): domain Bacteria; phylum Acidobacteriota; class Holophagae; order Holophagales; family Holophagaceae; genus WRHW01. The sequence continues at coordinate 11,777 of JAISSN010000065.1, read as the reverse complement.
AATGAATTTCGTTTGGCGGCATTGGGCGCAGGAGCAGAGCCAGCACGGCCTTTATCCTATCCGGCCCCGGACTCAGGTTTTCAATTTTGAGACTGGCCTCGTTCCACTTTTTTTGAGAGAGCAGTAATTGTATTTGTCCCAATTCGCCCTTGAACCCCTTCAGACTTCCGCTAATGCTGGTAATAACAAGGGGCGGCGGAAGGGGTTCAGGAATATTCCGCGTGAGCAGTTGACGAAGCTCGTCTTGTTCTGTTGCCGGAGACGCCTGAATTATCTTTACCGCAGCTTCGGGCAGGCCGCTTGCGACACAAGCAGAAATCAAGTCTGACCTCAGTTGCGGCGTTAATACGCTTATGTTCTCGGCGTTTAAGAGCGATAGGGAGGCCAGCAGCCCGCCGCCATTGTCAATCGTATCCTGAATCATACTTCTTATAGCATTGTGCCTATAGGATATGATTGTTTCTAAATCCGGCGAATCGGGAAATTTCTGTCTGTATTCACTGGTCAGCGCCATGACATTGTTCCATTGTTTTGCTTCAGAAGCCATGCGCGTTTGCAGGAGAAGAGCGCGCCGCGGGGCGTCGCCGCCAACGCCGGCCGTTCTCAGCTGAGCCAGTAACGCCTGCGGTGTGTCTTTGTTTGGATTTGCCTTGTCGGGCAATTTCCCATCCAGCAGAAGGGTCGCCAGCGCCAGCCTCGCCTCGTCGGCCAGTTCTGACCTCGGCGCGTCATTGATGACGCTGCGCAATGCCCTTGCGGCTTCCGCGCTTTGCCCCGCCTCCCCAATCAACAGCCCCCAGGACAAATTGACGCGGGTTTTCATGGCGCTGTTTCTATAGGCGGTCAAGTAGGACGCCCTTGTTTTTTTTGCCCCTTCTATGTCTTTTGCTTCGCATTGGAGTTCCATGATTGCCAGCAACACCTTCTCGTCCGGTTTTGATCTGCCTATCGGGAAAAGTGTTTTGACGAGGGCGTGGGCCTCTTCCCTTCGTTTCTGATCAACCAGCATCCAAATTAAAAAACCCTGGGCGGTGAACTTGGATTCCACCGGCAGGTCTGAATCCAAAACGTTCTGGAAGCGCGTTTCCGCCTCTTTGTATAATTTGTCTTTTTGATTACGTCGTTCAGCGGCTTGATTGAGGGCGTGTTTCCCAAGCACGAGGTTTGCTTCCGGCATGTATTTGGAATTTGGCCAGACGCGCTCAAACCTGCGAAATGTCACAACGGCTTTTGAAAGCTGATTCGTCTTGTCTTCCAACATACCCTGGGCATACAGGACGTACTCTCTTTCAGGCGCGTTTCTGTTTTTAAAAACGTAATCCTGAATTGTCTTCAGTCCTGCTCTTAATTCCTGATCAGACGCCCGGGTCTTTTCCAAAAGTTTGCGGGCGAAATCAACTATGGCCTGATCGCCCGTTTCCTGGTCGCCCGTTTGGGCGGTCGCGCCCTGTCTGGTTGAATTGCCCTGGGCAACTAACGAAACATGGAAAAATAAAACTGAAAACAGAATTAAATACTTCAAGATAACCACCGCGAGAGTAATTGTTGCCGCGCAGATTGAAATTGGCCCTCGGTCAGCGCTCCCTTGGAACGCAAATTGGCCAGTTGTTCCAGCTCTTCCAGCGAGCGGGTTCTTTCGTCGCCATTTGCGGGGCTTATCTGTTGGGCCAGCATTTCCATGCGTCCTTTGGTTGCTTCAAGCAATTCCACCTTTGATTCCAGCTCAGCTACGCGGTTTTTCAGATAGTTGCGCTCCGACAAAAGAACGGCGTGTTCGACGAGCCTTTTAATCGCGTTTTTGAAGTGGTCGAGGCGGATTGGTTTTGTGACAACCATGTAAGCGCCCAGGACTAGTGCCTCAGCGGCCTCGCTTGCGTTTGCGAACGTGCTTAGAACCATTACGGAACAATCAGGGTTGTATTTCAGCGCGGCCCTGATAACATCCAGCCCGTCTTTTTTTGGCATAACGAGGTTTGTGATTACAAGGTCGAAGGGAGGTTTTTTTTGGCGCAGCGTGTTTGTAGCTTCGTCTCCAGACAGCGCCGCGTTTACGTCAAACCCTTCGCTCTTGAGGATGTCCGCAATGGTCTCCCGCTGGATGGCGTCTGTGTCAACCAGCAGAATGAGGGGTTTTGGCATCATTGTGGACATATGCAGGTATTAGCTGAGGCTGCCGCCGCGCAATTACACTATCGGCAAAATGCTACCGCTACATTATACATTGTCGCACCAAGTCGCGTTCAGTCACGATTGAACGCGGACTTGGCATTAAGCAGCGCCCTTGAGCCTATAGACGTACGCCAGAACCTGGGCGACGGCCTGGTACAGCTCAGCCGGTATAGGGCGGTCAACCTCAACCGACCGGTACAGCAATCTTGCCAGCGGGGGGTTTTCAATTACGGGAACACCGGACTCCTTTGCTTTTTCTTTGATTTTTAACGCTATGTAGTCTATCCCCTTGGCTACGCACATGGGCGCGGGAGTATCGCTGTTGTACACCAGAGCCACAGCAAAGTGAGTGGGGTTTGTAATTACTACGGTCGCCTTTGGTACCTGGGTGGTAATTCGCCGCATGGCCGCGTGCATCATAATAGAACGCTGCCTGCCTTTTATTTGGGGATTGCCTTCGGCGTCCTTTGCTTCATCCTTAATTTCCTGCTTGGTCATTCTTATGCCTTTCTCAAAATTGTGCCGTTGATACAAGAAGTCAACGGTGGCTATGACAAGCATTGCCAGGAGCACGTTTCTGTATAATTGAAAAAGCGTCTCCTGCATTAGAGCAATTCCCTGATCCAGCGGTATCCACATGGATTGTAATAAAACCGACATTTTAGGGCCTATTACTATGTAGGCCGCCCAATGTATAATTAACAACTTGAAGAGACCTTTTAATAGCTCTATAGTTGACCTCATTGAAAATATGCGCTTAAAGCCAGATACGGGATTCAACTTGTTAAATTTTGGTTGTATTCTATTAAAATATGGCTTAAAACCATGTTGTACAAATTGGATGCCAAGGGCTATTATTAAGTTTACTCCAAGATACGGAAGTAAAATACGAAGGAGGATCCACAATAAATCAACCCCTAGCTTGCCAAGGTCGCCTTCTAATATTGGAGAAGCTGTTCCTGCGGATTTTAAAAAGTAGGCTACTTGCTGAACCATTAATGCTAAGGTTGCGCTCCAGACCCCTAAAAAAAGTAATAAATTTGCGCCAAATAACAAGGTTGCGTCTAAATCTTGTACACGAAGAACACTGCCTTCCCGTCTGGCCTTTTCCCGCCGCTTGGGCGTCGCCCTTTCGGTGCGTGAAGGATCGTGGGCCATTTATGTCACCTCATCAGCATCTTCAGTCCCCATTCGGGCATACGCTCCAGCAGGGGTCGCAGCCAGAGCCCAAACTCCTGGAGCATGAAACCGAACACAAACAGCCCGACGGCAATTTTTATTGGGAAAGCCAGCTGGATGAGCTGTAATTGGGGCATGAATTTAGCGGCGACGCCTTCGAGCGCGTTCACAAACATGAGGCACAAAAGCACAGGCATAGCCAGTTGGAAGCCCTTGGCCAGCAAAAGGCCAAAGAGCGATATCAATTCCATAGGCCGTATCGGCGGGGCATAGCCCATCGGGAGAATGCTGTAGCTATCAACAAGCGCCACTATCATCCTGTGATGCAGGCCGGATACAAGAATAAAAATGAGCGTGCATTGAATCAGCAGTATGCCTGAAAAGGCTGACGATTGAGAAGTGGACGGGTCCATGATCTGGGCAAAGGCAAACCCCATCTGCATGTCCAGTAATTGACCCGCCAGCGCCACCATTTCAATCAGCCATGACACTATGGTTCCCAATATCAGCCCTACAAAAAATTCGCAGGCCATAAACCCGGCCAGGCCCCAGACATCCAGGGGCATTTTCTCCGGCAAAGGGACGACGGGTGTGATTATTATTGTCATCAAGCCAACCATGGCAATTCTGACCACGCGTGGAATGCGCTCCTGCCCAAGGGCCGGCAGAGTTATCATCAGGCCCGACATCCGGGTTAAAACCAATACCCATAAATAGGCGTTGTACTGGGTCAAGGCCCATATTGCGGGATTATCCAGGGGAGGCGGCATCTCGCTAAATCAGCATCCGGGTCACTTCGTTGAATTCCGTGAACATCTTGGCGGTGAATTGCGTGAGTATCTTGACCATCCACGGAAATGCCAGAACGATGACGGTCATCACCGCCAACACTTTAGGTACGAAGGCGACGGTCTGATCCTGAAGGCTGGTGACAACCTGGAACAGGGATATGCTCAATCCCACCACCATTGATACGATCAGCGCCGGGCCAGCGACATACAGCGCCGCCTTAAGGGCTTCGCGGCCAATTTGCACAACTACCAGTTCGTTCATATAGAAAATCCTTTTACAAGAGAGCCGACAATAAGGTACCAGCCGTCAACCAGCACAAACAGCAGTACTTTGAAAGGCATGGATATAACGACAGGCGGAAGCATCATCATTCCCATAGAAAGCAGGATTGAGGCGACGACCATATCAACAATCAGAAACGGCAAAAATATCATAAAGCCTATTTCAAAGGCCGTCTTGAGTTCTGAAATCATAAAAGCCGGAAGCAGCACATCCAGCGTTACGTCCGCCTTGGTTTGGGGGGCGGGGCGCTTTGATATTGAGTAGAAGAGAGCAAGGTCTTTTTTCCGCGTGTGCTTGAGCATGAAAACCTTTAGCGGGGCGGCGGTTTTGTCCATGGCCTGCGTCAGGCTTAGTTCGTTTCGCTCCAATGGCTGAAGGACTTCCTGGTATATTTCGCGCCCTACGGGGGACATCACAAAGAAAGACATTACCAGCGCCAGGCTTATGAGTACCTGGTTTGAAGGCGTCTGCTGGGTTCCCATCCCCTGCCTCAGAAAGTGAAGAACAACGGTAATCCTCGTGAAACACGTCATGGTTACTAAGATCGTAGGCGCTAATGTTAAGACCGTCAGAAGAAGCACGGTCTGCAGGGTAGCGCTCAGGGCAGGACCCTGGGGCGTTTTTCCGAAATCAACGGTGACAGACGGAAGCGCCGCGCCCGCCGGCGCCTGCGCTTGCAGAAAAACCCCGCCCAATAATATTAGGAGCGGCAGCAGCCTAAAAAAGTATTTCACGGCTGGTCTCCTATCAATCTCGCCTCCATGTCCCTGACCGGAATCGGGGACTGGACTTGAATTTGCTGCTCTAAGGCGCGATCAAAACCAGGCTCGACGCTTCCGTCCAGCCGCGCCAATAAGCCGACCCCTGACGGGTAAGTCGCTATGAGAAAACGCTCGTCGTCAACCTTCAGGATCGAAGCGTACCGGCGCTCTCCCAGCGCAAGGGTTTCCTCAATCTTCATGCGGTTGCCACCTGATCCTGGCAAGCGCCTGACGCCCCACTTGCGCAGCGCCCATATCCCCGCTCCGGCGATGCCCAGGACAAAAGCAAGGCTGCCAAAAGCCCGCCATACACTGGGCGGCTTATCCAGGGGCCTTTCGGCGTCTTGTGTCTGAGGATTGACATCGCTCTCACTCATTTGCAGGGCTTCCTGAAGCTCCTGCTGGGATGGGGATTGCGCCGCAGTCTGGCTCGGCGACTGGGCTGCAGCCGCAAAAGCAAGAGTCAAGCTAAAAAACAGACCTCGGATAAACACGTCGAACTCCCGACAGGGAAACTATGGAAGTGCGACGACCGTGCCAGAATTCTATTTCAGCCCATTTCCAAATATGTATGCAGTTTACGCTGTTCCGTGAGCAGGGCCTTGAGCGCCTCAGAGGCGTCGCTCTGTGGACTGGCCTTGCGCCTTCGGGATGGGCCAGCCACCAGGGCTTCAGGGTCATAGTGGACGCTCCTGAGTACGTCGTCTGTGGTATCGGCCTGCACGATTTGCTGAATCTTGAAGTCGCCGTCTTCATCCACAGAAATATGGGCCTCGTTTGGAGCGCCAAACAAATTGTGGCGCATACCCAGAATGTCCTGATAGGCGCCGATGAGAAAAAAGCCCAAATAGTACGATTCCCCCGGTTTTGGCTCATGCAGCGGCAATTCATCTCGGACGTCTTTCAGGTCAATGAACTTTTCCACCTTGCCGTCGCTGTCACAGGAAATGTCGTGGAGCGTAGCCATCAGCGTTGGCTGTTCTTTGAGCCTGTGTATGGGCATGACGGGGAATAGCTGGTCTATGGCCCAGTGATCCGGCAGGCTTTGAAAGATGCTGAAGTTGGCTATCAGTTTATCCGCCAGGCTCTTGTGGAAGTCATTAAATTCTTCAGGGATGTACTTTAGGCTCTTGTAATTCAGAATGCGGCTCAGTTTTCGGCAGACTTCCCAAAAAATGGTTTCGCCCTTGGCGCGCACTTCCAGGTCCAGATAGCCCAGGTTAAACAGCGTTAACAATTCGTCTTTTTGCGTAACAGCATCATGGAACATCTCGGCAAAGTTTTTAACTGAAATGTGTTCGCGGATATAAGCCAGTTCTTTAAGTATTTGCGGCTCTTTGCCAGTGAGTTCAACGTGGTACTTGGTGTAGGTGGTATCAATCAGCCCTATTATGTCAACGATCAAAAGTTCGTGATAAGCGGCCACGGCCCTGCCCGATTCTGAGAGCAAGTCGGGCACTGGCACCTGCTCTTGCTTGCAGATTTCTTTTGTTGTATAGACGACGTCCGCCGCGTATTCCTGAACCGTGTAGTTCATGGAGCTGGAAAAGGTAGTCCTGCTGCCGTCGTAGTCAACGCCGAGACCGCCGCCCACGTTCAAATACCGCAAGGGAACGCCCATGTTGCGCAGTTTGGCGTAAAGCCTCGTGGCTTCCTTGAGGGCCAGCTTCACCTTGCGGATGTTGGTGATCTGGCTCCCAATGTGAAAGTGAAGCTCGATGATGCTTTCCAACATGCCCCTCTTTGTCATTACGTCAATGGCTTCCAGGATTTCCCTGGTAGTGAGGCCAAATTTAGCCAGATCGCCGGCGCTGTGTTCCCACTTGCCGCTGCCCAGCGCGCTGAGCTTGGCGCGAAGGCCAATGAGAGGCTCAACTTTTAATTCCTTAGCGACTTTCAGTATCAGCGCCAGTTCGGTCATTTTTTCAACGGTGATGAGTATATTGCGCCCCGCCTTGCGCGCCAGCAGCGCCGTGCGTATGAAGGTCTCGTCCTTATAACCGTTACACAGTATCAACGCTTCAGGATGTAAATCCATTGAAAGAGCGATCATCAACTCAGGCTTGGAGCCTGCCTCGAGGCCATAGCGGTAGCGGTGACCGGCCCTCACAATTTCTTCCACCACCTCTTTGACCTGGTTTGTCTTGACGGGGTACACGCCCTGATAGGTTCCGTCGTAGTCATATTCCTTGATGACAGTCCGGAAAGCCTCGTTGAGCGTCACAACCCTGTCCGCGAGTATCTGGGGGAACCTGAGTATTAGCGGGGGGCGTATTCCCTTGCGCTTGAGTGTTTGAACAATTTCAAAAATGTCGGCGCCAAGGTTTTCATCCCTGGTGGGATAGACCTCGACGCGGCCCTTGTTGTTAATGCCAAAGTAGTCCTGGCTCCACTCCTTAATGCCGTACAACATGGCGGCGTCTTGTGTGGTGAAATTTTTCAGAGCCATCGCAAAAGTCCCCTTTGGGAAAAATACCAACAAGGTTGTTATAGAAAAAAACGAGCAAGAATCCAAATGAAAAGTTTGAAACACGATAAACGAATTTGAAAGATGTAGTCGTATCAATAACAAACAGACGTGTAAAATGACAACCCCATAGACGGGTCGTAGGTCACTTCTTGAAATGCGCCCTGATAGCCCTGACGATGGCTCTGGCGTATTGCTCCCTGAAATCCGCGTCTTTTAGCAGGGCGGCGTCTTCTTCGTTCTGAAGATTTACAACTTCTATCAGCGCCTTTGTCATCGCGTTGTTGGTGCGGATGACCGCAGGGACAAAATTTCTGCCGGAGCGGTTGATGACGTTGCGTATCGGGCGATTCGCGTGAATCGGAAGCTTTTCCCTGCGAAGCTCCTTTAATAGGCCCTCGGCAAAAATGAGGCTTTGCGCTTCCATCTCCAGTTTTTGTCGGGCCGTGAAACTCACGCTCGCGCCTTGTTTTAGCTCAGCCGCCTGTATCCCCTTTCCTGCCCAGGCGTATTTGCTCGGCACCAGGTTGGAAGCCGGAACGTACACCATGCTGCCCCTCGTGGATGGGTGCAGGCTGTCTGCGTGGAAGCTGATAAAAATCGTCTTACGTTTGTCCGCAGCCTTAGGCGTCGCAAAAAAGTGGTTGGCCAATACCCAGCGCAGGTTCACGCTGTCGCTGATAGAAGACTCGCCGTCATTGGGTATGGGCGGCGTAGTTAGCAATACCGCCTCTTTTGTCATGGCGGGTATGTCGTCCCGGATGCCGAAGCCTATGCCCTCATAGCGGAGCGTGATGGAAACCTGCGCGTCCGTGTTGAGTTCCAGCAATCTGCGTACGCGCATGGCTATGTCATAGACAAAGTCTGACTCCCAGACGCCATTGGCCCTTGCGCCCGAGTCAATGCCGCCGTGTCCCGGGTCAAGGACGATGCGGACTCCTGAAAGGCGCGGCCCAGCTTCAATTTTTGTTGTTCTGCGCACTTCAGCCCTCATCTGTCTGTCTTCGGCAAGCCCCCTCGAGCCTTCGGGCTGAAAAGGATCTGCCAGACAGTCTGTGGGTATTTTAATGAGCTGGCCGGGCTGGATTGAACGGACGTCCTTAATGCCGCTTCGTTTAGCTATGCGGATTGCCAGTTCATTGACTTCCCTGGCGTCAACCAAATCGGTGAAACGCATAACCACGCTGGAGTAGAGGGCTTCGCCCTTGCGCATCCTGTAGGCGGCATAGTTCCCCTGCGCATCCTTTTCGTACGCGAGCATTGCCCTGAAGGTGACGGTACGGTCTTCATCGCTTAGTTCATCTTCGGGCTGGCTCTTGTCCGGGGCCTTGGCCAAACCTCCAAAATCCGGCGACAGCAATACTTTCGGGATGCGCCAGATATCACCTTCTTTAAACACTTCAGGATTTTTGGGATTGGCGGCCATCAGTTTGTCGTAGTTCTGACCGTGGCCGGTGTAGAGCGAGCTGATGAGCCAGACAGACTCCAGCTTTGGCCACCTGACCCTGTGTCTGACTTCGCCGCCAGTCCACTTGTCCTGGGGAAACAGCGATGTAAGCGCCCATCGCTTGCCCTGGGGCGTTAAGTCTTCAAAGTAAAGCCATTGGGGCAAATTGCCGCTTTTGGCAATAAACGCCTTTGGCAAATTCTTTGAGCTGATGCTCACGCCTTTTTTGAACTGCAAGCGAACTACGACGGTTTTTCCGCCCGGCAAACGCCCCTTAACTTCGGCCATATCCGGGTCTGCCGCTCCGATAATCACAGTTGCGGATATAAAAGCTGTCGCCAGGCGTCTCAGGGCTCCCATGGGGCTGTCTCAGCGGATCCGCTGATTTGGGCCAGGCCGTCCGCAATCCAGGCTTTCATTTCATTTTCGAGCGCGTCCGGGTCGCCAGCCCTGCGCTCCAGAAAAATGGCAAAGCGACGCTCCAGGTGGGCTGTGCCTTCTTCAAGCAGGAACAACCTGTCTGAAACGCGCCCTTGTATATCCTTGGCCTGGGTAGGCGGCAGCTTCATGCCTGAAACTTCCAGTTGGGCCGCGCCAAGGACAAAAGCCCACTCCATGTCGCCGGCCAAAATACGCAATTTGGCTCTGCTGGGGCGCATTCCTCTGGACAGTGCCTCAAAGGCCTCCAGGGATTCGGGCGGGTTCCCCTTACGCAGACTTAATTCTTTGACGTCGCCCTGCTCCGTTACAAGCATTACGTCGTCTTCCAGAAAACACGCCGAGCTATCGCCATCCTGGCCAGAGGTTCCGCCTTCCGTCAGACCGCGCATCCAAAGCCAAAGCAAAAATTCCTCGCCTAGAAAGCGCCCTTGTTCAATAAGCTCCAGCGGCTTCATAGATTACCCGTGCGCATGTCAAAAGGCGTCAGAGAGATGAGGGCTTCAACCGGAATATTGGGAAGCAGCCTGCCTGCCAGTAGCAAGGGAGCTAAGGGCTGCAACTCGACGCCGAAGGACTTCATAAAAAGACCCGTCAAATGGCTTTGAGCTTTGCTGTTGCCAGCGGTCGTCAATAATATGCCTCCCTTTAAATCCCATGCAATTTCTGTGACACGGGGAGTCGGCAGCACCTGGCGGAGCAATTCGGCCCTGACTTCGTCCTGTAAGGATATGCGGGCTTCCTTGCCAACAAAGGCCAGGTCTTTTTCCTTTATGAGACTCTGGATGCGCAGCTCCGTGTGCGCCCTCAATAAAATTGGCGGAATTTTGCGACTGTCTATCCGCAGCGCGAACACGGCAAAGCGATCCTGAAAAACCCAATTTGCATCCGCCGGGGTAATCAGGGGGTTACGCCAATCCACCCAGCCGTAGCGCTCTTCTTCCACGCCGTCTTCAAAGGGGCGGTAGCCATCCTGGACCAGGCCGTGGCATAAGTCATCCTGGTCGGGCACAGGCCCAAGCGCGAGGAATCTTCGAAGGGACATCGTCCCTTGCAGCAAACCCATGTGTCAGCTCCTTTTTGCCACTGTTTCATTCGGCGCGTCTTATGACAAAGCCATTGAGCCAAAGGACGGGAACCCGCTCATCGTTTATTTCTTCCCATCCCGACACAAAGACGTCGTTGCCGTTTACATAGACGTGTCTCGCCTCTGAATGTCTGTTGCTAAGGGTTTGGCTTTTACCATTTTTCCAGATTGTCGCTCTGCTGGTTTTACCCAAACCGACGCTACCCGCAACATAGTCGTCTTTGCCTGAAACACATATTGAATATGGACTTGACCCTGAACCGTCAAACCTTCTTATTTCATTTCTGTTTTTATAAATGATAATATCAAAGGAATAGTTGGGCCTGTCACGTTTGGCTAATGTGTACACGTCATCGCCTTGAATAAACGTATCGCTGCTGTCAAGGCGTCTGGTTACTTCCCACAGCCTTATGACGTCTTCTGCCGCCTGTGTCGCTGTATGAGCGGTTTTTGCTCCGCCTGAGCCTGTGTCGCCAGGCTTTAACATCCTGCTGACCATTTCCTGCACGGCCCTTCTTATTACAGCGTTTGTGTCATTTTCCAGGAACTCGCTGGCGGAATTAACTATTTCGCCCGTTTCAACGTCAATTATTGAAGACTCAATATTGAATTCCCCCCGATCTTTTAATATTTCCGTAACACAAATTAAATCGGCCCCAAGCAGTTTTCCAAGTTGCCTGGCTTTGCTTGAATCTGACAGGGCGCTCCTTTGAAATCTATGTTCCTGTAAAATCTTGTCTGCGTGGCTACGGTCAACGGCTGTGTATCTTCCTGTGTTAACGATGATTTCTGTCAAGGCGCCCCTGACGTTGGCCTTGTTCATTACCGTCACGGCTGCGTTTCCGTATGGCTCAAGCACAGCGACCCGTCGCCTCTCCTGGGCGTTCAGCGCAACGCAGATCAGCGCGGCAAGACATAAAATGACAGCTTTGAGTGTTTGCTGAAGTTTGGGCATGACGGCTCCTGTGCTGAAAAATAGAGAGGATTGTGTAACGCAAATCACATAATCGCTCACGCGTCACCACCAGTTTGCTAATGCTGACATCTCACCATCAGCGTGTCAACCTTACCACACGACTATAACAAGCCCCTGCTTCACTGTCGCGTAAAACGCAACGGCCAGGTATATAAAATATTTATTAGTAGTTGATTCGA
>JAISSN010000048.1 GCA_031273105.1 Holophagales bacterium | reverse complement strand
GCCGATAGGCTCAAAGGTGCGATGTACGGTAGAAGTAACCGCCATAGAAGGCAAGCGCGTCTTTTTTAAGGGCGAGATGTGGGACGAGACAGGGCGCATCGGCGAAGGCGCGCACACGCTATGTGATAAACAAAGATGAGTTTATGAAGCGGCTGAAATAAAGGAAAGGGTATTCGATTTGCACAATATTTAAGCTCATGGTCGCAAAGATGATGGGGTGTGCTAAAATTGAAGGGGGACTACGAATGACGACCGACAAAACGCTTGAAGAAGTCCGAAGAATAAAGGAAGAGTGTTCGCTTGCCCGACTTTCAAGGACGCCAGAGGAACAGATGTTGGAAAATCAGAGGCTGAAAGAATGGTTTGAAAAATGGATCGGCAGACCAATCGAAACTGTAGACGCTTCCAGCCTCAAGGAAGTTGCGAAAGAAGAACTGGCTCAGGTTTAAATACATTCGCTCACATATGCGAATCCCTCAGCTTCACATTGATACGCTTACCAAGTTGCGTTTAACCCTGATTGAACGCAAATTGGTATAAACGGCTATACTAATGCTTTTGCAAGGCAGGCCCCTCTTGACAGAAACAATGCCCGACGCCACACAAAAAACATCCCCCCTGAAAGAAATCATCCAGCCCTTCGTTGACCTCATAAAAGCGCCGAGGGCGCTCTGGGCCTTGAATCTCACTTACCTGATTGAGGGCTTTGCCTACTTCGGCACGCTCTATTACCTGGCCCTGTTTTTTAACGAGTACGTCAGGTTGAACGACAAGCACGCAGGCTGGATGGTTGGCGTAATGACCTCGGGAATCACGTTTTCAATGCTCTTTTTTGGGAGCCGCGTGGATAAGTGGGGGCTTCGCAGGACGCTGTTTATCGCGCTGGCGCTAATGTGCGTTGGCAGGGCGGTGCTGAGTTTATCCCCTGGCTTGGGCCTTGAGTCAGGTTCGCTGTTTTCCGATCTCAATCTGGTCGTCACGCTGGGGATTATTCTGGTGGTGCTCGGATACGGCATGTACCAGCCCGCTATTTACGCGGGCGCCCGCGCCATTACCACGGCCGCCGCTTCGGGGATGGCCTTTGCAATGCTGTACGCCATCATGAACCTGGGCGGCTGGCTGCCCGCTTTTATGAGTCCCGTGCGCAACGCCGTTGGCATCCGGGGCGCGATAGGCTTTTTCGCCATAGTTTCTGCCCTGGGTATTGCCGGTTTGGCGGCGCTGCTCACCAAAAAGACTCTGGAAAAAACCATTAGGGACAAGCGCGAGGGTGAAGCCGCGCCGGGCGCGGTCACCACAAGCGAAACGATTGCGGAAGGGGATGTTGAGGGAAAAGGGGAACATCTGTCAGGCTTCGCTAAAACCATTAACTGGCTAAAAAATCACCCATTGGCGGATCCCAAGTTCAGTTTCTTTATTTTTTCTTTGATACCCGCCCAGACCCTGTTTGCGTACACATGGCTCATAATGCCCCAGTATGTCGCAAGGGCGTACGCTGGCGGTTGGGTTGGGAATAACTTTGAAACAGCCGCCAGCCTTAACTCGCTGTTGATTTTTATACTGTGCCCAATAGTAGCCGCCATGAGCGTAAGGGCCAGGGTGTATAACATGATGATTCTCGGCACCGCCGTCATGGCCGCGCCCGCCTTTCTGTTATCCGCAGGTCCAACTATTACGGGGCTTTTTGCCTATATCCTGGTGCTGTCCATTGGCGAGGCCATGTGGCAGCCCAGGTTTTTGCAGTACGCCGCCGAGATTGCCCCTGAAGGCAGGACGGGCGCTTACATGGGCGTCGCCCAGTTCCCCTGGTTCCTCACTAAAATGCTGGTACCGCTGTACTCAGGCGTGGTTCTCACCAAGTGGTGTCCGGCCGATGGCGACACCAACACAGGCCCTATGTGGCTGATGTTCGGCCTGATAGCTATAGTAACGCCCATCCTGCTTTTATCGGCAAAGGGATGGGTGGGCAAGGATTTTAAGACAAGAGCGTAGTTAGTTTGCTCTTACCACAATCCCCGGCAGCGAGGCGGGGCAGCCGAATTCGCACAGGCCGCAGCCCGTGCATCCTTCTTCGATTACTTCGGGCCGGGATATCTGGCTGTCGCCGTGAATATACATGCGGATGGCCGCGCCTGGATAGGGGCAGCGCTCTATACAGGCTCGGCAGCGTTCCGCCTCACGGGTAGGGGAATCAAAGGTCAGGCAGCGGGAGGGCTTTACGCGCGCCATGCCTATGCGCACTGCTTCGGCGCCCTTTTTTAATCCGTTGTCCTGTGTCTTGATATTGGGCCAAACCAGCGCTCCATCTGGACAGGCTGTTATGCAGGGCAGCGACTCGCAGAGAAAGCAAGGCATTTCCCTTGGGATTATATGGGGAGTTCCCATCGCCAGCCCCGCGCCTGGGGGGGCGCGCCTCAGGGAACCTTGCGGGCAGGCTTCTATGCACTTATCACAGCGGGTGCACGCCGTTAAAAAGGCCAACTCGTTTAGCGCGCCAGGAGGGCGCAACAACCTGGGGCCGACGCTCTCCAGCGCTTCTTCAACCTTTTCAGCCATGAAACCCGCGAACAGAGTGCCCATAGATTTAAAGAAACTATTGCGGTCATGGGGCTGGTCCAGTTTTGATTTCATTTTTACAGTTCCAGCAAGCGCAACGTAGGTTGCAGCACGCCCCAGAGAATCGGGTCAAAGCCGAGGGTCAGCGTGGCGCACTGATTCGTTCCTGCGGCATAGTGGGCCAGTAATAAACTGGTAACCGCTACTTCGCGGCTAGTGGGCGGTTTATCCAGCCACTTGGCGTTATCTGGAGCATCCTTTACTTTCAGGGATCCTCTCAAGTTGAGAATGAGGATGTCCCCGTGAAAAGTGGGGATGCGGACTTCTGTCAGGCTGCCGCGCGGCATTTGCGGTATGGCTTCAAAGGCGGCCCTGTATCCGAGCAGCGTTTCATCCGGCGCCACGCCTTCCAAAACGGCGCGGCTCTGAGCCGCAAGCCCATATATGCCACGATCTCCAAAGCAGGCCACCGAGCGCAGATGAACCCCGCCGAGGTCTGTAATTCCGTCAACGAGCCTGGGGATAAAGGCCAGAACCTGCTCCAGCGCGGGACGTAATTTTATTCGCGTTGTTCCGCCGGGCCACGCGCCCGATAGCGGCAGCGGCTCGCCAACGGCTTCGCTACTATCTCTTAAATCCAAAACGCGTGATTGAAAGCCATTGAGCATTTCAGGGTCCTGGGGCGTGTCGGCCAATATAACCAGGTCCAGGCCCTCTAAAAGGGCCGGAACCGGCGCAAAGACAACCAGGCCGCCTTCTTCGTCCCGCTTCGTCGTCGGCCCTGTCGCTAAGGGCAGCACGGAACATTCGCGGGTTTCCAGTAATTCAACAAGCTCGCGTCCCATAAGGCTCTGCGCGCCTATCACGGCAAGTTTCAACATTTATCATCCTTCCATGCGCTACGCAGTTTATCAACAACGTTACGAGGATTCTTTGAATCCCAGAGGCTGCGTATTAAGGCTACGCCATCCAGGCGGTTATGCTGTAAAATAGCAGCGTTTTCCGGGTTGATCCCCCCCAGAGCCAATACTGTCCTGCGCCACGGGGGCAGGTTGTCTAAAATACCATAAAGTCCCGGGACTCCAAGAGGTTCGCCCTTGCCAGGGACGGCAAAAACGGGTGAAACCAGAAGCTGGTCTGAGTGCTGGCGTTCCCGTATCTGCGCGATGTTGTGCAGGGGCCTTGAAACCGCGCAAAGGCGAGGGGGAATTTCAGGGTAGTCTTCAGGGCCGTGAAATCCGACGCCGAGGGCGAGGGCGACGTCCAGGCGGCCATTTATCCAGAGGGGCAGGGCAGGGGCCATATCCAGTATTTGCCGCCCCAAATCCAAAAGAGACTGCGCGTTCAAGTGTTTTTCGCGGATCATCAGGGCGTCTATGCCGGACTTAACCACAGCGGCCCACTTGGACGCTTCAATTTCTCTACCCTGTGAAATAGCAAGAATGTGCATGAAAAAAGCGCAAGGCTCTACTTGTACACCGAAACAACCCGTTCCCTGTCCAATGAAGGTATCGTGCGCCAATTACTATCGGCGCAAAGGTTTAGTGTCGGCGGCGCCAGAACGTAATCCAGCAGCAGGTTTCGCAGCGGCTCGCGGCTGATCGTTTCATGCCGGCCATTGAAGCCGATGGCGTCCATGTAGCCCCCGCCGCCGGCGAGACGATATGAGGATATTGCCATGGTGAAAACCTGATCGTCCTGTACCGGACTCCCCTCAAATTTCAAGTTGGTCACTCGTTTGCCTGGCGGGCGGCTGATGTCCAGGGCATAGCTGCATCCGCTAATCATGTCGTAATCCGCCAGGGGAACAGCGCGGTTGATTAAGTCCGGCAAATAACTGTAGTTGAAATAAGTCGCGGCGTGTTCCAGGTAAGCCTTTAACTGTGCGCCAGTTATGCGGATGCGGGCCACTCGGTTTTCGTGAGGCGCCAAAGCATAGAATTGCCGCACGGACGTAGCCCCTTTAGGTATAAAAATGTGAGTCCCCGGGCTTGACGCCGCGCTAAGCTGCGCGCCTGTGGCTTTTCTTTGAACATCGTGAATCAGCTGAACAAGCGGCGTCGGCTCCACGGTTGACCAACGCCCGTCTATATCGGCATTGAGTTGTGTGGCGTAAGTATTCAGATAGCTCTCCGTCTCAAAGCGCAGGATTTCGGTTATTTGGAGCGTTTGCGGATCAAGGGAGGACGCGGGGTCCAGCGGGATATTTTTTGGAACGCCGAATTGGGCGATCCATCGCCCTTTTTGACGTTGAAGGGTGAACGTAATTGAGGCTATGGATTGACCGCAGGGAGACGGCTGCACAATGGGAACGCCGTTATGGTTGGTTGCAAGCGGCTGGTGGGATTGGGAGGCGACTACAGCGTCGAGGCCCGGAACATTTTCGACCAGCAAAAAGGCTGTGTTTTCACTTTTCGGAACCACGCGGGGACCTTCCGCGCCTGTGTGTACCACTGCTATTACAAGGTCGGCTTTTTCTTCATTTCGTAACCTTGGAACCCACTCTTTGGCGGTTTCCACAGCGCCTCTGACTACCGGCGCGGGCTGATTTTGAAGGTTCAGGATATTTGGCGCCGCAGGCGCAAATAATCCAAGCAGAGCCACAGATACGCCTTCAACGCTGATTTTTGCGAAAGGCTTGAATATAGGTTTTCCGTTTGAATCCACCAGATTTGCGGCGATAAACGGAAACCTGGCTTCTTTTTCGGCTTTTTTCAGCGCGTCAAGGCCAAAGTCAAAGTCATGAATCCCTGTCACTGCGGCCGCGTATCCCAGGGTATTCATGATTTCAATTATTGGATTTGGCAAATTAGGGCGCATCCTGTTTTGTATGTAAGCCATTGGCGCACCTTGCAGCATGTCGCCGCAATCAACCAACAGGGTAGCCTGATTTTTTCTTTTTTCATCGTTGATGGCGCTGGCCAGCTTGGCCCACCCCATGTTTACAGGCGAAAGCGAATAGATGTCCATGGGAAGAACTTCCGCACGGGTATCTGCCGTGGCCAGTATTTGAATTTTTTGCTCTGCAACGCCTTGCGCGCCCAGAAATGAGATTGAGATTGAAATCAATACAAAGAGGCGTCGAAACAACATGCAATTCTCCATAATTTCCCAAAAAGTACATCTTCGTATAGAAAATAATAACTGGAAATATTTTTATTTTTTCTTTAAACTAACACTTCAACTTTAGTTGAACACCAAACGGAGAAAATATGCAAGAAGTACAGATCAAAGCCCCAAAGCACGAGTTTACGTTGCTTTGCGACGACATCCGTCAGGAAATGGGCGGGAAAACAAGTCTAATGGGTATTTACGACCATCATATTGTTGTTCCCCAGGTTCCCTTTGTCCTTCCTAAAGTATGTTTCTATACGCGATTCAGCCGCATGGACGGTCAATTTAAGTTCAACTTTTCCATCGTTTCCCCTGCCGGCGACAGGCGCGATATTATTCGCGACAGCGATGTTCAAATTCCCGATGGCGCGAAAGAAGGCACTTTCAATGTTATCGCCAGCCCGTTTGAAGTGCAGGCCGAAGGCGTTTATGAAGTCATCATCGGCCTGACCAAGGGCGCTGATCGCTTTGAGTACGTCTATAAGTTTGCCATTTCCAACGGTGAGCGTCTCCAGGCCGAATACCAGCAATGGGCCTCCCAGCAGCAAAAAGACGGACAGTCTGAGGCCAAGGCATAGACCTGGCCGAGCCGCAGTACAGCTTAGTATTTTCAGCCAGAGTAAATAACGGAGGGCGCGGCATCCCTTCGTTATTGTTGTACCTGAGTTTTTATGGTGGATCGCTACTCCAAACAGCGCGTATTCTTGGGCGCGGAACGAGACGCCAGGCTACGAAGCGCAAACGTCGTCATTGTGGGCCTGGGCGCTACAGGGAGCGTACTGGCCTCCTGGCTGGCCCGGGCCGGAGTTGGCCATCTGACGCTGATAGACCGCGATCTGGTGGAAGCATCCAATCTCCAAAGGCAAATACTCTACAGCGAATCGGATATTGGGCGGCCAAAGGCCATAGCCGCAAATGAAATGCTGCGCAGAGCTAATACTCAAATTGATATTCAGCCCCTTGTAGCCGACCTCACCAGCGGTAACGCCCTGAGCGCGCTGTCGGGCTTCGATTTGATAATGGACGGGACGGATAACTTTGAGGCGAGATATCTCATCAACGATATTTCCCTGTTAAAGCAAATTCCCTGGATTTACTGCGGCGCCATTGGCGGCGAGGCTATGGCGTGGCCCATAACCCCCCCCGGCACGCCATGTTTGCGCTGTCTGATGGAAGAGCCTCCAGAGGCTGGCGACGTTGATACGTGCGATAGCATCGGCGTGCTTGGGCCTGCCGTGGGTGTGGCCGCAAGCTGGTCTGCCATGGAGGCTATAAAAATACTCACCGGTGAAAAGCCTTCTCCAACCATGGCGCGCTTTGACCTGTGGAAAAATGAGCGCCAGTTCATCTCTCCGCCAAGCGTCCGCTGCAGGTTTTGTAAAAAAAAAATAACGGAATTTCTGGACGCCAGGTGGTCTGTCAGGGCCACGGCGCTGTGCGGGCTGGACGGGGTGCAAATACGCGTAAACCCCCCTGGAAACCTGGACCTGCAAAGCCTGAAAACCAGGCTTGAGTCCCGCGCCAATACGCCCTGGAAGCAAACCGCCCTGGCGCTTACAGGCGATGACGGCGATTTGCGGATAACAATATTTAAGGACGGACGGGCGCTGCTCCACGGAGAAATCACGCCTGAAAGGGCCAGGAGTTGGTACACAGAGGTAATTGGCTGCTGACGCCAAGACTGCGGAACGCAATTTTGAAGACGTTATCGAAAACTTGCATCTCGCCGCCTTGTTGCAGCCTGTTCCTTCCATATTCTCATCACACTTTGATTTGTGGGAAGCAAGGGGACGCGATTATTCCGGTATGTTCCTATAGTGATTCAACTTGAGAAGCGTCTTGCAGTATTCAAGATACGTCTGCGCTTCCCGTTTCTCTCCCCGCCTATCGGCGGCTCGCGGAACGAACAGCGCAGTCTGCGCGCACCGTGCGGTTCAACTTTTTCAAAGTTGAACGACTATATCAGTCCTCATCCTCAAAGCGCATCAAGTGACCGCTCTTATTGGCTTTGGTCTTTAGGTAAAACAAATTTTGAGGCGTCTGGCCCATCTGGTGGATTTCACGCTGAACGTGGATGCCCCCTGCTTCCAGAGCTTCTACTTTCTTTGGGTTATTGGTGAGCAGTCTGACTTTTGTTATTCCAAAGAAGCGCAGCATTTCTATGGCGGATTCATAAGTGCGCATGTCGTCTTCAAAGCCCAGTTGGCGGTTGGCCTCCACGGTGTCCAGCCCTTGCTCCTGTAACGTGTAGGCTTTGAGCTTATTCAGCAGCCCAATGCCCCGACCCTCCTGGCGTAAGTAGAGGACTAAGCCGCCAAACTGGCTGATGTGATACAGAGCGGCTTCTAATTGGGCGCGGCAGTCACATTTCAGGCTACCAAGCACGTCGCCCGTCCAGCACTCGCTGTGAATCCGCAAATTTACTAGCTTTTGCGCGTCAACGTTGCCTGAAACTATGGCCAGGTGTTCTTTGCCGGACTGCTTTTCCAAAAAGCCATAGACGGTGTAGTTACCGAAAACCGATGGCACATGGGCTTTAGCGATAAACGGCACTGACTCGGTTTCAAGGTTGGTCACTATTTCAAGGGACGAAAGCGCGTCGGGATAAAAGGCGGCTTCGGAATCAGAGGGTTCAAAATGGCGCAGATTCATAGACCAAGGTCCTGCTCAATTCTGGCGATAGTGACAGGAACAACTGATTCCAGAGCCGAGGCTATATCGCCCGAAAGGGTCGCTCCGGAAGCGAGGCGGTGGCCGCCCCCCCCAAAGCTCCTGCAGACGGCGTTGACGTTTACCCTGGATTTGGACCTCATGCTCACCTTGACGCCACTATTCAGTTTCTCATAAATAATGGCTGAGACTTCAACCGCGCGCAGCTCCATGGGCTTGTTCACTAAACCTTCCAGGTCTTCGTGTATCGCCCCCACCGACTCCATGTCGGCTAAAGAGACGGTCATCACGGCCAGACGCTCATTACAATGCAGTTGCATCCTCTCAAAGGCCAGTCCAGCGATACGCATTTTTGCCGGCGTGGCCTGGTTGTATAGCTCCCGATGGACGGCGTCAGGCTTGACTCCTCTTTCCAGCAATGCCGCGGCTATTTTATGCGCCCGGGCCGATGTGCAGGGAAATCTGAAACTGCCGGTGTCATCAACCAACCCCGCATAAAGAGCCTGAGCCATTGGCAACGGCATTTCCATTGAAATGCCCAGAGTTTGCGTCACCAACTCGCATGTTGAACTGGCGCCGGAGTTTAAGATGACAATGTCAAACGCGCCCGCGTCATCGCCAGGCAAATGGTGGTCTATGCACAGCTTGGCAGCCTTTGAAGCCAGAAAGCTATCTTTTAATGGGCCGAGGCGGCTCAATTCGCTGGCGTCCGCAAGCACCCAGCAATCCGGCCACGCGGCGATGTTTTTGTGAATGTCTGCGTCAAAAGGCTCAATCCATTTCTCGGGGTCTAAAAAATTTAAAAATCCAGGCAGCCTGGGCGTGACGACGAGCCTGAACTTCTTACCCAAACCGCGTAATCGCCAGGCGAGTCCCAGAATTGAGCCGACGCCGTCCGCGTCAGGCTGCTCATGCGTGGTGAGCAAAACCTGGTTGCATGACTCAAGTTTTACAATGAACTCATCCGGCAAGAAATACTCCAACATCTCAGAGACAATAGTATTTTAATGCGTTGTTGTTATTCATCATACATTTAAACCCTATTTAAACCTTGTATTTTTTTCGTGAGATGTGCTATTGTTTTTTTTCTGGTAGCTTTTGAGCGGGCGGATGCGAACGCCTGTTTTCTGAAGACACGGAATATCTTTAGATAAAAAAATCATGCATTGTCCCACACCACCAACGCCAACAGACTTAAATCTGCTGTGATTCTTTTCGCGCCAAAAGAATTTGTTAACTAAAGGAGGTTCCATTTGGCCATCGTAACCATTCAAGCGCCGACACTAAGCGATATACAAAAAAAACGCATTGGCGAGCGGGTTTTGGATTCGCTGCACAGTGAAGGCATACCGGCCTCAAGCATTGTTGTACTCTTCCGCCAGGAGGACACCGATATTTTCCTGGACGGCGGATTGCTGTTTGAAGCCAGGCCCCACCACCACGTTGCGCCTGCTGTTTCTTCATCCACGATTACGACTATTCCAAAAAAGCCTGTCGTTGCCGCCAAGGAAACCGCGCCGCCGCCGCCACACCAGGTTCGAAAGGCTATCCCTGAGTATTCTGAGGTCAAAGAAAAAGTAAGGACGATGCTATTGAATCACGGCGGCCTTTCAAGTTTTCAGGCGCAGAACGGACTTGCGCTCAAAGGCTACGACGGAGCGTCCGCGATATTGCGCAAGGTGTTCGCTGACCTCGAAGCTGAAGGGATGGTTGAAAAACTCGGACAAAAGCGCGGCACGCGATATGTCCTCAAAGGCATTACTTCAGCGCCTTCTCAACAACCCCCCCCCGTTATTTTAGTCAAGCAGGACAACAAGCCTGAGTCAACCCAGCCGCCCCAGCTGACCCATGCGGAAAACCAGGAAATTCAGAGAAACACAGATAACGCGGACAATATCGGGCTTTAATTGATACAGTCTGTTTGGCGGCTTCTCTCAATGGGTAAGCCCCTGTCGCTTTGAATCGGTAAGTAGGCAATAGTCGGTATTTTTAAAAAAGGAGGCCGAATGAAATTCCGGTCGCTGATTTCACTGTTGCTTTGCGCGGGCATATCTCTTGCCGATGAAGGCATGTGGACGTTTGACAACCTGCCCCTGACCCAGTTAGCGGAAAAGTACGGCTGGACGCCGGACCAGGAATGGCTGGATAGAGTCCGCTTGGCGTCAGTCAAGTTTCCCGGCGGCTCGGGGGCGTTTGTGAGCGCAAACGGCCTTGTTCTGACTAATCATCACATAGCCAGAGGCGCGATTACGCGCGTTAGCCCTAAAGACCGCGATTTGGTAAAGGACGGCTTTGTCGCAGACTCTCGGGAGCATGAGATAAAGATACCGAATTACGAACTACGGGTTCTGATGACTACCCGCAACGTGACTGATTTGGTAAATATCGTCGCTGAACCGGATATGGCCCCACAGGAGACCAACATCGCGCGCAAGGATAAGCTGGAGCAAATACGCGCCGTGATGGCAAGCTCCGACGCAAACATGGCCTTTGATTCCGTGACTCTGTACAACGGCGGTGAATACTGGATTTATGGCTATAAAAAGTTTTCTGACGTCAGGTTAGTCGCGGCGCCGGAATTACAAGCCGCTGATTTTGGCGGCAGCCAGGACAACTATACCTACCCGCGCTGGGGCCTCGACTTTGCCTTGCTGCGCGTGTATGAAAACGATAAATCCTATTGCCCCGAACACTTTTTGCCGTGGACTAAGGATAGGCTTAAGGCCGACGAACTGGTTATAGTTTCCGGTCACCCTGGCGCGACATTCCGACAGCAGACGCTTGCCCAGATGGAATTTGCCAGAGATTTTACAATTCCGGTCAGAATGCGCTTCCAGGAGCGCCAGAAAGCCGCTATTGAGGAATACTCTAAAACAAACACTGATGCGGCCAGGTTGGCCAGGGAAGCCATTTGGGGAATTGATAATGGCTATAAACGCATTTCAGGTCAGCTATCGGGCCTGAAAACTCCGGCCAACATAACCAAAGTCGCCGCAGAAGAAAGCGCGCTCCGCGCTAAAGTTGCCGCAGACCCCGCGCTTCGGGCCAGGGTTGGTGAAAGCTGGGAACAAATTAAAAACGCCATTGAAGTCCACAAACAATTGTTAAACCCAATTCAAATGCTGGATGGGCGTGGATCCGCTCTTCTTGGCGCCGCCAATAACCTTGCGCGCTGGGCATACGAATCTTCTCTGCCCCCCGATAAGCGTCCGGATGTTTCAGATGAATCCCTGAATACCAGGAAAGACGCCCTCAAACGCCAGCAGAACGTGGATATTGGTCTGGATACGACGAGGCTTCGGGCTGGATTACAGGAAGCTATAGACATTCTGGGATCGCAGCACGCAATCGTTAAAACGCTGACCAACGGCAAGACGCCGGCGCAGGCGGCAAAAGACCTGCTGGAAAATACAAAATTCAACAGCGAAGATTTTCGCAAACAACTGCTGGAAGGTGGAAACGTAGCCGTTGAAGCCTCCAAAGACCCGCTGATAGTCATGGCCCGCAGTATTGAAGCCCAGGCCAGACCATATCGTAAACAATTAAACGAACAGGTCACGGCTGTTATCTCAGAACACTCCCAGCGCATCGCTGGAGCCAGATTTGCCATTCAGGGCAAGACTAACTATCCAGACGCAACAAATACCCTGCGCTTTACTTTTGGCCCCGTTGCCACCTATCCGGCAAATGGCACGTTGATGCAGCCCTTTACGACATTCCATGGCCTTCTCGACCGCTATGAAGGCTGGGGCGGCAATGAAGCCAATGCCGAAGGCGGCGTCTGGACACTCCCCCAGCGTTGGCTGGACAGGCTGCCAAACGTGAATCTGGCCACGCCTTATAACTTTGTCTATGCCTGCGACACCGTTGGAGGCAACTCGGGCAGTCCGGTTATCAATACAAAGGGCGAAGTGGTGGGCGTCAATTTTGACAGCAACATGGAAGGCCAGGCAGGCTACTACGTCTATGATGGCAACACCAAACGCAGCATCGCCGTTGACGCCAGGGCCATCACGGAAGCCCTCGTCAAAGTAATGGATGGCAAATGGGTAGCCGACGAGCTGCTTGGCATCACTGATTAAACCGGTTTTTCTACGTTTTTCCTGACTTTGACTATGCGTCACCCAAAAAGGTTTTCCAGAAATTCGGGTCATACAGCTTTTCGATAGTTTTATGTTTTTGCGTTATAAGCATTGTCTTCACAATGGTTTCGCCGCT
>JAISSN010000033.1 GCA_031273105.1 Holophagales bacterium | reverse complement strand
TGAAATACCATCTTGCTTGCATTGGCAGTAGCGGCTTCGAGGGCTAAAGCGTCCCTTTGTATGCCTTCGGGCATACCTTCGAGATCGCCCAAAAAGTGAAAGCGCACGCCCTTATCTTTAAGGGTATTAGTGAACAGCCTCAAGTGGAACCTCAGAATGCTCATGATGACTGAGACTTCGGCGTCAGGTCTGCGCCAGTTTTCTGTTGAAAATGCGTACAGCGACAAGTGCTTCACTCCGGCGCTAACAGCCGCGTCAAGGATTTCTCCCACAACGGCGACGCCGGCCTTGTGGCCCTTTATCCGGGGCAGACCCCTGGCCGTGGCCCATCTGCCGTTGCCGTCCATGATGATGGCCACGTGGCCGGGTGCTGTCACATCGTCTCCTTACAGGTTATTATGGCTTAAAACCAAGGCTTGCTTGCGAATCACGAAATTGCAATGTGTTTTTTATTTAGAAACGGAATCAGGTTTGAGCTATACTCAAATGAAGATGGTTCAGTTAAACACCCTCACCAATGAGATACTGCTCAAGATTGTCTATTACGGCCCTGGTTTGTCTGGTAAGACCGCCAACTTATACACTCTGCACGCCAAGTGCAGGGAGGACTTGAAAGGCGAATTCTTCAGCGTGAACACACAGGAGGACAGAACTCTGTTCTTCGATCTGCTTCCCATCAGCCTTGGGACCCTGTACGGCAAAACCATCCGTTTGAAGGTCTATACGGTTCCTGGCCAGCCGCAGTACGACGCAACCAGGCGCGTCGTCTTAGACAGCGCGGACGGAGTTGTGTTCGTCGCGGACAGCTCTGAGTCAAAGATGAAAGAAAACATTGACTCACTCACAAACATGCAGCACAACCTCAGTGTAAATGGGCTTGACATTAAGCAGATTCCGCTGGTCATCCAGTACAACAAACGGGACTTGACTGACGCCATGCCTGTTGGGGTGATGAACCGCAAGCTTAATTTCCGTTCAGCGCCATATTTTGAATCGGTTGCCATTACCGGCACAGGCGTCCTGGAGACATTTATCGCCATTGTCAAAGGGGTTGTGTCCGCCACGTTTCAAAAGCACAATTTGGATAAAAGTATCCAAAATTTTAACTCCTTGCTTGAAACGCTGGAAGTCGGCCTCCGCAAGGGCATGTGCAACGACTTCCATCCAGTGTCGGCGCCCATAGATGAAAAGACCACCATAGTCCGCCATGAAAATACTTCCATCGAAGACCTGCCCGAAGGACGCCTGATAGATCCCAACGAATTGCTGCCCGAAGCGTTGAACTTCGGCATTGAAACAGCCAGCCTCTATTCAGAATTAAAAGGTGAAAAAGAAGACCTGGAAAGGCGGTACGCAGAGCTGATAAAGCTAAACGCCCAGATTGACAAAGCCAGCCAGGACAACTTAAAAATGCGCAGATATTTGGAGAGCCTTATCCAAAGTATTGGCGTAGCCATAATTTCCTTTGGGTTGGACGGACGCGTAATCACCTGGAATCTGGCGGCGGAATCAATTTTTGGATATTTGTACGCTGAAGCCATGGGCCGCAGCGTAAACCAATTCATGCCGCCCGACTCACAGACTGAAATAGAACTGGCAATTCACAATTTGCGACGAGGCGCTCTATCACAAAACATATCCGATATCCTTATACATCGCGATGGCGCTGAAATTTCCGCTACCATGGATATTTATCCGCTCCTGGGCAACGATGGCGCAATTGCCGCCTACTCAGCTTTGATTAGAAAAACTGATCCTTTGCGCCCTAGCCGGTGACAGCGACTGAAAAACAAATAGCCAAGCGCCATACGCCTGAACACGACAAAATGAGCTTTGAAATAAGGCGAAAGGACTAATGATGACCCCCCACATCAGCGTCATAATCCCCATTTACAATGAAGAAGCCAATATAGAGCATCTCTGGGCGCGCCTTTCCAAAGTATTGAAAGAAAACTTTGATGAGCGCGGGTGGGAAGTTGTTATGACTGATGACGGGAGCCGCGACAGAAGCCTCGAAATGGTTTTGGAAATAGCCCGTCAGGAGAATAGGATAAAAGTGCTTGAATTCAATAGAAACTACGGCCAGCACGCGGCTATTTTCGCGGCATTCGCCCATGCGACGGGCAGTGTAATAGTTACTATGGACGCAGATTTACAAAATCCCCCTGAAGAAATTCCAAAACTTGTCGCAAAGGTGGATGAGGGATTTGACGTTGTTGGCGGCTGGAGACAGGAGAGGCAAAAGAACGACAGCTTTTTCCCCACCATGCCCAGCAAAATTGTAAACGCCATGACCCGCAAAACCACAGGCGTTAAGCTACACGACTATGGTTGTATGCTGCGGGCGTACAACCGCGAAGTGATAGACGCCATGCTGCAATGCAAAGAGCGCAGCAGTTTTATTCCAGCCCTGGCCAACAGCTTTGCCAGGCGCATAACAGAAATTCCGGTGGCCCACGCGGAACGCGCGGCTGGGGATTCCAAATACGGCCTTTGGCGGCTCATCAATTTGCAGTTTGACCTATTGACCAGCTTCAGCCTTTTGCCTTTGCAAATGTTGTCCGTGCTGGGCGTGGTTATCTCGGCGCTGGGTTTTCTGCTGTTTATCGGCATTCTCATTTATAGGTTTATCAACCCGGCTGGAACTGTTGAGGGCGTATTCACGCTGTTTGCCATACTCTTTTTCTTTGTTGGCTGTCAGTTCATCGCTTTCGGCCTGCTGGGAGAATACATCGGGCGAATTTACGTTGAAGTCCGCGACAGACCCAGGTACATGATTAAGAAGGTTTATAATAATCAAAGCCATATATCTTAACGCCAACCCTGTCAATGTGATGTCGCAGGGCGGTATTTTTTACCAGATTGTACGCCACAACGTCAAACTTATAAACAAAAGGCAATTCGTCTAAATCACAAATAACGCCCTCAACGTCAGAAATGCTTAAATCACCGTAAATAGCAATATCAACGTCTGAATATGGAGCATAGACGCCCTTTGCCCTTGAGCCAAAAACAGAGGCGCCGAAAATCAGCGGATTGCTTTTAAATACTTCTGTAATTGCAAACAATTCGTTATTTTTTAAACCCAAGTCAGACATTTTTTGAGTCATTGCCCGAAGCTGTGTTTTGCCGCTGCCCTCGCTCGCCTCAGTCGCCATCTAAATCCTTATTTATAAAAAATGTGTATTGTTTTTCAAGTTCACATAAATATTGTTTCTTTATTTTAACAATAGCTAGTTTGAAATGCTCAAAGTCGTAGGTGTGTGAAAGCGCATTCCTTGTAAGCATCATGTCCATATACGCGTCGGGGTTAATTCCAGCTTCGCTGAAAATATTTAACGCGGCGCATTCTTTGATAACCTTTCGCGGCGTTGCTTCAATCAGTTTTACGCCGCTGAATTCCAAATAGTCCTTCAAGGTTTTCCACCCAAGCTCAAAGGTGTATTCAAACCGCTGTATAATGCCTTCGCGCTCTAGTTCAGAAAATTCATCTAAGCCTTTGGCCCCGAATGCCTCGCGCAGCAGATTGAAGGCGCGGCTAAAGTTTTGAAAACGCTGCTTCCAGCGGATGTCTTTGTCGCCAAACTCCATTTTAAGGCCTCCCTGTCGCTATTATGACATCTTGATTTAGAAACAGAATAACACTTGGCATCATGGCCTAACCACTATTTTTACCCGTTTGCCGCCCCGCAACACGTCAAAGGGGAGTTGCGCTCCTGACGGCTCCTGTTCAATCAAGTCCCAGAGGGCTTCGCTGTTGTCAATGGGTTTGCCGCGCAGTCCGACGATTATATCGCCAGGCTCAAGCCCTCCGCCGGTTTTGGAGGTTTGTAAGCCCGTCAGGCCCGCGCGGGATGCCGGTGAATCCATGTCAACGCTCTTTATTAGAACGCCCTTTTCCACCTTGTAGAAATAACGCGCTTCCGCTAAACCAACGCTCACAAACCCCAAAGCGGGCCGCTCCACTTGTCCTTTGGCTAATAGCAGCGGCACGACGCGGTTAAGAGTTCTGGCTGACAACGCAAAGTTGATTCCCGAATGCGCTTCGGGGCCTTCTATAAAAAAACCCATACCCGCCAGATTCCCTTCGCTGTCCAGCAAAGGTCCCCCGATGTTGCCGGGGTTAATGGCCGCGTCGGTTTGGATAACGCCGCGAAAATTCGCGCTTAAATCCCTCTCGGCGGAAAGTATCCCCAGGCTGAGGCTGTGATCCATACCAAAAGGGTTGCCCAGGGCAAGGAGGTCCTGACCCACTTTTAAGTCTTCCGCACGGGCCAGCGGCAATGGGCGCAGGTCTTTGAATGGCGCGAAGACCCGCAGTACCGCAACGTGATACTCAAGGCTCCGCCCAACTATGCGGGCGCGGTACGTATTCCCGTTTGCCAGCGTGACCGTGAGCCTGTCAGCTTCTGATACGTGACCCGTCAGCGGGTCTGACATGAGTATCGTTGAATACGAGGTAACGATGTGGCCTTTGGCGTCCCACACGATCCCCGTCCCCGACGCCGGTGGAAGCCTGAATATATTGCCGCTCCAATTATCGCGGACGTCGAATTTCCTGGTTTCAGCGTGGACGAATACAACGGAATCCTTAGCTTTTTTAAAAACAGACGCTCTGTTTTGGGCGCCGGCGTCCTGCTGGGGCGCCGGAATGTCTGATAAGGCGCTTGCGCCGATGATGTCTTCAATTTCACCGCGAATCAAATCCACGGGGATGGCGAAGCCCACTTTTGCGTTAACGCCTGTGCTGCTGATTATCATCGCGTTGATACCAATCAGCCGGCCATTTAAGTCAAGCAGCGGCCCGCCCGAATTGCCTGGATTGATAGCCGCGTCTGTTTGTAGCACGCCCTTGATGTGTTTTCCGCTTGGAGATTCTATCGTCCTGTTCAGCGCAGATATTACGCCGCCGCTGAGACTGTGGTTGTTTCCAAATGGATTGCCGAGGGCCAGAACATATTGTCCAATCGTCAACCCAGACGCGCTTCCTATGGGTATTGGCCTGAGTCCCTCCGGTAACCGATTGATTTTCAAAACCGCGATATCAATGTCAGGGCGCGCGACGACCACCCTGGCCGCAATTTCCTGGTTGTCGCCGGTGGTAACGGTAATAACATTTGCCGCCTTAAAACCGCCCGACAGCGGGTAATCGGATTGTGTGGCTACTACATGAAAATTGGTGACCACGTGGCCTTCTGTATCCCATAAAACGCCGGAACCGCTTCCAATCTGGTCAATCAGGACGCCGCCAGTCCAATAATCGCGGTATCGCTCCATGGCGTGAACGCCGACCACCGAGAGCTTTGCCTGATCAAAAACTCTGGCGCATGCCTGTTCTTTTGGCGTTAAGGGCAACAGTTTTTCAGGCGCCCTTGGCTTTTCCAGCAATTTGGCAATTTCAGCTATTACCATGTCTGACGGGATCGCGTAGCTGAGGCCGACGTTCCAGCCGGAAGGGGAAATCAAAGCTGTATTCAACCCAATCATCTGGCCCTTGTAGTTCAGCAGCGGCCCGCCTGAATTACCCCTGTTCAGCGCCGCGTCTGTCTGAATGACGCCG
>JAISSN010000082.1 GCA_031273105.1 Holophagales bacterium | reverse complement strand
TCGAAGCCCAGCTCCACTGCTAATTTATTGCTTATGCGGGAGCCGCCTATACAGACTATGAATTTTTCCCTTCTGCCCCTGGATTGCAGCAACTCAATAAATTCGGTCAGGTTTTGTATATGTATGTCCTTTTGCGTGACTATCTGACTTATCAAAATGGCGTCGGCGCTTACTTTTACGGCGTAGTCAATGAGTTTTTCGTTTGGAACCTGGGCCCCCAGGTTGTGGGCGTCAATTTCTGAATATCGCTCCAGCCCGTAGTGATGGTTGTAGCCCTTCATGTTCATGATAGCGTCAATGCCTACCGTGTGGGCGTCAAAACCGGTACACGCGCCCACTATGATTACTTTCCTGCCAATGCGCTCGCGGATTATGTCGCAGGATTCCTGCATGGAGTACAGCTTTTCCCCCGTCGCCTCTTCCACCTGTATCTGGCTGTAGTCAATGTATGCGCCCGTTTTGCCGTAGGCCACGTAAAAAGAAAAATTATCAGCAAGGGCGTGGCTATGCACGATGTCAACGTGGTTGAAGCCCAGCTTTTCAACGTATAAACGCGCCGCCTCGCGCCCCTTGGCGCCGTCCGGCACAGGCAGCGTGAATGAAAGCTGCACGGCGCCATCGTCTAGTGTGTCTCCGTAGGATCGAATATACATGTTCACGCTCCGAACAGCTTTGCCTTGAGTTCACTCTCGACGGGGTTCCAATAGTCGTCCCCCTTTTTAACCAGGCCCTCCAGCCCCTTGCCCATGTCCCTTGGGCGCTTGATGTCGGCAAAGGCCCCCTGCTCCATGCTCTCCATCAGTCCCGTCCTGGCGACGGATTCCAGAAACTCAACGGTTTCCGCTAACACCTGATGGGCGCGCCGGACGATTGCCCCATCGGGCCGGAATGTGATTTCATCGCTGAGGTCAGCCATGTTGTTCATTACATATCTGGCGTTATCCAGGGCCAAAGCGCGGTCCTGCATGAAGGGCGTGTGTATGGCCTCTGTGAGCATACCAAGCAGGTGTATGCCCTGGCTGGTGAATTGGGAAACGAAGTTGAATAGGGCATTTTGCACGACGCCCTTGAAAATATCCCCGGTCATAAATTTAGTGGGCGGCATGTACTTCAGCGGCGCGCCCGGAAATATCTCGCGGGCCATCTGGGCCTGGGCGAGTTCCATCAAAAAGCCGTTCTTTATCGCGGGATCCATTTCAAAGGCGTGTCCCAGCCCCATCTGGGCAGGCGGCAGTCCTGCTTCCAGGGCGAATCTCTCGTTTAAGAACTGGCTCGCCAGCACCGTGTGGGCCTTTTCGACAGCGTCTGACGTCGTCAGGTAGTTGTCTTCGCCCGTGTTTATGATTACCCCGGCGCAGGCGTTTAACATCCGGCTGAACTTTTGGTCAACAAATGTGCGGTACATGTTGATGTCGCGGAATAATATTCCATACATAGAGTCGTTCAGCATCATGTCCAGCCGCTCCAGAGCGCCCATGGCGGCTATCTCCGGCATACAAAGCCCTGATGCGTAGTTGGTCAGGTAAATATACCTCTGCTGTTGCTCGACCGCTTCGTCCAGGGCGGCGCGCATGATGCGGAAGTTTTCCTGCGTAGCGTAAGTCCCGCCAAAGCCCTCTGTCGTGGCGCCAAAAGGAACATAGTCCAGCAGACTCTGGGCCGTAGTGCGAATGACGGCTATTACGTCGGCGCCCTGCCCTGCTGCTGCCCGGGCCTGTTTTACGTCTTCATAGATATTGCCTGTGGCCACTATGACGTATAAGAGGGGGCTATGATTTTTGCCCTTGAATTGTTCCAGTTTGGCTTCTCTGTGCCGTCTGTTTGCCTGGACTCGCGCCAGATATTGAGACGTGAGTTGTTCGGCCTTAAGCTCAAGCGCCGCCGGATCGCCATGGGGAATATCGCCAACCCGCAAACCGTCCGCTATTTGGACGTTTAATTCTTCCGGCCCCAGGCCTTTCTTTAACAGCGCGTTAACGTACCATCGCAGCGCGCCGCCGTGCAAGCGGTCTTTTAGCTGATCCACCAGGATGTTGGGAACGGGAACGCCGTTGGCGTCCGCCCCATCGGCCCCCAGCAGGCGCAGGGAAGCCCTCTCCACAGCCACGGTGGTGTGGCCGTCAATAAATTCCATGACAGGTTTAGCTATCCTGGCGGCGAGGTCACGCGCCCTGGCGATTTGATCTTCCGGCAAGCCCAGCTTATTTTGCATAAGTCACCCGTGTATCGTCTTTCAGCGTTCGATTATGGCGTTCCAGGCTTTGTCCGCCACCACATAGCGGTTCCGTCCTGTTTTTTTTGCGTCATAAAGCGCTTGGTCGGCGCAGTTTATGAAGTCTTCCAGGCTGTCCACCGCTTTTGGTATGTCGGCCATTAGTCCGGCGCTGACGGTGACAAAATCCGACACCAGGGACTGTCTGTGGGGAATATTGAGCGCGTTTATAGCTTCAATAACCCTCCGGCAAGCTGATACTCCTTCATTTATTCCCGAATTAGCCATGATTATGGCAAATTCTTCGCCGCCATACCTGGCCAAAAATTCATTAGCCCTCAAAAAATTTGACTTTAACGCCTGACTTATCTGAACCAGACAGTCATCGCCTTTCAAATGCCCGTATGTATCATTGTATTTCTTAAAGAAATCAACATCAACGATTATCAATACCAGGCTGGCCGCGCTCCTGACGGCCTTTCTCCACTCTTCCCTCATAATTGAATTAAATTTTCGACGATTATACAGCAGCGTCAGTGAATCAGTTTCAGATAAATCTTTTAATTTTACGACTAATTCTTTTAATTCTAAATTTTGTTGTTCGATTGTTATTTTTTTAATAATATTTTCCAGTGTCGAGCAAAATGCTAAATGGGCGATATAAACCGACAAGAATGTACAAAATGAAATGTTGATATAGTTGGATAATATTGTAAAATGATTAATATTTAAAAATGGAATCGTCGCCAACAGAGACAACAGTATGGATAATTGCAAACATAAAAAAATACGCGGGTTGAGTGTAAAAACAGCTGAAAACAAAAGAATTCCCATGGCGTAACAGGCTATGTTTTGCTCCAGAACGCTTAAAACGCCTGTCCAAAACAGTGAAATAAAAACGATAGTATAGACAAAGAACTTAAAGAGTTTTTCATCAACAAACCACTGTTTTTTCCATAGAAAAAAGCAGCAGGTCAAAAAAACCAGGTATGCGGAGTTCGCTATTATATGCGCCAGCACTGGCCCCTCAAATCCAGCCATGAAAGCATTAACAAAAAATGCGGCAAGAATGACTGTCAGAGCGGCCAGCGCCAGGGGAGCAAGGCGTCCGAACCTTGCCTGGTTTATCTTGTAGAGTTCTTCCCTGCAGCTTTCCGCCATTCCCTGCGGAATTTGATATCCATGCATTATTTTTGCAATGACTCTTTGAAAGGAATTCATGAGGGACTCTGTCGGCTTATTTTGCTCCGCGCAAACCTATTATAAACCCAGGAAAAATGATTTGGCGCGATCTGTCAAATCACTGTCCAAACCCAGCATTTGCGCTACCGCTATGGCGTCGGAGCCTTGTTTTCCGTCGTCCGGCATCAGGCGATAGGTCATGCGCAGAGCTATTTCTTTTATAGGGTCGGCGCCTTGCGGGAGGCCATCCCACCCTGGCCGCTTTGAAACGTCAAGGTGTCTCATGCCGGCCATCCTGAGAAAGCTGACCTTTGGTATGCGGGGCAGTCCGTGAAAGTGCGTGGAGCAAAGGGCTACGGTGTTGCGCTTTTGGGCGACCGCCTCCAGCACGGCGGCCAATATGGCTTCAGCTTCGTTAGAACTTGTGGTTCTGGCAAATTCGTCCATCAAAAGCAGCGTCCCGCTTTCATCAGGCCCCACGCTTTGCCAGGCCAGAATCAACTGCCGCATTTCCAGCCCAAAGCCCGATAGTCCCTGATGAATATCGCCGCCGTGCCTTTCGCCTATGTAGTGAAAAGAGTGGAATACGCAAGTCTCAAAGCGTTCCGCAGGTACAAAGAGTCCGCACTGGGCGGCTAATTGCAGAAGCGATATTGTCTGCAACACAACGGTTTTGCCGCCCATGTTCGAGCCGAAAATAACGGTTGCGCCGACTTCAATATTGGCGTCCAGCGGACTGTATGGAACACCGTGCGCCGCGCAGAGCGATTCGCAGGGCGTGAATCGGCCCTTGCTTATGCGCATCGTTTTTTCTGTGTGCAGGCGCGGCCGACTGAGCGCCAATTCATCGGCCATGCGCGCCCGCGCCCAGGCCAGGTCAAAGGCCAGCGCCGCGTCGCGGTACTGCAACAGGTTGGGCAATTCGGTCAGTACGTCCTGGGTTATGGACTTCAGTACCGCCTCTTCGCAAATTCTCTCTTTTTGAGCGAGTTTCCTGCGTTTTTCGGCTAGGGTCAACGAAGCGGCGCACTTGAGAGGACGCACGGAGAACAGGCTGTCGTCATAAGGCTCTATGACAAGCAAGAGAGAAGCGGAGACGTAATCCCCCAGACGCTCTTTGGGCGTCAGCAAGAAGGGCCGCCCCTTAAAGTCCAGGCCATAGCGGTCTTTTATTTCCTTCGCCCTCTTTTCTTCCAGGTCTCGCAGCCGGGCGTCCGTATCGAGTATTTCAGAGCGTACGCTCGCCAGATCGGGGCTGTATTCGTCGGCGACATAAAAAGCCTCAGGATTCTGGCGGCCTGTGTTCAGCTTATCTTCCAGCGGCTGGGAGCGGTACCCGAAACCAAAGGCCCTTTGTACCTCGTCCGGTAGTCGCCCCATCAGGGCATGGTAGTTATGCAGAAACTTTTTTATCTGAAAAAGCTCTATCTCGTCATAGATCTGCTGTCCGCGTTCAGGGAACCTGGGCAAACGCTTGAGGTGGCGCGTGATGAGCGACAGGCGCGGGCCGTCATTCCTGATTTTTCGCAGCAGGGACAATAGTATTTCTGTCTGGTCGTAAATTTTTTCCAGTTGGTCAATGTCGGTGAACAGTTCTGGATTTTCGTGGACGTCTCTCCCAAATGGGGTTTCGGGCGCGGACCTGGCCCAAAAATCAGGAAAACCGGCGTATGCGTAAATATCCTTCACGGGCGTCAGCCCCTGCTTTTTGACATAACTACTCTCCGGGCCATTTCGCTGCTTGGGTAGGGCGACGGCCCCGGTTTTTCAAAGTGGGTCTCCAGCACCATAGTTGTGCGCGTTGAAGCCTGGGGGCCGAGGGAGCGGATTTTGCGCAAAAGCTCGTTAATCCCTATTGGCGTATCGGCTACTATTTTCAGCAAAAGGCAATCATCGCCGGCGGTGGTGTGGGCTTCCAAAATGTCCGGCTCCATTGCCAGAGCCTCTATAAACCTCTTTTCCAGTTGATTGTTATCCGTCCGGTATCTGACAAAAACGTACGCCACGCTTGCCTTTTTGACAGAGGCCGGGCTTACGGAGGCGAAATAGCCTTCAATGACCCCCCCGCTCTCCAGGCGCCTCACGCGGTCAATCACCGTCGGCCGGCTCACCTCAAGACGCTCGGCCAGTTCGGCGTGGCTTATCCGCCCTTCCCGTTGCAGGCAGACTACTATTTTTTTGTTGAGGTCATCATCCAGGAGTGACTTGGTCATGGCTTGTCCTACATTGATATACTCAATCAAGCTAATTGCAAAACCTCCGAATTTGCCAGGAACGCGGGCGCCAGACTCCCATTTTTCAGCGACTGCCACGCTGGCTTGCGACGTTTTCAAAGGTTTTGCAATTACCTCAATCAGCTTGAAAAACAAAACGCGCCCTGTTTTTATGCTGAAAGTGATCGCGCCCTCACCTCTGGTATCTGGGGTACGGCGGCCTGTTTACTTTTTTGGGCGGGTTTTTCCTGAGTTCATCCATCACAACGCTTATTGCCCTTTCGAGCTGCGCGTCCCTGCCTTCCCGCCAGGCTTTTGGATCCATGTCAACTTCAATATCCGGCGTCACCCCTTCGTTTTCGATGGCAAATTGGCCTTCGGGCGTATAGAAGGCGAAGTGGGGGGCGGTGACCGAGCCGCCGTCCATCAGCGTGGGATAGCCGCCGATGCCAACCAGGCCGCCCCAGGTGCGTTTACCGATCAACGGCCCCAGGCCCTCGCGCCTGAACAGCCATGGCAGGTAATCGCCGCCGCTGCCAGCGTGTTCATTGATGAGCATGGCCTTTGGGCCGGGCATGGCGCCGAAGGGCTGACGGAAGTCCTTGCCGTCCCTCACGGCCCAATAGCTGTTTATGGGCTTCTTTAAGTAATCAATGATGTAATCAGCCGCGCTGCCGCCGCCGTTGAATCGCTCGTCAATAACAGCGCCGTCCTTATCCAGCTGAGCAAACCAATAGCGGTTAAAGTTTGTATAGCCGCCCATGGCGGTATTGGGAAGCCAAACGTATGCAAGGCGCCCGTTTGTCGCCTGGGCGACGTAGCGGCGGTTTGATTCTATCCAATCCAGGTTTCGCAAGTTCGTTTCGCTGGAGACAGGCAATACGGTTATATCTCTGGCGTTTTTGCCGTCCGGGGTCGGCCCCACTCTAAGCTGTACCTGCTTGCCCGAAGTATTTTCCAGAAGGCGATAGGGGTTGTCTTTGTCTGTAAGCTCCCGCCCGTTCACGGCCAGGAGATACTCGCCAGCCTTAACTTCTACTCCAGGCCCGGTGAGGGGCGCCCGGAGGTCGGGGTTCCAGTTTTCGCCGTTATAGATTTTAGAGAAACGATAGCGGCCGTTTTCAACCTTGAAGTCAGCCCCCAACAGACCGCCGGGGACGCTTTTAACAGAAGGCATATCGCCGCCGCCAACGTATAGATGGCCGACGGTGAGCTCCCCAAACATCTCATTAAAGAGATAATTCAGGTCCGCCCTGCTGCGAAGGCCGTCAACATAGGGCGCGTAGCGGGCTTCCGCGGCTTTGATGTCTAAGCCGTGATGCCCGGGGTCATAGAAGAAATCGCGCTGGATGCGCCAGGCTTCCCTGTACATCTGCGTCCACTCCGCCTTTGGTTCAACCCGCACTTCGGCCTCATTGAGCCTTAATCTGGCGTCCGTGGGCTTGGGGGCCTGGTCGGAGGCCACTATGTGCCAATTATCTCCAATCCTGAGCAACGCCTTTTCGCCGTTGCTGGAGATGGCAATACCCATGATTCCATCGGCGACTTTATCCAGCTTTCTGGTTTTCATGTCGAACTTTTGCAGCGTCATGCCGCTGGGCTGATTGCGGCCGTGCTGCGTTTCCAACACCAAAAGAGTTCCCTGTTTGCCGCAGGCCAGGCCGACTATTTGCCTTTCAGGAATAGGGAGAGAGACTATGCGCTGATCCAGGCCGTCAAAGTCAATGGCGACCGCGTTGTCGGCCTCTGTTTTCTTATCAGCGGCCTTCTTATCGCCGGGCTTATCTGCGGCTTTAACATCGGCGGGCTTATCGTCCGCAGGCTTTTCCTCGTCGCTCTCAGGAGCCAAGGGAGACGGCTCGTCCTTTTTGAGTACTGCCAGATAGACGCTCCTGGTTTGACGGTGGGGGTACGAAGTCATGTCGAAGCCGGATACCGACGGCCCAACATTGGTACTGGCCGTAAAGAACAAATACTTGCCAGAGCGGTCAAACACAGGGCTGGCGGCGTCCGACATGCCGTCCGTGATTTGATTTATTTTTTTAGTCCGCGTATTGCACACAAATATGGCGTCGTACCAATTTGACAGCGGTTTGGCGTACGCAATCCACTGGCTGTCGGGCGACCAGGCCAGGCCCGCGACCCCGCCTACAACGCCGCCCCGGTCAAAGGTATCCAGCTTTTCCGGCGCGCCTTTATCAAGGTCAACAAGCCAGACGTTCAGGCGTTTATCCATAAAGGCTATTTTTTTGGAGTCGGGCGACCAGGCAGGGCTGTAGTAAAAAGTGGGTTCTAAGGCTATTACCCTTGGGGTTCCAGAGCCATCCTGCGCTTTGATATGCAGGGCGTATTCGCCGCTTTGATCAGAAAAATAGGCGACGGATTTGCCATCCGGCGACCAGGCGGGATCGCGCTCCATCACGCCTGGGGTATTTGTGATATTTCTGACGCTGCCCTTTTCAGCGGGAACGGTAAAAATTTCGCCCCGCGCCTCAAATACGGCCCTGGCGCCGTTTGGCGATATGTCGGCGTTAATAATGCGCCTCTCCAGCGGTTCAAAGCGCGGCCTTATGCTGGGCGAGTCGCTTTCGAAGGTGATATTGACAGCCCTGCTTTGCTTAGAGGCTATATCATAGAGGTATATAGAGCCAAACTGTTCATAGACTATGGCGCCAGGCCCGGCGCTGGCGCTCTTTAAGTCGAGGCCCGTATTGTTAATGAGCCGCTCAACCTGTTTTGTGTTCACGTCGTAAGAATAGAGCGTGATTGGCCCCTGGCGGTCTGAGAGAAAATAAACCTTGTCATCAACCCACATGGGGCAAAAGTCATTGCTGTCCGCACGCGGAACCTTGACCACGCTGGAATCCTTCATGTCTGCTATCCAGAGATAAGACGCCGTTCCGCCCCGGTAGCGCTTCCAAGCCCCAAAGGCCCTTCGCATCGGCTCATAAGCCAGGTATTTGCCATCAGGCGAAAAAGAGCCTTCGTGGGCCATCGGCAATGGAATCAACTCCGGCCACGCTCCATCGGGCGCAATCTTGAACAGTTGAGCCGTTCTGCCCGTTTGGCTGTTTCGGAAAGAAGAAAAAATAACCTTGCCGTCCGGCGACCATCCGGCGGCTAAATCCGCTCCAGGGTGATAGGTCAGACGGGCAGGCGCGCCCCCTGAGGCCGGTACTACGTACACGTCCATATTCCCTTCATATTCGCCGGTGAAGGCCACCAGCTTGCCGTCCGGTGAAAAATATGGTCTTGCTTCTACTCCTGCGCCGGATGTCAGCCTGCGGGCTTCGCCGCCCTCTTTTGCAACGATCCAGAGGTCGCCCGCGTGGGAAAACGCGATGTGCGTCCCGCTCACTGTGGGCGACGTGAATATCAGCGGCGCGTCTGCCCAGGCAAGCGCGCCCGCCGCCAGAAGAAAAACGATTGAGATGTGCTTTAGCTTCATGGTGTCTCCAGAAGAGTTTATAAAAAAAAATCCGGCCTGTACCAGAAATGACAAGATTCAAGTGATACGAAATGCCATACAAAGAGTTTAGCGGGAAACTGAAAGCTATAGTGTAAATTCCAAGTTGAATATCCCCGCCGAAAATCGGTACAAAAACGGATGATTTACAACTGCGCTCCCGTTTTGCTCACCGAGTGTCGTTGGCTCGCTACACTAAGGCGCAGTCTGGCTACGGATACGGCATCGCAAGATTCGGCGCATGCGCCTCATCTAGCGCATCCGCGCACTGGACTTGTAGAGCGGAATTCATGTTCATTTGACTATGGCGCTTCCCTGAATATTAGCGTTGTTGCATGAGGTAATTGCAAAACCTCTGGAAATGTCGCAAGCCAGCGTGGCAGTCGCTGAAAAATGAGTGCCTTGCGCCCGCGTTCCTGGCAAATTCGGAGGTTTTGCAATTAGCTCAATCAGTATAAACAAGTTGAACTGCCTCGGGGAAATTATAAAATACTGGGCGATCCTAGCACAATATCTCGGCTTGACTACGTACATGCAGAAGCTAAATCAAAGGAAGAGCGTTCTTATCAAATGAATATTGAGGCCGGAAAGACCTATTATATTTGTGCGGAGATGTATTATAGAAATGGTCTTATTTATCCCGCTTTTAATGTGGTATCAGAATCCGAGGGCAAAACGGCGATTAGTAAATGTAAATTGCTAGAATAAAGTATAATCAATCAGCTTGAAAACAAGAAAAGCGCATGTTTTCAAGCTGATTGAAAAGTTTTGGACACAGTTTTAAGTCAAGTTTCATCTCTCTTAATTTCGGCAATAACGCCGACCTCTTTCAAGAACAGGAGACATCATGTCAGAAACCAACACGCTTCAAGATTCACAACGAAGCAAAAAGTCTAAAGTTGTGGCGGCAATACTTGCCTTTTTCCTTGGATGTTACGGCATTCACCACTTTTATTTGGGCAGCGTTAAAAAAGGAGTTATTTATCTATGTATCTCTCTTTTTTACTTGGCAATTTGTTTGATTTTAACGTTTTTTGTGGTGGGACTTTTATTGCTCCCCATCTTACCGCTATGGAGTTTGATTGAATTCATCATCTTATTAACGACTTCCGATTCAAACTTTGACGCTAAATATAATTAAGGATATTGCGTCGAGGTAATTGCAAAACCTCTTGGAAACGTCGCAAGCCAGCGGGGCATTCGCGTAAAATGAGGGTCTGGCGCCCGCGTTTCCGGCAAAGCTAGAGGTTTTGCAATTAGCTCGTTGAAGAAATTTTGAGAACTGGGGATATCCTGTATTCAAGCGCCGATGTGGAAGTGGGGCATTGAGCGAGCTTGGAGCGCAATGTCGCCGGTGCTGTTAAAGGGCGACTGTGAGTGTTTTTTTCCGCCCACATTATAAAATTTATATTCAACAGGTTATTCCATTTCTACATAGAATGCGCCATTTTATTTGAAGATGAGAATTGCGCCGCGCTTGAGTCTATCGGTGTAACTTGAGCTATTTCGAGAAGAAAGTGATGCCCGTGCTTTTAAATCTGAAATCCGCTACTACGCCGATGCTCTTGAAGGTCACGGAGATTGGGTGCAGGTGGCTGACGTGGGCTGGTGCTGGCGCCCAAGGGTGACCATAACCGACTGGCGCCCTTATTGGCGCGGCCATTGGGGCGCTTACAGGGGGGCATGACCTGGGTAAGCTACGACCCCTTAGGCTACGTCACACACCACTACGGGCGCTGGGGCTGGAGTTCCATTCACGGCTGGTACTGGATACCGGGCGTATTTTACAGCCCAGCCTGGGTTGTCTGGAACATGGTAGAAAGTTGTCCTGGAAACCCGGACTTCTTTCGTCCTCAAAATTGCTTGAATGATACCGATAGCTTGCGCGCGTATCGCACTTTCCAAAGTCGTGATTTAATGGCGCGTTCTATGTAGAAGAAAAACAGGCGCTTTTCCGGTTTTTCATGTCGGATCAGCTATATAATTGTTTGTTTTGCGAGGTTTCGATGTCAGTCACGGTCAAATTGCCCGATGGTTCCCAGCGCGGCCTGGATTCCGGGGCTACAGGG
>JAISSN010000064.1 GCA_031273105.1 Holophagales bacterium | reverse complement strand
AGCGGCGGGGTCCGGACTTAGTGACTTTAACAAACATGCCACTACTATGAATCAACTCAAAACAAAAGTCAATACATAATGCAAACAAAAACATGCCATTACAAATATTTAACCAAAATGAACTAAATTACTTAAAACACAAGACTTACATGCTATACACTAAACCAAAGTGTTGAAGTCGGGTGGTATATATCCACATGATTTAAACCAGCCTTGAGCGTCTTCTGCTGTAACCATACTCAGCGCTTTCCCTATCGCTGTAAACAACTCCTCATTCGTTCTGGCTTTCATGCTTCGTAAGGCTTGTTTCACCTTGCTCCACATCTTTTCTATTGGATTCAAATCCGGGCTATAGGAATGCTTGCGATGCCGTATCCGCAGCTAGGCTGGCAAAAACTTGACCTCTGCTTCTCTTGCCCATACTACTTCGAGCAACAATTCTGACTTGTGGACATTTAGATTATCCAGCACAAGTATGTCCCCTGCCTTTAAGCTGGGAGCCAGCTCTTTGACAACCTGAGTGATGGTGAGCGCGTGATAGTGGCGCTTGTAGCGGATATCGCCCGGCGCGCTGTTATCCTAAATCCGCAGTTGGGCAAAGAAGTCTTGAAGCAGACCCCGGGAATTGTACTCATAGATGAACTTGACCTACACTTGACTTGCATCCGCAATGGCAAAGACGATTGCCCAATGCGCTGAAAAAAGCGTTTCCGGCGATGCAGTTTATCGTGACAACACACTCGCCGCAGGTTTTGAGCGAACTGCTCCCTGATGAAATCATCATTCTCCAGGACAACGCCGCCAGACAGCCAGAGGCGAGCTATGGAATGACTTCCGATCAGTTTCTTGAGGTAATTATGGATACTGCCCCGCGTCCATTGAAGATAGAGGAAACCCTT
This sequence comes from Holophagales bacterium, assembly GCA_031273105.1. GTDB lineage: Bacteria > Acidobacteriota > Holophagae > Holophagales > Holophagaceae > WRHW01. The sequence continues at coordinate 36,446 of JAISSN010000064.1, read as the reverse complement.
TCAAGTCTGTTTCTCTCTATTGAAAGAGGGTCGCTGGAAGAATCAAGAAAATAGCTTGACGAATTGAGAGTATTGGCCCCCGGCATACCTGAAATCGCAAATACAGGCGCATTGATAAAGCGCAAGGAAGCCATCGGGCGATGATTGCGCAGGACGTACCAAGAACGTGATGAAAACAACAGTTATCAGGAATTCAGGCAGGCTTTGACGAGCTACATTGATAATGGCCTAACCAGTGGCTTGGGTCCAGCACTAACTCACTTTTACAATATCAGCGCCTATTTTGTTATAGATGACCCATGAAGAAGAGTAGTTCTGCTACACTTTCTAATGGAGGACAACATGGAAGAAGAAAAAACATCGCACGCTCTATCCATTTCTCCAGATGAATTTTCATTCAGTTTTGAAGCCTCTCCTAACAAAGCCAAAGTTAAGGCCAAAGCCATAAAAGAATCAGATGACGAAATGATGACTGAACAGCGTCGGATTGTCTTGAACAGCGAACAATGGAAAGCCTTTCAAGCTGCTCTGGACAGACCGGCACAGGATATCCCGCAACTGCGGAAACTTCTGACAGAACCAGGGATACTTGATTGAGCAGCAAGTTTTCGCCAATTCGTAAACTGGTGGCAAGTGATCCTGTTGAGGCATTTGAATGCGGTCAACAGGACTTGAATCGTTACTTGCGGCGTCATGCGTTGAATAACCAGAAGGCAAACAGTTCCCAAACCTATGTCCTATGCGCAGGTTCTGTAATTGCCGGATATTACAGCCTGAGCGTCGCCGATGTTGAACACACAGACGCGCCAGAGCGCATTACAAAAGGGCTGGCGAGGTATCCTGTACCCGTAATGCTGCTGGCAAGATTGGCTGTGGATAGAGGTTTTCAGAGGCAAGACGTTGGAACAGCTTTGCTAAAAGATGCGCTTCTGCGTACCTTGCAGGCGGCGGACATCGCCGGAATACGCGCCGTTATAGTAGATGCAAAAGATGAGACTGCCGAACAGTGGTATCTGCGCTTTGGCTTTCAACCTGGCCCAATCACCCCATCACGGATGTTTCTTTTGCTTAAAGACATACAGCGCGTATTGCATTGAGTGGTTCGACACAAGTTGGATTTTGCGCAGATCAGTATTTTGGTCTTCTCGTTTTCATCTGTTGGATTTTTGGTACACTTGAGCCGCCAACAATATCCCAATCGTCTTTGCCTCCGGTCGCCTCAATCCGGGCGGCTATCCGCTCAGAATCGCGGTGTATTATGACTTTGACGGTGGGCGTGGCGATGTTTTTTTCAGGAATTCTTGAAGGCTGTCGATTTCTAGCACTAGCTGGGTCATTTTGTTCCTCCATTCTTAGCATTGTCAATGATTCTATCAGACTTTTGGCATTACTGAAGATGCTTTGCTTGGATGGATTCATTGTTGTCTTTGGCAAGGCTTCCGCATGATCTCCTGTTCGCTCCCACAACACAGCGGGAAGTGCAAGCGGCGGCAATTTATAGCGCTTCCCCTAAATATTAGCGTTATTACGTAATTCAATTATGTCTAGTGGAAAAAGATGAAGTTTAGCGCCAGCGCTACTTTCCGGTTCAAAGCCGCAATTATTGCATCACAAGCATTCCTGACTGCTGAACGCGGGTTTGAACCGGAAACGCTATAGTCAATCGCCATAAAGCCTCTCCAGCGCGTGTTTTCTCCTTAGCGCCAGCAGGTCTTCCATTTCAGCGCCGCGCTGACCGGGCGTGGTTTTCAGGACGCGGACGACCCTCTTTGCGTCATTGCCGCTGTTATGGGCCGCCCAATTATTGTCCGTCCAAAGGGGTTCCACGCGCGCGTCCAGCAATTTGACGCCTTCCTGGTCTTTGCGCAGCGTGATTATCATTGCGCCGCCGTCCCGGCTGTCGCCTCCCTCCGGCGCGTCGCTCGCGGGTTTGTACATCCTGTCCTGGTTGCTTAAAAAATTGCCCAGCGAAAAGGCAACTGCGCCTTTGCGTCCGCCGGACTCAACCCATTCAAAGGGCTGAAGCACGTGCGGATGATGCCCCACGATTGCGTCCGCGCCGGCTGCTATGAGCCGCGCCGCAATTTCCCTCTGGCGCTGGCTGGGGCGAATGTGGTACTCGTTGCCCCAGTGGACGCCGATAATTACGGCGTCAGCCTGTTGGCGTATTTCTTTAACAGCTCGCTCGTCGCTGTATATGTCTAAAGCCGCCACCCAGGGGCGGTCATCCCGCTGGTTGAGGTTGTTGTTAAAAATATCCGTCCTGGCGAGTACGGCGACCTTGACCCCGCCCCGCAATTCAATAATTATGGGGCTTTCAGCCGCGCCGCGATTTAAACCGCTGCCTGTGTACTTGACGCCGCTGGCGTCAAGGTGTTCAAGGGTTTCGGCCACGCCTTTTACGTTCTGGTCATAGGCGTGGTTGTTGGCCGTGAATACGAGGCCCACGCCCGTCTCTTTCAGGGCCTGGGCCAAATCGTTTGATGCGTTAAAACAAAACGGGATTCCCGGCTTGCCAGTGTTAGGAGCTATAGGCGTTTCCAGGTTGGCCATGGCGAGGTCGGCGCTTTTGAAAAGGGGCGTGATTTCTTCCCAGAGGGAAGCCCATCCGTTTTCGGCGTATCTGGCGGCGCTCTGAACGTCCTGGTGGCTGATCAGATCCCCAACGGCCACAATCGTTACGTCAATGTACGCGGGCGGTGGGGGTGTAGGAATGTCGTCAGCCGGTTTTTCATGAAAATTTAAATTGGAAAACACGGATACAAGCCAAATGCTTATAATCCAAATAAAAAAATTGCGTAAATTACGCTTCAGAGCCATAGAAAACATCCACAGAAATACGTGACAACTCTTTGGCAACGCAATTCGCTATCTTATCCAAAATAGCGGACGGCAGCGGCCTTGCGCCAATTTCCGGCGTTGGTCTGGCGACTGTGTATAGCTGTATGCCCTGCAACCGGACGCCGCTGTTTAATAAGTGTTTAAGTCTGTCGATGTATGAATTGATTTCTTGTTCGGACGGCGCGGCGCCTTCCCATTCTAAAAACAGCGTTTGTATTGTTATCGGCCATCTTTTACCTGCAAATTCAAGGTTTTTAATGATTTGTTCCAATAGAATATCGGAGCGATTGACAGCGCGGTAAAGGTTTTCTGTACCTGCGTCTAGTTTTGCCCATATTTGCCCATTATTCGCCATTAGCGCGTCAATGCCCTCGATGACATTTATATCTTGCAGCCTGGTTGCGTTAGTAATGAGAACCAGCTTGACATTCGTCAGATTAAAATATTTTAATAGTTTTGCGAGCCTGCCAACTGATTCTGGAAATTCCTTTGCGGTAGTAGGCTCGCCGTCGCCGCTGAATGCAAGGTCGTTCAAGGTTTGCTGTTCGGGTTTAACGGCGCTGAACGGATGCAGGTTAAATAACTCGCCTGAAATCGCCAAATCCAACAAAAACTTCATTTCAGCTTCCAGTTGGTCTAAGTCTATATCTTTTCGTTTAGGAGGGCTTATGCGGTCGGCTTCGCAATAGACGCAATTAAAGTTACAGACTTTGTTCAGGTTTAAGTTCAGGCCGAGACTCAGGCCCCTGCTGCGGCGGCTGATTACGGGGTAACAATAATCAAAAGCGCGCCACAGGCGGCGGTGGTCTAAGTGGGCTGGCGTTAGCGCGGGCATGACAGTTTTTTACTCTATCACCCTGAAAAAACAGAAAAGGCCCTGTTTTTCAGGGCGACAGAACGCGTTTGGCCTGGCGGCGGCCATAAGTTGCGCGTTTTTTCTCGAACATTGCATCTGCGCGTCGCCTTAATAAGTTCTCTCCAGCAGCGTCTCAGGAATTTTCAGCAATAGTTTGACTATTTCAGGGTCTCCGTCAACAACAGGCAGCGATTCCATAGCGGCGCCGGTGGCCTGCCTTGCCAATTGGTGAATTTCATCCAATACACCGCACCGTTTTAGCAGTTCGCGCACTAATTGGGCGTCCTCAGGCGATATGCCTGATGAATCGTCCGCCCAGACGCGCTTGACTATGGCCGTTGCTTCGCCGGGCGCCCTTTCCATCAATAAGAGCATGGGCAGCGTCAGCTTGCCTTCGTGTAAATCCGAAAATACGGGCTTGCCCAACTGGCTGCTGGTTGACGTGTAGTCCAGAAGGTCGTCAACCAACTGAAAGGCCCTGCCAAGCTCCAGACCGTATTTATAAAGGCCCTGACAGACGCTTTGACTTTTTTCGCCTAACACGGCGCCGCACTCCGCGCAGCCGGCAAACAGAAAGGCCGTCTTTCGCTCAAGAATGTCAAAGTAGGTTTTTTTTGATGTGTCCAGGCAATGCAGGCACTCGTTTTGTATAAGCTCGCCTTCAATCATTCGGGCCGCTATGTCAACCAAAATTTCCATCATCCGCCAGTTGCGGCCGGTTAAGGCGCTCCGCACGGCGCGCAGGTACAGAAAATCGCCGAAGAGAACAGACTGGGTGTTTCCCCAGGCGGAGTTCAGGCTGGGGCGTCCGCGCCTTGTGGAGGCGTGGTCAATAACGTCGTCGTGTATCAGCGTGGCAGTGTGTATCAGTTCAAAAATAGCGCCGTAGCGTATGTCTTCATTGGAATTACAGCCGCAGAGCCTTGAAGCCAGCAAGACCAGGGCAGGGCGCAACCTCTTGCCGCCGCCTTTGGAAACATGCTCCGCCAAACGGCGCACCACGGGGATTTCGCACTGAACGACGGTTTGCAATTCCTCCTCGACGGCCTCAAGTTTTGAAGCTATGGGAGAAAAAAACCTTGAGAGATCTAGTCTGCTCATGTCCCTAGTTTGACATGTTATTGATCTGTTGCTGCAGCGAGGCCCACGCGCTGCTCAAACGCAGCCTCTCAAAGGCCGCGAGTATCAGGCCGTGATGTATTTCGCCCGTTTCAAGTTTTGACTTCCATTCCGCCCAGGGCATGGCCCACACGCGAAGCTCTTCCGTTGGGTCAAGGTTCAATTCGCGGGTTTGAGCGCAACCGAGAGCCAGAAAAAAGTGGCAGCGATTATCTTGTATGGCTGGGTTCGGCGTGCAAAAGCCAAGGTGCGTCCAGTTGTCAGAAGAGAATCCCGTTTCTTCCAAAAGCTCTCTTTTGGCGGCGTCCAGAGGGTCTTCCCCCGGGTCGCAGGCGCCGCCTGGAACTTCCAGCGACGCTTTCTCAATGCCGTGACGATGCTGCTCAACGGCGAGCAACTCAAACCCAGCGTCAACGGCCGTAAAGGGGATGGCGTGTACCCACTCAGGGCAGGAGAGGCGATAGTAAGTCCCGTTTTTGCCGCTGTGGGGGGACTGGCGCTGTATTTCTACCAGACTGAAAATCGGGCTTTTGGCTACAGTCCTGCTGCCGCCGTCGCGCCACCTGGCGCTGGGGTCGAATTGGGGGCAGACTTGTGCGATGAGGCGCATTGGGTGTGAATGATTAATGAACCCGAAAAACAGGACATAGCCTATTTTTCAGCTTCGTTGATTATAGTCGTGCGACTTGTGTAGCGGAACATTTTTTCCATGATTTGGTCAACGCAAATGAGTTCCGCTCCACAAGTCATATGCGCGGATGCGCTGGCTGCGGATGCGGCGTCGCAAGCGTTAACATGGATGTTGGCATATCTGTGGAATACTGAAGTGCTTAGAGAAATTGTGATAGCCAATGGCCAGATTGTTTTTCAGGAATATGATCCGGTTCAGGTTGATTGGATCAGATTGAGGCGGCGATACAGGGATGCTTGTAAAAAATTAAAACGGTAGTTGTTATGATACGGTTTAGTTTTGACGCTGGCTTTTTACCATGCCCATTCTTCTGATTTTGCTCTTGCTGAGTTTGGCTGTCGTTGGCTGTTCTCTGTCTGACCCCAGGCTGCCTGAAAGGCTGTACGAAGACGCGCTGGCTCTCATTGAGGATGGAAAAACACTGGAGGCCAGGGCGCTGATGGAAGAAATCGTCCGCCGCTTTCCTGAAAAGCCCGAAGGCATTTCCGCCCGGCAGGATATTTTTATGCTTGAGGCGATATTACTTCGCGCTAAGGAAGCCGAGAAAAGACAAGTCCGGCGCCTCATCCAGGCCACCTGCGACGCCCTGAAGCGATACAGGGACAGACACGGCGAATACCCTGACTCCCTCCATAAATTAGTCCCTGATTACGGGCTTGACCAGCTTCCCCTGACGCCATGGAAACACCCGCTCTTTTATCGCCCGTACGTGAACTTTCCGACGGAGCATGTCGCCGACAGGCGGGGACGAACCTCAATAAGAAACAATACGAGGTTCGACTCTTACCATCTGGCGTGCCTGGGCAAAGACCTGAGGCCGGGCGGTGAAGACGCGGACGCGGACATATTGGTTGTCAACGGGATAATAATCCAGGAAAAATATTTGCCCCCAATCCCAAACCCGCAGCCGAACAGATAAAAGTCAACTTATTCCATTTCTACTTCAAAATTGCGTTCCGCAATCTTGAAGCAGAAAGTTGTTTTAAAAGCACGACATCGCTTTCTTTTTGAAATAGCTCAAGTTACATTGATAGGCTCAAACGCGGCGCAATTCTCATCTTCAAATAAAATGGCACATTCTATGTATAAATGGAATTGTTTGACAAACGCGCAAAGTAATACTAAAGTGTCACTTTGGAGACAACATGCCGCCCACGCTGAAACCAGTCACAGAAATCAAGCGCCATGCTACAGAAATCATCGGCCAGCTTCAGCATGACCGGGCGCCTATTCTTATAACGGAACGCGGCAAAGAGGCCGCTGTTTTACTGGATGTCGGCACGTACAGGGGAATGTTGCAAAGGCTTGAGCTACTGGAAGTCATTTCCAGGGGCGAATATGCGTTTCTGGAAGGCCGCAGCAACCCTCATGGCGAAGTCAAAGCCAGGATGTCCAGACGCTGGGCGCAATAATGCCCCTGGATATCCGCTGGTCCCAACCTGCAGAGCAAGACCTTGACGCCATCCTTTCTTATATAGCCTTTGAAGACGCGCAAGCGGCGCGGACGTTGTTTTCTAAACTGATGGAAGCCATTGAGCGCGCCGCCGAGTACCCTGAAATAGCCAGGCGCATACCAGAGCTTAGAACTGATTACAGAGAACTGATCAGTGTCCGCCCATTTCGCGTGATTTATAGGTTGGTTGGAGACGAGCTTTGGATAATAGGCGTTATGCGGATGGAGCAGGATTTCGATGTCAGAAGGTTCGTTTAGGCAACACCCCAATCAAGGACGACTTTGCCGCTCATGCCGCTTCCCATGGCCTCGAAGCCTTTTTTGAAGTCTTCGATGGTAAACCGGTGTGTGATTATCGGGCTTATGTCCAGGCCGGATTGGAGCAGTGCCGTCATTTTGTACCATGTTTCATACATCTCGCGGCCATAGATGCCTTTTAAAAACAGGCCCTTGAATATTACCTTGCCCCAGTCAATGCCAACGCCGTCGTCCATTATTCCAAGCAGCGCGATGCGCCCGCCGTTGGACATGGACTCCAGCATTGACCTGAAAGCCTGGGCGTTGCCGGACATTTCCAGGCCGACGTCGAAGCCCTCGGTCATTCCCAGTTCGCTCATGGTCTGCCTGAGGTCTTCTTTTGCAACGTTGACCGCCTTTGTAGCGCCCATCTTTCTGGCCAAATCCAGCCTGTAGTCGTTTACGTCTGTAATGACTACGTATCTGGCGCCGACGTGCTTTGCTATTGCCGCGGCCATTATTCCTATAGGCCCCGCGCCAGTGATCAGCACGTCTTCGCCAGTTAAATCAAAGGAGAGGGCGGTATGGGCGGCGTTGCCGAAGGGGTCGAATATGGAAACAATTTCACCTGGTATGCTATCCGGCACGGGAAATACGTTTTCAACGGGAAGGCATAAGTACTCGGCAAAAGACCCGGGGCGGTTCACGCCCACGCCTATCGTATTTGGGCAGAGGTGGCGCTTGCCGGCGCGGCAGTTGCGGCAGTGGCCGCAGACTATGTGGCCTTCGCCCGTAACGCGCTCGCCGCCCTTGTATGCCTTCACGGCACTGCCGACGCTCTCTATTACGCCGACGTACTCGTGACCAACGTGCATGGGTACGGGGATCGTCTTTTGAGACCAGGCGTCCCAGTTCCAGATGTGCATGTCAGTGCCGCATATCGCGGATTTGTGAATGCGAATCAGAACGTCGTTTGGCCCGGTTTCCGGAACTGCCACATCCTGCATTGTAAGGCCGGGGGCGCGTTCGGCTTTAACAAGGGCGCGCATGGTTTTGGTCATGGTGGAACTCCGCGTTTAGACAGTATAGTTGTTTTTCAAGTTCGTTGACTATACTTCGTATTTCTGGCTGTCCCAATTTTTTTAATCAACCCGTTTTTAAGCATTTCAGCAAGTACGGCCTCTATAGTGGTGGGGCTGACGTCCGGCAGAATATAGCAAACCTCCCGCTTTGAAATGGGCAGCAAGCTGTTCAGCACGGTATATTCTATGCGCTTGCGCTTTGTGATCTTTTTGCTGTTCACTACGGCAAACCTTTTATCCAGTTCTTTGTAGCAGAAGAGCAGGGTTGTTATAAAGTTTTCAACAAAGGGAAAATAGTCGTTTTTGCCCATGTGCCATCCGGCTGAGCTGTCTTTGAGAGCTTGGTAATAACTCGCTTTTGCGCAGTTGATTTGTTCCTCAAAGGAGATGTAGCGCCCTGCGTCAAAGCCATTCTTGTACAGCAGCAACAAGGACAGCAGCCGCGACATCCTGCCGTTCCCGTCTGTAAATGGATGGATACAGAGAAAGTCCAAAATAAAACACGGAATCAACAAAAGCTGATTAATAGCGTAATTTTGTCTGGCGTCCAAATATGCTAAAATCAACTGTTCCATGGCCTCCCTGGTTTCGCTGGCCTTAACGGGCGTAAAGCGGACGCGCCTGAGGCCGGTTGAATCCACTTCCATGATCATGTTGTCGTTTTCCTTGTATCGTCCGCCGACAGCGGGCGAATAGGACAGCATGACTGCATGAAGACGAAGTATGCCCTGCTCCTGAACATCTAAAACGCGCTGTTCCTCATGAATCAGGCTCAGGGCGTCGCGGTATCCGGCAATCTCAGCTTCGTCGTGATTTAGCGGAGCGCTGTTTTGATTCACTATCTCATTGATGCGTTGCTCACTGGTGACAATGCCCTCAATTTCGTTGGAACCTTTTACCGACTGAACCTTGGCGATACTTTCCAGTCTCTCAAAAACCCCGCCAAATTTATTCTTGCGTTCATTCCCGCGCTCGCGCAGTTCACTGATAGCGCCGACAACATTGACCATACCCGCCGGAAGCAGGCCGCGCTCCAAAAACGAGTAATCAAATCGCCTCATTCAATGTCTCGTCAGATAACCTTCAGTTCTCTGCCAACCTTGGCGAAGGCGTTCACGGCGAAGTCCAGGTCGTCTTTTGTGTGGGCCGCCGACATTTGGGTGCGGATGCGGGCCTGGCCCTTTGGCACCACGGGGAAGAAGAAGCCGACCACATAGACTCCTTCGTCCAGCAGCTTTGCGGCGAATTGTTGGGCCAGCGGGGCGTCGTACAACATCACGGGAACGATGGGATGCTCGCCCGGCTGTAGCTTGAAGCCCAGTTCTTCCATTTTAGAGCGGAAGTAGCGGCCATTTTCATGTACCCGCGCGATGAGATCGCCGCTCTTCTCAAGGATCTCAAGCGTCTTCAGAGTTGCGGCCACGATGGACGGCGCAACCGAGTTACTGAATAAATATGGCCTGGCCTTTTGCCGCAGCCAGTCTATGACTGTCTTTTTGCCCGCAATATAGCCGCCGCTTGCACCGCCCATTGCCTTTCCAAAAGTACCCGTCAGCAGGTCAACGCGGCCCATGACGCCGCAGTGTTCATGGGCGCCGCGTCCGTTCCTGCCCATGAAGCCGACGGCGTGGCTGTCGTCAACCATGACCATCGCGCCATATTTTTCGGCGAGGTCGCAGATTTCGGGTAGTTTGGCGATATAGCCGTCCATGCTGAAAACGCCGTCGGTGACTACCAGGACGAACCGCGAATTGCCTGACGCCTCTTTCAGCTTGGCGTCAAGGTCGGCCATGTCGCTGTTTTTGTAGCGAAACCGCCTGGCCTTGCTGAGGCGCACGCCGTCAATGATAGACGCGTGGTTGAGTTCGTCTGAAATGATGGCGTCTTCTTCTGCCATGAGCGGCTCAAAAATCGCCCCGTTGGCGTCGAAGCAACTGGAGTACAACTGGGAGTCTTCCATGCCCAAAAAGGCCGCCAGCTTGCGCTCCAGCTCTTCGTGGATATCCTGCTTGCCGCAGATGAACCTCACGCTGGCCATGCCAAAGCCGTGTGTGTCCATGACGCTCTTAGCCGCCTGTATCAGCTCCGGGTGGTTGGCAAGCCCCAAATAGTTATTGGCGCAAAGACACACCACTTTTTTGCCGTTTGCCGTCATCCGGGGCTGCTGGGGCGTGGTGATGGCGCGCTCCAGTTTGTAAAGCCCCTGGTCTTTCAGTGATTGGGTTTCTCCGGCTAGGTACTCAAGAAATCGCGCGTTCATCTGCATCCTCGCTTTCTGTTAAGTGGTTGTTTTTGTTGCCTCAGATTCAATGATATAGTCATTGGACTTGTAGAGCGGAACACTTTTTCCACTGTGTATAGCGCTTCCGTCATTCCATCAGCCGCCGGACTCAAACAAAGAACTTAGCGTCTGGGCCGCTCTTTTGAAGTCCCCGAACAGAACGTGTTTTGCTATGTCGGCCACGGCCTCCTGGAATTTCGGCGCAAGCGAGAGGGCTTGCAGCCTGGCCAGAGCAGCCTCCACCCCGTCCATATCCCTTGCCTCCAGAGCATCCTTAAATTCTGTCGCGGCTTCGCGCAGCTGCTCCTCCGAGGCGTTTTCATCGCTTGCCTGACCGGATTGGACAGCAACCGTTATCTCGTCTATCCGTTCCATCAGCGCGGCCAGTTTTTCCCTGAAAGGGGTCAGTCCGTCCAGGATTGCGACCATATCCCCGCCGCGCCCCGCGCTCTCCAGCGTGGCTGCCCACTGGGACAGCGTCTTTGCGCCTATATTGGCCAGACCGCTCTTCAAAGCGTGTACAAAAGTGGTGAATGAAGGCAGGCTGGAATCGTCGGGGACTGCTTCGAGCAGGGCGAACCCAGCCTCCGCGTCTTTGCGGAAAATGTGCAAAAGCTTCCGGTAACGGCCCGGTTGCCATCCTACCATGGCCATTCCCGCGGCAATATCCACTCCTTCAATTTCCGGCGCTGTGAATGACGCCTGTTGCGTTACAGTAGTCAGCGCCTCGGCGACGGTCATATCCCCCGCGGGTTTCCAGTCGCTCACAGACTGAATGAGCGTGGCCGTAAAGGTTGAGCCTTTACCATATTCGCTCTTTACGGTAATGTCGCCATCCATGGCCCTGCACAGATTGCGGGCTATGGACAGCCCCAGGCCGGTACCCTCGATTGAAGTGTTGCGCGTTTGGTCAACGCGCGCGAATTCGCCGAACAGTTTAGGCATATCCTCACTCTTTATGCCTATGCCGCTGTCGGCGACGACAAATGTAAGGAGTATGGCGTCGCTGCCGATGGCCTGGCCGGAAAAGGAAAATTTTATGCTTCCTTCAACGGTGTATTTCACGGCGTTGCTCAGGAGATTGAGCAGCACCTGTTTGATACGACCGAAGTCGCCCGTCATTACGCAGGGAATGTCTGGGTCCGCCTCTACAATAAGCTCAATGGGTTTTTCAGCCATTCGGATACGGATCATGGTCAGCGCGTCATTTAGCAGGGAACTCGTTTCGTATGGCGAGGACACTAATTCCAGGCGGCCGGATTCAATTTTGGAAAAGTCGAGAATATCGTTGATGATGTTCAGCAGAGACTGACCGGCGCTTTTGATGCCCTGTATATATTCGAGACATTTTGGCGAGCCGTAATCCCGCAGCGCCAATTCGCTCATGCCCAAAACGGCGTTCATGGGCGTGCGTATCTCGTGGCTCATGCGGGCGAGAAAATCGCTGTTCGCGAGGGAAGCGGCCTGGACCTGCCAGCTCATCTTCAGAAGTTCCTCATTCTGCCCTGTCAGGTATTATAAAAGATAAAAATAAATAAACATCCCGATTATGATGAACACAAGGGAAAAACTTATTTGCCGCAGGGCGTTTATAAAGATTGCGTCATAAATATTCTGGCCCTCAAAATCAATGCCGATGATTCCCACTGCGTCGCCATTTGAGTTCAATATGGGCATATAAGCTGAAATTAAACGTCCCCATTTTGATTGAAACATCAAGGGGGTGAATTGGGGGGTTTTATTCTCGTATGTTCGCCGGTAATCAATAATGTAATCGCTGATGTCTTCCTCCGCGCCAAGGGGCGAAAAGTTTTCGCTGCCAGGAGGTTCGCTGTCGAATATAAAATGATGCACATCTTGTGTGTATGGCGCCATAGTGTATAGGTACAAACAATGGGTGTTTGACCTTGTTGCCCGGATTTTTTCCTGAGTCTCAATGTAAAACGGATCGGTTTCGTCCAGGGTTTGGGCCAGACGCTCGTACTTATCGCCGTCAATAAAAGCGGCGATTTTTTGCAGCACAGGCATACCCGCTATTGACACGGTGATGGAAGTAGCCTGCCGAAGCTGCTGCCTTGAGGCCGCTACCGCAAACAAAAACAGCGCCGCCACAAATAAGACAAAGAATAGCGAAAATTTGATTTTGATTTTTTTCAGCGAGTTTGAAACGACTTCCATGGGTTACTCCCTGTTGCTTCTTTCTCCGACGTTGTTGCTGCCTTGTAATATTTAAACATTGCTTTAAGCGTTTGACGTTTTCACCGTTTGCCAGGATCAATCAAGGAATTAAGACACTCCGCCGCCTTTTGGAAGTTTCCGAAGAGAACGTGTATGGCTATGTCGGTCACAGCCGCGCGGGTTTTGGGGGAGAGGTTGTGGTTTTGCAACTCAGCCAGGGCGGCGTCTATCCTGTCCATATCCTTTGCCTCCAAAATTTCTTTCAATTCTGTTAGCCCGTCGCGCGGCGGCGCCTCCTCCGGGGCGCGCTCCCGGCTAGGCTGGCTTGGTTGTGGTTTGGCAACCGCAGCTATTTCGCCGTCTGTACCCCGCCGTTTTGCCGCCGGAATCCAATTTTTCAGCGCGGTGTCCAAATCCTCTGTGTCAATGGGCTTGGCGAGAAAATCATTGAAGCCGCCCGCCAGAAATTTCTCCTTCATACCAGAGACCACATTGGCGGTCAGAGCCGCTATGGGCAATTCCGCAAAGCGTCCGCCCAGGGCGCGGATGGCGGCTGTGGCCTCCATGCCGTCCATTTCGGGCATCATGTGATCCATCAGCACAAGATCAAAATGACGCGCCTTAACCAGCTCTATGGCTTCCCTGCCGTTCATGCAGGTAAAAACGCGCATTTTGTACGGAGCGAGTAAGCCCTCGGCCACCATCAGGTTGCTGGAGAAATCGTCAACAACCAATATTTCGGCCTCAGGCGCGATAAAGGACGCCCGTTTCGCACCGGGGCTAGCCGCCGTAACGACGGCTATATCTTCCGCGGGTTTCCATTCGCTCACAGACTGTATCAGCGTGGCTGTAAAGGTTGAGCCGACGCCATACTCGCTGGTCACGGTAATGTCGCCGCCCATGGCCCTGCACAGGCTGCGGGCTATGGACAGCCCCAGGCCGGTACCCTCGATTGAAGTGTTGCGCTTTTGGTCAACGCGCGCGAATTCGCCGAACAGCTTAGGCATATCCTCACTCTTTATGCCTATGCCGCTGTCGGCGACGACAAATGTAAGGAGTATGGCTCCGCTGCCGATGGCCTGGCCGGAAAAGGAAAATTTTATGCTTCCTTCAACGGTGTATTTCACGGCGTTGCTCAGGAGATTGAGCAGCACCTGTTTAATACGAACGAAGTCGCCCGTCATTACGCAGGGAATGTCTGGGTCCGCCTCTACAATAAGCTCAATGGGCTTTTCCGCCATTCTGATACGGATCATCGTCAGCACGTCGTTGAGCAGAGAGCTTGATTCATACGCAGAGGCATTGATTTCCATCTTACCGGATTCAATTTTGGAGAAGTCGAGAATGTCGTTGATGATGGTCAACAGAGACTGACCCGCGCTCTTGATGCCCTGTATATATTCGAGACATTTCGGCGAGCCGTAATCCCGCAGCGCCAGTTCACTCATGCCCAAAACGGCGTTCATGGGCGTGCGTATCTCGTGGCTCATGCGGGCGAGAAAGGTGTTTTTCGCCATGGAGGCGACTTCCGCTTTCATGGATAGTTCCAAAATTGTCCGAAAATCTTCTTCGCTTTGGGTTATCGCCTCTTTTAATTGTTGATTCTGCTTCCATGTCTTGTATCTCATGCGATCCTGAGCAAAGGAAAACACAAGGCAAAGGGTAAGCGACGTAATAATTCCGTTTATACCGTACATAATATTCGGACTTGAATAGTCCAATCCTATAAATAAACTCACTATAAAAAAAGTAGCGATTGAAAGTAAGGAGCCGGTAATTTTAAATTTCAGCGGGAAAGGCGCGAATACAGGAATCGTTAAAATAAAGGAAAACGCGCCCAGATATATTGAAGCGTGCTGGCCTGCCGACGCGCTATATATCCCCATGGCAGTATAGAGGTAAGCCACCATCACCATCAATAAATTTAGCGGGCAGCCCCTGAAACGTTTTGTATATTTTAGTAAAATCATGGCGACGCTTAAAACACTGAACCCTATTCTAAGGGGAATAACCAGCCAGGGGTATTGGTGCAGCTTCAAATCATTGGGAATATATGGCAGCATTACCACTGAGGTTATTAAAAAAACGAAAAAAATCTTACCTGCTTCAAAGTTAAGCTCGCCTCTGAACGTATCAGTAGTTGATTCCTCTCCGTACGCTTCAAAAACAGCTTTGTTTTCTTTAATGAACTGCTTTATTGCCTTTATCATCAGACGACCCTTTCCAAAGTCTCGAAAGAATTAAGACGCTGGGCCGCTTTTTTGATGTGGCGCCGAATAATCGTTGATTTTTTGCTGAAAGAAAGATGAATCATTTTTCTGTCTGCCGGAACATCTCTGACTTTTTTTCAAAAATGTCAACCAGGGCAGGGTCAAAGTGCGTTCCCCTGCCTTCCACAATAATGCGGACTGCTTCTTCGTGGCTGAACGCTTTTTTATACGGGCGGTCTGAAGTCAGGGCGTCGTACACGTCGGCTATGGCCATCAGGCGACCCAGCAACGGTATGGCCTCGCCGGAGAGGCCGTGAGGGTACCCTGCGCCGTTCCATTTTTCGTGATGATATCCGGCGAAGGTCTTGGCATAGCGCAAAAAGGCGCTAGACTCCTCGCCGTCTTCCAGTTTTTCGATGAAATCTACCCCGAAGACTGTATGCTGCTGCATTGTAGCAAATTCTTCGTCCGTCAGCTTCCCGGGTTTCTTCAGGATGGCGTCGCTGATGGCAATCTTGCCGACGTCATGTAACTGGCAGCTTCGGCAGAGCAAATCTATATCCCATTCTGAAACTTCTTCCGCCCCCCCGCAGATACCAGCTTCTTGATAGGCGGAAAGCAGAATACGCATGTATCGCATCGTATTTACTATGTGATCGCCCGTCACGCCGTCCCGGCCTTCAACCATTTCCGCCATGCTCGCGAGAAGTTTATTTTGAAGCTTTAGAATGGTTTTTGTCTTTTCTTCGACCATGCTCTGTAAATTGTCGTTGTAACTTTGCAGTTCTTTCTCGTTGTCTTTCAAAAGCAGGTGCAACTCAACCCGTTTACGCAGCAGAGGGGGTGAAAAGGGCTTGGCGATGTAATCCACGGCGCCTAATTCCAGACCCTCAAGTTCATGGTTGCTGTCATTCATGGCCGTCAGGAATATAACGGGGATTTCCTTTGCGTCACCACGTTCTTTTAGGATTTTGATAGCCTGAAAACCGTTCATTTCAGGCATGTCAACATCCAGGAGGATTAGATCGGGCTTATTCCACTCCAGCATTTCCAGCATTGTCGCGGCTGAGCCAGCCGTCAGCACCTTGTAGCTGCCTGAAAGCGCGGCTTTCCCTGTCAGCAGGTTGGCGCCGCTGTCGTCCACCAGCATGATCAGTTTGGAGTTGCTGTTTTCCATGTGCGTTGCTTTTAGCCTTGTTGGTAAGCTGGTCAGGCATTTCGGCTTCCCGGGAATGACCGGCCGGATGTCAAACTTTGTGAGCCCCCAGGCATAGCCAGGGTCTTGCCTCTGTGGCCACAAGACCATATTATATCAAATTAACTTCGGCTGCGCTTTATTTTTTTTTTTTTTTTTTTTTTTTGACAATAATGTAAGGAATTTTAACCAAATTTGTTAATAGTTCAAATTACAAAAATCTTGCTTTTTCAGTAGATTTTTTTTGCCAATATTATTCGAAACACCAGCAATTACCGGCATGGCAACTTCTCGTCGGATTTTTTCCGACAGCGCCCCATCGCCTTATTTCTTTTTGGATTATTAACAAAATCTGTTAATGATTTCAATTTGGAATTCAGTCTTTGAGATGCTTCACTTTGTCGTAAAGCCTACTGAATGTTGCAGAATCACGATTGCCGAGCACCCAGGCCACGGTTCTCCGTGTGCCACTAATCTATCTTTGTGTGAATACTCTCTAATATTATGTCATATTTGAATATCGGCAAACATCTGCCAGGCCAGTCTAAGTATCAGCCCCGCTACTACTATCGTGAACAGGGCGCGAACCCACCTGCTGCCTTTTGCCAGGGCCGTTTTTGCGCCAAGGTAGCCGCCAATTCCATTTGCTGCGGCCATGCTTACGGCCACTAAAGGCAGCCAACTGCCTTTAAAGACAAAAAGGGCAAGGCTCGCCATGTTGGACGCCCAGTTGACCGTTTTGGAGAGGGCCGAGGCCCTCAGAAAATCAAAGCCGAGGAGGGCCACAAAGAAAAAAATCAACAGCGTTCCGGTTCCAGGGCCAAAAAAGCCGTCATAAAAACCGATGGCTAAGGAAAGAAGCGTTGCCAGCAGCGCCTGTTTTTTTTTGCTGTGCTTTGGAGCATGAATAGCGCCGAGGTCGGGTTTGAGCAAGGTAAAGAGCAACATGGCAATCATCATCGCCAGCATCACGGGGCGCAGGTGGGCTTCAAAGCGCCCTTCAAAGAAGTAAGCCGTTTTAGCCCCAAGGGCCGCGCCTATGCCCGCGGCCAGCATCGGGAAAACCATTTCCCTGAATGGAACAACCCGGCTGCGGACAAACTGGGCCGCCGCAAAGGTAGTCCCTGTGCAGGCAACCACTTTATTGGTGCCAAGTATCGTTGTCGTTGGGTGGCTGGAGAGGCCCAGAAACAGCGCCGGTATTGATATAAGGCCGCCTCCGCCGACAGCGCCGTCTATAAACCCCGCGAGACAGGCCGCCAATAAAAGAAATAAAAAAATCAGGGGGTCGGGCATCGGGGTGGGCGCTCACGCGCAAAAAAATGGCTTTGAATGGTTAAACTTTGAAAAAAGCGAACGCTTTAAGTCAGAATTTACTTGCAAATCCTGACCGCATGGCTCTTTCATGTGTTCTATGGACGGCGCAAGGCAGGCGTCACAAGCGAAACTTGATATAGAGTGTAGTTTCTTAAGCAGCAGATTTAGGTTTTTCTTTTTCGTCTCACATTCCCATATGACCAATATTTGCCAACCCGCCCGCTTCAGCGCCGTGATATTGTCCCTGTCCCGCGCCATTGTGCGATCAAGTTTCGCGTTCCAGTAATCCGCATTGGCAACAGGTCTGATTCTTGCGCGCCGACAAGTGGGGCAGCCATGCCAAAAGCAACCGTGTACGAAAATTACCGTCTTGTATTTGGGTAAAACGATGTCAGGGTTTCCCGGCAAGTCGCGTCTATGCAAACGGAAACGGTAGCCCATGCTGTGAAGCAGTTTACGGACGCGGATTTCTGGCGTTGTGCCGGAGCTGCGCACTTTTGCCATAATTTCGCTGCGTTTTTTGGCGTCAAACATATCCGTCATTGGAAATCACTTAGCCTCAAACTCAATAGTGCAAGTGGGCCTTTAGTTACGGCGTTATGCTCTGTCTGAAAGCTTTTAAGACGCTTTACCGCGTTGCTCACCGTAAACCGCCTCTGCTAATTTTACTAAAAACTCACGCCCAACAAATGAGGCTACAGGTACAGCCACTGCGTCTCCCATCGCCTTATACGCGTCGTTGGCATTTTCGGGAAGCACAAAACTATCCGGGACGCCCATTAGTCTTGCCGCTTCTCGCGGCGACATCACTCTTGCGTGGAGTTCTCCATTACGTTTCGCAATCAAAAATTGCTTGCTGCTCCCTCCTTCCGGCGTCCGAAGGCATCCGGCCACACCGTCAAAACGCAATTCCAAACACTGCTTTCTGTTTCGTGTTCTGCGGTAGCCGGCGGCTACGATATTTTTAAAACTGTCAATGATTTCCTTGTGACGGGACGGTATGAGTTTCAAGACATGGTCTTTGTCATAAGGCAAACTAAAATCTATAACGTCCGCTAACATGATATTTCGTTTCAAGGGCGCTTGCGCGTACCACCATATCCAGTTTGGTAAAGATTCTCCTAAATCAATGACCGCTTTACTGTGCAACCAATTTGGTCTGAAATCTTGCAGTTCCGGCGGCACTGGAATTTCCTGCTTAACGGCGATAATAAACACTCGCGGCCTCGACTGCGGAACAAAGCGAGCCGCGTCAATCAATATAGAGCCGCTCTTATACCCAAAATCCAATAAAGCGTGATGCAGCTTGGTATAGTGTTTCCCCTTGTCGGCCGTCAGCAACCCCGCTACATTTTCAATCAACAAAATGGGTGGGCGCTCAGGCATTTCGCCAAGAACCCTAAGCCACTCCCAAACAAGCCCGCTTCGCTCCGCGTCAATTCCTCTCAAAGAACCCGCCAGCGATAAATCTTGGCATGGGAAGCTGGCCCACGACAAATGCGCATGCGGCAGGGAAGCGCCGCTGATGTTTTTTATATCGTCAAGAACAAAATGCTCACCTGAAAAGTTCGCCCTGTAAACGGCGGCTTTTTTGTCACAAATGTCATTTGACCAAATGGGGCGAAATAATCCGTCAAGGCCATAAGCGACAAGCCCGCTACCCGCGAAAAACTCCTGCATTGTCCACGGAGCGGACGCAGTATTGTTTCTCTCGTTAGTTTGTAGCGTCATAACTGTATCATCCCCCGCCGCCAACTGCTTGCCATCGCGGTAAACAGGCCCGGCCGTGTGTATGGCGCGCTTTGCTGGAAGGGCAAAGCCTTCGGTGATAACCGCTTTGCCAGTTTGTATAGGGGCGAGTTTATCGCAGGCTGCCTGTAGCTTTTCCGTTCCCGCCGCTTGAAAAATTGCGCCGCAAACGCCCCCCCCATCTGGAGTTCAGTGTTAGCGGCGTTGACAATGGCGTCAACCTGCATTTTTGTAATGTCGCCGCAAACTATATTCAATGGCATCGTAGCGCAACCCTGGACGATTCAGTTTTCATCACTGATTACAAGTATGGCAGGATGGGCTGCTTGTGTCTTCCGACATCGCGCAATCACACCTTCATTATCTCTGTTTCTTTGTGTTTAACCGTGTCCTCTACTTCTTTTATATAACCGTCCGTTGCCTTTTGAATTTGATCCAGGGCCTTTTTGGCGGCGTCTTCAGACAGGCCTGCTTTTTTATCCTTTTCCAGCTTTTTGATGTTTTCGTTTTGGTCGCGGCGGACGTTGCGGATGGCCGTTTTGATGTCTTCGCCCATGCGGTGAACCACCTTGGTGAGATCCTTGCGCCTTTCTTCTGTGAGCGAAGGTATGGGAAGGCGAATGACCAATCCGTCGTTGGCGGGGTTAAGGCCCAGGTCGCTCTTTAAGATGGCTGTTTCTATTGCCTTGACGGCGCCTTTGTCAAAGGGCTGGATCAGCAGGCAGGATGGTTCCGGTACGCTGACGCCCGCTAATTGGTTGAGAGGCATGGTGGAGCCATAGTACTCCACCTGCACTGTGTCTAAAATAGTCGGGTTTGCCCTGCCCGTCCTGACCGTGGCCAATTCTTTCCTGAGCGTCTCAATGCTCTGCTTCATCTTCTTTTTGGCGTCTTCAATGATTGAGTCAACAGTCATCGCCATGGCGTCCTCCAAAAGACATTCTCTGATAATGAGTTTAATGTAATTTGCTTTAACGAGGTAATTGCAAAACTTCCTGGAAACATCGCAAGCCAGTGCGCAATTTCTGAAAAATGCGGGTCTGGCGTCCGCGTTTCCAGCAAAGCTGGAGGTTTTGCAATTAGCTCGCTTTAACGTTAGTATTTTTCCAGTTTCTAAACGCAAAAGCATGGAGAACAACAGCGAGAATCAGCGACAGGATATCGGATACAGGCTGGGCCCATATTAAACCGTACTCTCCCGCAATAGCGCGCAGCGCAAACAGCGCGGGAATATAGATGACGCCCTGGCGGCATACGTTAAGGATGAGCGCGGGAACAGACGCTCCCATTGCTTGAATCGCGCTTACCATAGAGAAAAAAGCGCCCGACATAAAGGCCGTTGACAGCAGTATTTTCGCAAAGCGCACGCCGTAATCAAATGAAACGTCTTCCGTCAGGAACGCGCCGATTATCATTTCGTTAGAGAGATAACACAGGCCTGTCATGGCTATGCAAATCACGGTTGAAGACATGACGGAGAACCTTAAAATTGCCGTGTAGCGCGGCCAGTTTTTCGCGCCTACGCAATAGCCGAGAAGGGGCATTATCCCCTGGGAAAAGCCAATGGACACCATGTAGATGATCATTATTGACTTAGCGGCGACGCCTGCGGCGGCGATAGCCAAATCATCAAATCCAGCCATGAGCCTGTTCATGGTCATCTGTGACAGGCTCATAAACATGGGGCCAAGGGAGGCTGGAAACCCAATGGCAAAAACATTCAGCGCAACCCTATCGCCAATAGAAAAGTCCCGGAGGTTGATGCTTAATTTAGAGTTTATGCGCAGGAAATAGACAATGTAATATGCCGCGCCGACGATGCTGCCGATAACAGTCGCTATAGCCGCGCCGACGACGCCCCAGCCCAGGCCGAGAATCATGATAGGGTCAAGAACCACGTTGGTTATATTTCCAATCAGCATTCCAGTCATAGCCTTTGTGGCCTGCCCCTCAGAGCGGAGGATGCTTGAAAAGCAACCTGCAACCAGCATAAACGGACCAGACAGCAAAATGATGCTCAGGTAGTTTTTCGTTGGCGTCCAGGTGTCTGCGCTGGCGCCAAGCACAGGCAGCAGGTCGTCCATAAAAATGGCGGCAAGCAAGGGAATGGCGATGCCTATGACGACGCTCGACCACAAGCAAAAGGACGAAACCTTTTTTACATAATCGTCCTGTCCCGCGCCAAAGGCGCGGGAGATAACAGACGTGCCGCCGATACCGAAAAGCGTGCCGAACGTCATAAATATCATAAAAACGTGCGTGGCGAGGGATACGGCCGCAACCTGCAAATCGTCCCGCGTCAGCCCGATGAAAAACGTGTCCGCCAGGTTGTACACGAGCACCATCAGCATTGATACTATTGCCGGGATCACGTTTTTAAATACCGCCTTGCTCACTGGCATTGAATCAAATGTGCTGAGGCTGATTTTGGAATCCACGGGATAGTCTTTCGTATTCGACGGCAAACATTTGATTCTATAGTCAACGCGCTTGAAGTGTGAAACAAAAATGCGTATTCAGTACCGCGCGCCAGCGGGTGAGCGAAACGGGAAACTGCGGATACGGCGCCGCAAGATGCTATATGGTATAAACTTAATACTTTGAACGAGGTCTTGATCCCCCTGTTGTTCTCAATGCAATTTTTGCTGATAACTATTGTTGTCGTTTGCCGTCTCACCGCGGCGACTCTACTGAGTGCACTGTACGCGCTCCCCGTGTTGTACAGAAGACGGCTGCTGGAGGAAGCCTTGGAAGGCGAGGCACTGGAACTCCACCAGCGACTGACGCTAACCCTGCTGTTATGTAATCAGACATTGCTGGTGCTGCTCCTGATTCTTATGTGGCTCTTCACAGACGCATTCAACGGCTCGGCGTGGATTTGGGCCGCATTGTTTCTGTATGTCTGGATCATGGATCTTGCTCTGCCGGCGCTTATTGTTCTTGCGAATCCCGCGCAATGGATTGAGCGTCTGTTCCCCTTGTACGCCCCTCTCCATCGGCTCTTGTCGCCCATACTTGCGCTGCTGGTCGCCCCCCGCGAGAAGTCTCAACTAGATCATGAGCGAGGGCGGGAAGAAGACGCGCAGCCAACAGAAGACGCGATGGACGCCTTTCTTGAAGAGGGTGAAGCGGAAGGCATCCTGGAAGAAGAAGACAGCGAGCTGATCCGCAACGTGGTCAACCTTGGCGATACCGTCGTCAGGGAAGTAATGACGCCCAGAAACCGCATACAGGCAATCCCATCCACAGCAACCCTTGAAGAAGTGTGGGAAATTTTCAAGATCAGGCGAAACTCCAGGATGCCCGTGTACCAGAACATCACGGATAACATACAGGGCATTTTGCTGCTCAAGGATTTAATTCAGCTCAAAGGCGAGAGCAACGCCAACTGGCGCGGTTTGGTAAAGACGCCCATTTTTGTTCCCGAAAGCAAATCCACGCTGGAATTGCTGAGAGAGCTTCAACGCGCCAGGACGCAAATGGCAATCGTGGTTGATGAATATGGCGCGGTCGCAGGTCTGGTCACTGTTGAGGATCTGCTGGAAGAAGTGGTAGGCGAAATTCAGGATGAGCATGAATCGTCGCCCACGCTGCATGAGTATTCCCCAGGCGTCTATCGTATGCCAGGAGAAACCCACGTTGACGACTTGGCGACCGCCCTGGACATTGATCTGGAACATGAAGGCTTTGACACGGTGGCAGGCCTGGTGATGTGTAAACTTGGCAGAATCCCGAATCCGTTAGAAACAGTCCGCGTTCAAAATCTGGTCCTTCGCGTCCTGAAGATGGAAGGACAGCGAATAATCATGGTTGAGGTGAGGGTGGCGGATGAGGGGTAATGGGCTTGCGTCAATGTGAAAGCTGGAAGGCGCCTGCGCTTCGCCCGTCAGGGCGGTGCTGAGAAGTCTTTAGGGCGATTGAATCGCTTTAAGTCAGGGTGATGATTATTATTGGAAGAGGTAATTGCAAAACCTCTGAAAACATCGCAAGCCAGCGTGCCAGTCGCTGAAAAATGAGGTCTGGCGCCAGCGCTGCTTTTCGGTTCAAAACCGCAGTTATGGCATCTCAAGCATCCCTACTGCTGAATGTGGTTTTGAACCGAAAATATCATAAATCTGATACCGCATATAAATATACCGCTTTACCATCGGTCACTTTTACATTTTTAAAGCCAAGATTGCGCAATACGTCTTTGCTGGCCGAAAGTTGAAGGTCTCGCACCGTATTCCTGTTAGCATATAACGGGTGTTCAAAAACTAAAGTGTCTGAAATTAGACCTTCAGTATATATTTTATAATTTAATCCTTCACTTTTAGCGTCATAAAATATCTTTGCGGCAAAACCTTCCCTTGCGGCAATCATTTTTTGAGCAGGAGTTTTTTGATTTGTTATAGACGATGTTCGCTCATTTCCGCTAGCCGCGCTGTAGCTCCTAGTATTGTAATCAGAACCAGCTAATCGAATTACAAGTTGTACAAGTAGAAAAAACACCAGCGAAGCACACACAATATGCACCCAATGCACTGCGCTTAATTTATTCTTGGGCGATTCCAGAGCGTTTGGAGCCATCGTTTGCGGAGCGGGAGAATATGAAATCTTAGGCGTTTCTTCCGGCGAGACAATTATTTCAACCGCTTCCGCGTCTGGCTTAGACGCATAAACAATAATATAAATAATGAACGGAATGACATAAAGTATGAAAAGCAACACAGCCAACCCCGCCCTGAATTTTTTGGGTTTTCGCAAAGTAGTTATTTTTTCGCCTCTATACGCTATCGCAAACCCCTGAGCGATATAGGAAGAGATCATCAATTCCATACTTTGGGCTGAATCAACTTTGACTTGCCTGGTATTTGTATTCATTTTGGACTCCCGATAGATTGTTTTTGCGGTTGGGTTTTTTCAAGGCGGTAAAAGTTCCATCTTTCACTCCTGTCCCATTTTGTTGTTATATCGTCAAAAACTTTTAAAGCTTCTTTTTCTCCGAGTTTTTCGTATGTGGCCCATACAACATCGCGTACAGTTACATTATCACGTAAGGCAACTTCATTCAGGAGTATGTCGTATCGTTCGTAGGACTTATTGCCAGCGAACGGCCGTTTGGGATTGGGGCGGCGAATCCCTACATATACATTATCGGCTTCCTTGCATTTAGCAAGCCTGTTTTCAATTTTTGAAGTCATGTCTGCCTCCTTAATATTGGCGGTTTGGGTAACTGGAAAGAGAGAGCGCAAGCAGGGCGATGGGTTGATCGTAGTCCGGCAGGCGTAACGCGGAATGACCTGTAATAATGAATTTCGTCATTTATTCTCACCAGCATTTACCCTTTTTTTTGAACAGGATTTTGAACAGGATTTTGAACAAGATTTTGAGCAAGATT
This sequence comes from Holophagales bacterium, assembly GCA_031273105.1. Lineage (GTDB taxonomy): Bacteria > Acidobacteriota > Holophagae > Holophagales > Holophagaceae > WRHW01. Next base: position 11,857 of record JAISSN010000064.1, on the reverse strand, counting down.
TTGAACAGGATTCAGATTTGGGGTCAATATGAGGTTTTCCAATGCGCCCCTGTCTCCATGCGGCCTCATTTTTTACCCAGTCAATAAAAACCTGAGCCTGTTGTTTATCTTTGGTTATACATCCGCGTGGCGCGGAAGTATGCTTGATACTTGGTCTATATTTTTTAGGAACATTTACAGCGTCCTTCCCGAAATAATAAAATTCTTTGGCTAACAAAACAAACGGAGCGCTTGTGTCATCTTCAAACTCGCAGATGCCATGATATTTATTGAGTATTTGCTCATAGCCGCCGTTGCGCGGTTTGTATATATTGTCGCCACAAGGACAATTCTCTGGTCTTTTTTGTGGGTATTGTTCATAGTACTCCTCAAACTTGATTTTTTCTGAAACCAACATGAGGTAAATCAGCCTTTCCTGACCTTTACCATCACCACAAAGCGTTTTAGAAGTAAATCCGGCTACCCATTCTCCCTGTTTAGCCACCCTCCTTATGCCAGATTTGCACGTAGCTAAAGAAAGGACTCCACAGTATGGGTTGGGGGCAAAGCCTGTGTCACATGTCATTTTGTAGGAACGGAGTAAAATGTTGCTTGTCATAAAACCTCCAAAGGCTTGCTCATGGGAAAAAAATCTTATCTATTATTGTTCCATTTTCTTCGTCATAAACATAAATGGCTTCTGGTTTTACGTTCAATTCGTGATTAGTATAAGAATCAGAAGAGCCAGTATAGTAGTCATTGGTTATGTATCCAGAAGGCTGATATTTATTTGGAACTGGTTCCATTTTTACAATTGCCAACACTCCTATACCTAAGTATGCTAATTCGTCTTTCCATTCTTCTGAAAGAGGACCTCTGAAAAGACTTTTACCCAATTTATAAGGTTTTTTAAATCGTAAATTACAAAGTAACATTTTATAATTTCCGTCTGACTGTAGCAGCTTTTGTTCCGCATATAAGCGATCGAAACTAGTTCCCCTATTAAAAGTGATTTCTAATTGTTCATTATTATAGTCATAGTTTGCTTCAATGTTGATAAAAGTAGTGCTAATAACAAATACCAATGATTCTTTATATTTTTCAGCTATTTTTTCAGCCGATATTTGAGAAACTCTAAAGTCATTGATAACTGTTTCAAGATCACTTATGGGCCTTCCAGCGACGATAGCAGCTATATTGTTTTCGCGTTCTATCATGTTTTGCGTTTCTTTTCTTTTTAATGCTATTTGTATTTTGGGGTATATTCTAATAGCAATATTACTCACAATACCAATAGTAGCAAGTATTACAAGAACTTTCAAAAATACAGTATAATTGTGTTTTTTGGGATTAATACTTGAAGATTCAACGCTTTGTTGGCTATTCGGCGCGCCGCAATGGGGACAGGCCGGGGCAGTGATATGGATTTTCTTTCCGCACCCGGAACAAGGGAACAACGACTTGCTTTTTTCGTCGTTTTCGTTAGTGTTTTTTGCGGCGCAAACTATTAGAATAACAACGCCTATCACGAGCAAAGCAAAACCCCATTGCAGTTGAATGGTTTGCGCCATGCCTTCTGCAAGCCCTGCAAACGGTTCTGATTGACTTTCTTTAGCCAGTACAGACATACCGCGCTGAAAATTTATAAAGGTATGCAGAAGAAGCGCCGCGCTCGCTAATGCGGTAAACCATAGTATCTTATATCGTCCCAATAGAGTCAAAGCCAATGACATTACGGCCAACATTAAAACTATTGCGCCGTCCCCTTTTCCATTTTGAAAATAATTCATGCTTCCAACAATAGGCGCGCTAATTATTGGACAAAAACACCCCAGGAACAGAACGGTTGATCCAATCAGGCCCAGTAGTTGTCTATGGCTCATTTTTTCTCCTTATGACATGGCGGTGGTTTTACGATGGAGCTAATTGCAAAACCTTCGACTTTGCCGGGAACGCAGGCGCAAGACGCGCGTTTTTCAGTAATCGTCACACGCTCACGCAATATTCCCGGGGGAGGTTTTGCAATCAGATCAAGGGACATTTGCTTTTAGCTCAATGTGCTTTCTCAATTTTCTATTCCACAGATGGTCTTCGCTTCTATGAAACATATCTCACTTCCCCCTTAATTTTTCCACTATCCATTTCTGAACCGCAGGGTTACTTGACAAACTATACCTGCTTAAATCAGGGAAGTTGATTACCTTCAGCGTTTTTTCCATGTAGTGTCCTTCCGCAAAATGGCACATCCAATTATCATGGCCACTTTCCTTAGACTCCTTCAAAACAAAATCCGATGACCCTTTCGAGCTGGAGTTCAATAGCCCTATAAGGGATTCAAGGCCCTTTGCGCCCATAAAAAAAATACAATCAGGATTGACTAATTTAAGCACTTCCTCATGTACGGGCCAATAAATTTTGGGATCGCGCCACTTTATATATTTCTTTTCTGTACTGCGTTCAAAAAATAGATTTGACGCGCACATTTTGCGAGGATCAATATCTATAGCTTTGCCTAATGCCCGCACCCCGGGTTGCATCTTAGACGGCGGGTTCCAATCGTCTTCGTCAATATAGGCGCTGTAATCATCGCGCCTCTCAGTTGTTTTGATTATGTCCTTTCGTAAAGAGTGGTATTTTTTCTTCGGTTTGCCGCCAAGGTTTGGCGGTGTGTCGCCGGCGGGGTTTTCGTAATCCTTGAGGTTGACGCCAGGATTATGGCCCAGAAGATAATACTTCCCCTCCTGTCGTAAAGTGCTGACGCCGCTGTACAAAAAGCGCCCAGGGTAATCAAGAATCTCGGGCGGATGGATATTCAACAGGGCCTCCGAGAGAGCAGAAAGCTCAGGATATTGCGGAAAAAATGTTTGGGTCATTGTTTGCTCCAAAGTGGTCATAGACGCGGACGCTCTGTGCATCCGCCAGGTTTAAGAGGGTTGAGGATTTACTCCACATTGTTCAAAAATCAAAAAACATACATGACAAAAGGGACTACATTACAGTCACGACGCAGGTTGCGGTGTAGCCGCCGTCTGATGTTGTGGCTGTGATTGTCGCCGCGCCGGGGGCGAGGGCGGTTATCTGGCCCGCGCTGTTGACGCTGACAAGCCCGGGCTTGTCGCTGGACCACACTACGCTCTTATTCAGGGCGTTGATGGGCAGAATTGCCGGCGCGAGGGTTTTGGTCTGGCCTGTCTCAAGTGTGAGGGCTGGCTCCAGCCATATACTGCTCACGGCGCCACCGTTATCAAGGAAAACGGAATAAGTGTATCCTCCACTTAAATCTCGGACAACGCCATTCACCGAAAGCCCGAACACTACAGCCACATATACGTCGCTGCCTGACACAAAAACGGAATATGCATAAGCAGTACCCAGATATTGGTTAACGCCATTCACCCAGAGCGTGGCGTTGTAGTACATTCCTCCTTGGGAGATCCTGTATCCGGCCACATATACGTCATTGCCCGACACAAAGACTGAATTAGCATTCGTACTACTCATTTCAATGTTTAAATATTGGGGAATACGATTCACCCAAAGCGTGGCACTCGAACCTGAGTATCCAGCCACATACACATCGCTGCCAGACACAAAGACGGAATTTGCCCGAGCATTCGCGGTTCCATCGGTCAGGTATTGGGGAGAGCCATTCACCCAAAGCGTGGCGCGGGTGTACGACCCTGCCGTTACGTAACCGGCCACATATACGTCGCTGCCAGACACAAAGACTGATTGAGCCTGAGCATTCGCGGTTCCATCGCTCAGATATTGGGCAACGCCGTTCACCCAAAGCGTGGCGCGAGGGTACGATCCTGCCGTTACGTAACCGGCCACATATACGTCGCTGCCTGATACAAAGACGGAATTAGCTTCCCCAGCAGTCGTAGTCCCATCGGTCAGATATTGGGGAACGCCATTCACCCAAAGCGTGGCGGAGTAGGTCACCGCGACGTATCCAGCCACATATACGTTGCCGCCCGACACAAAAACTGAATTAGCATAAGAAGAATAACTTGTACTTGACAGCTCTTGAGCAACGTAGTCTTTCCATAAGTAAGAGCCCGCCACATAGACATTCGCCACAGTCACGTTACAGGTCGCCGTATGGCCGCCATCGGCCGTTCTGGCAGTGATTCTGGCCTGGCCCTTTGCTATGGCTACTACAAGGCCGTTGCTCACTATGGCAATGTTTGTGTTGCTGCTCGCCCACGTGACGTTCTGGTTTGTGGCGTTGGCCGGCAAAATGGTGTGCGTTAGCTGCTCTGAACCGCCGCTCTCTATCAGCGTCATGGTATTTTTGTTCAGCGTTATTCCGGTCACGGGCGTTGGGTTCACCGTCACAAAGCACGTGGCCGTATGGCCGCCATCGTTGGTTCTGACGGTGATGGCGGCGTTGCCCGTGGCTATGGCCGTTACAAGGCCGTTGTTCACCGTCGCTATGGCGCTGTTGCTGGTTTCCCATGCGACGGCCTGATTTGTGGCGTTGGCTGGCTGAATTGTGTGCGTCAGTTGCTCCGCGCCGCCTATAGTCAGCGTCGTCTCTGTTTTGTTCAGGCTTACGCCCGTCACCGGCGTTATCACCGTCACGGCGCAGGTCGCTGTATGGTTGCCGTCGTTTGTTCTCACGGTGATAGTCGCGCTGCCCGAGGCTATGGCCGTTACAAGGCCGCTGCTCACTGTTGCAACCCCGCTGTTGCTGGTTTCCCAGGTTACGCCTTGGTTTGTGGCGTTGCTCGGCTGAATTGTGTGTACAAGCTGCTCTGTAGCGCCCACACCCAGTGTCATAGCGTTTTTGTTCAGGCTCACGCCTGTTACGGAGATGGGGTACACCATCACGGCGCAGGTCGCCGTATGGTTGCCGTCAACTGTTCTGACGGTTATCGTGGCGCTGCCCGGGGCTATAGCCGTTATAAGGCCGCTGCTCACTGTTGCAACCGCGCTGTTGCTGGTTTCCCATGTGACAGCCTTGTTGGTGGCGTTAGCTGGCTGAATGGAGTGCGTCAGTTGCTCCGTGCTGCCCAGCGTCAGCGTCGTCGCGCTTTTGTTCAGGCTCACGCCAGTAACCGGCACATTCGCCGCGCTCACTGTCACGTCGCAGAAAGCCGTGCGGCCGCCGTCCTGTGTGGTTACTGTAATCCGAGCCGTGCCTGCGGCGTGGGCAGTCACCAGACCGCTGTTTGATACCGAGGCGGCGGCGTTGTTGTTGCTCGACCAGGATACATTTTTATTTGTCGCGTTTGAGGGCTGAACCTGGGCCGTTAATTGCCCCGTGTTGCCCGCTGTCAGCGACATGGTCGTCTGGCTCAGGCTAACGCCCGTGACTGGCACATTCGCCGCGCTCACCGTTACGTCGCAATAAGCCGTGCGGCCGCCGTCCTGTGTAGTCGCCGTAATTCGCGCCGTGCCCGCGGCGTTGGCCGTCACCAGACCGCTGTTTGACACCGAGGCCGCGGCGTTGTTGCTGCTCGACCAGGATACATTTTGGTTCGTGGCGTTTGAGGGCTGAATTATAGCCGTCAATAATTCAGAGCCGCCCACGGCCATCGTCGTCGCGCTTTTGTTCAGCGTCACGCCTGTCACGGCTACATTTGTGGCGCTCACTGTTACGTCGCAGTGTGCCGTGCGGCCGCCATCCTGTGTCGTCGCCGTAATCCGCGCCGTGCCCGCGGCATACGCGGTCACGAGGCCGCTTGTTGTTACAGTTGCCTAATTCTTTGGCCCTTGACGAGTCGGACAGCTCGCCTCTCTGAAAGCCGTGCTCTTTTAGTATGCGGTCTGTGTGGCTTCTGGAGACCGCCGTATATGCTCCTGTATTTACAATGATTTCTGTCAGCGCCCCCCTGACGTTGGCCTTGTTCATCATTGTCACGGCCTCGTTCCCCTCCGGCTCAAGAACGGCTACGCGCCTTTTATCCTGGGCATAAACCGCCGCGCAAAAAAGGGCTGTAAGGCATAAGGCTATGGTTTTGAAAAGCCGCATGTGGCCTCCAAAGAGAATTGCTGCTTTTTGTTTGGCTTGCAGGTGAAGCCGGTTGTGTTTTTTGACTTTCCGGGTCTATTGCGGGAGCTAATTGCAAAACCTCCGGCTTTGCCGGAAAGGTGGGCGTCAGATCCGCATTTTTCAGGAATCGCGCACAGGCGTGCGATGTTTCCGGGAGGTTTTGCAATTAGCTCGCGGGTAATCCTTTTCATGGGCAAACCTCCTTGCGGCAAACAAAATGCGCCCATGACAAAAAAAGACCACCGGGGTTTAACCGGTGGTCATAAATAATACATTGATGTTTTAGACTAAGTGATTCGTAAGTGCTGATATTGCAAGAGTTTCCCCCCCCCCCCCAATTATATATAATTCATTTATATAAACGAAAAGAGCGCGGACTGACAGGCGCTGTGCCCTTGTCGCGCTGGCTCTGGTTGCTCTTTTCATTCTCGCTTCTCCCAAGGGGTTGGTGAGATTCCCTATAAAGCTATCATGGCGTGAAGGGGCGTTTCAAGAAGTTTTTTTGGAGAGATTTATCTTGTCAAATGACAGGATAAATGACATGATAAATGACAGGATAAATGATAAAATAAATGATAAGATAAATGACAAGATAAGTGACAAGACAAATGATAGGATAAATGACAAGATAAGCTCAAGGGCTGTGGGAGCAGAGGCAAACGAATGCGGGAAGACACAAGAACGGAATTCAAGCGGGAACTGGGCGGACGCTTTGAGCGGGCTGCGGTGTCGTTCCTGAATTATCCGGGCGGCGGCGAGATACTAATAGGCATGGACGATAGCGGTAATGCTGTTGGCGTCCCGGACACAGACGCGACGCAACTCAAAATCGTTGACCGAATCCGCAATAACATAAGGCCGCAGACGCTCGGACTGTTCGACATTGTTAAAGACCAGATTGACGGCGTGAATATTGTTCGCGTCATCGTGTCCTGCGGTCAACAGCGTCCTTACTACATCCGCAAACTTGGAATGTCGGAGCAGGGTTGTTTTATACGCGTCGGCGCTTCAGCGCAGCCGATGAGCGAACAAATGATAGAGGAGCTACTTTCCAAGCGTCAGCAACTGACGCTCCAGTCAATGGTTTCCCCGCGCAAAAACCTGACGTTCAAACAACTATGTATTTACTATGAGGAAAAGAACCTTGAGCCGACAGAGCAATTCATTGAGAGCCTCGATCTGCGGCAAAGCAGCGGCGAATTTAATTACGTCGCGTATTTGCTTGCGGATGAAAACGGAGTTTCAATCAAAGTAGCTGTGTACGCTGGAACAGATAAGGTTGACCTGTTAGAAACACGCGAGTATGGCAACCGCTGCCTGATTACCGCGACGCAACGTCTTCTTGATCGTTTGGATTCGGAAAACAGGACGTTTGCCAAGATAACCTCAAAGAAAAGGCTTGAAAAGGAGCGCGTGAATACGATCGCCCTGCGGGAAGCCGTGATTAACGCCATCGTCCACAACGATTATACAAAGGGCGTACCTCTCATAGAAGTTTTCACCGACAAAATCGTTGTAACATCCTGTGGCGGGCTTGTAGAGGGGCTTACGGAATCAGACTTTTTCAAATGCCGATCAATGCCGCGCAGTCGCGAACTCATGCGCGTGTTCCGCGATATGGAACTCGTTGAGCAAATCGGGTCGGGAATGAGCCGAATTCTCAATACATATGACCAATCAATTTTTGAGATCACGCCAACTTTTACCGTTGTGACGTTCCCGTTTGATACAACATTTATCTTGTCAACTGATAGGATAAATGACAAGATAAGTGACAGTATAAATGACAAGATAAATGACAGGATAAGTGACAGGATAAGTGACAAGACAAGTGACAGTATAAATGACAAGACAACCGGCAAGATGAGTAAAAAAACAAAAACGGTCTTTGACGTGATCAAGGGCAATCCGGCCGTTACGATTGCCGAGCTGGCCAAACTATTGGGCAAATCCCACAGCACGATTTCACGCGAATTAAAAGAATACCAGGCCGCCGGACTCCTTCGTCGTGACGGCGCGCGCAAAAAAGGGCGGTGGATTGTTCTTTATAGCGCTACTTTCCCCCCGAAATAGCTCAGGTTACATTGATAGGCTCAAACGCGGCGCAATTCTCATCTTCAAATAAAAAAAAGTAAGTCCAGGCGCACTGCGCTACTTTCCAGTTCAAAACCGCGAATACGGCATCGCTGACCTCCCTGGTTGCGAAACGCGGTTGTGAACCGGAAATGCTATAGTCAGGCGCTCATGGCCAGGATTTTTTCAAGAGCTGATTCCAACGGCCCGGCCTCTCTTGGGCTATCAGCTTCCGGGATATGGTTACGCGTCAGTTTGATCGCCCCCGTGATTTGCTTAACAAAGTTAAACCTGACCGGAGAATCAAGATCATAATATGAAGACGCAGGCCCGCCCTTTGGAGCATTCCCGCAGGCCAATGCCTGGCTCCTAAGGACACCAGCTTCTTCCGCGCTGATTACTCCCGTGGATTCCAAATACATGGCTGTAATGATCAGTTCTCTGCTGGTCATGTTCTTAAAGTCGAGATTGGGCTTGAGCTTCGCGTCGGCTGAGATAATGACCGCGTCCTCGTCTTCTGAAGCGTTTATGGATTCTTCTTCTGCAGCGTTCAGAGCGTCCTTCAACCGGGAAAAATCTCGCGGGTTGAAGCGGGTATAACCAAAACTGTCCAGAGATATCTTGTCCATAATTTCTCCACCATTGGATTAAAACGACCTGGCGGCTTGAAGTTATTTCAGAATCTGAACAGATTCTCGCTGATTCGCCGCCAGGCTGCGCCTATTTTGTCTTAAAAAATTAAGCACGTTGTATGCCAATTTCCGGTTTATTCCAAAAGCGCGAAAGTTCACGCCAATTCTATATATTGCGCGTTTTGTCCTGAACTATTTTTTAGGGCAATGCGGTAAAATTTGCCGGGTGGCGGATGAAAAAACGGTGAGAACCAAAGTCCTCCAAGACCTGATGTCCGACATATAGCAGTTTTGGTTTTCGTAGTCCCGCAATAATATGAATTATTGTTTTGAAGCCTAATCTGTCAGATTTTATCATAAGAGGTAATTGCAAAACCTCTGGAAATTTTGCAAGCCAGGCATTTTTCTATCCATTCAGCATTGTCAGTTGAAAAAAAAGTTGGATGGAAAAATAAACTTTTTTTGTTGACAAGCAATCCAAAGTATGTGATGATAATTTTCATACGAAGGAGACCCCTATGCTACCAGCATTTGGAAGAGAACTCAGGAAATTGCGATTGGACTTCGGAGAAGTCTTGAAGGACATGGCAAACAAACTTGGCTTTTCCTCGGCCTATCTGTCAGCCATTGAGGTAGGCAAACGCAATATCCCTGCTGACTTAATCAACAGACTGGCAGAACTGTATAAGCTGGACGACAAAACTGTTCAGCATCTGGAGAAGGCCAAAGAGCAACAGGCCAAGAAAGTGAACCTTGATTTAAGTAGCGCAACTCCGCGTCAAAGGGATGTCGCTTTAGTGTTTGCGCGGAGTTTCAAGGAATTGGACGATGACATTGCCATCAAGATTAGGCGGATGATTGATAGTCTTCAAAGGAGAGATAAGTAATGCCTCAATACACGCAGAAGCCCTGTTCACGTAAAGACATAAGACATTTGACCATGCAGCTAAGGGAAGCATTTGGGCTTGAAAGAGCGTTGCACTTCCCTGTGGTACTGATTTTGGATCTTCTGCATACGTACTTTCCCAGGTTTTCATATCGGATTGTTGAAGACAGGGAGTTGCCAAAAGATAACCATGCTTACACTGACGTGCTGAACCAGGTCATTGTGATTAAGGAAAGTGTCTATGATGGCGCGTGTAACGGTAAAGGGCGCGACAGAATGACAATCGCTCACGAGATTGGACATTATCTTTTGGTTCGGGCGCATGGGCTTCAACTCCAGCGCGACTTTTCCAAAAGGCCCATGCAGACTTACGAAGACCCTGAATGGCAAGCTGATTGTTTCGCAGGGGAATTACTTGTTCCGGCGCATCTTGTCAGAGGCATGGGCATAGATGACGTTATAAAGAAATGCGGCGTATCCCGGGATGCCGCAAGGGTGCAACTTAGCAAGGTGGGGAGGTAGAACAAGAGAAGATCAGAAACCGCGAACAAACAAAAAAGCTGACAGCTACTACGAATAGCTGCCAGCCCACTAAATACGGACGAGCTAAATAAATAGCCCAAAAGTGCATAGCTATTTTAGCGCGTCCCTCTCGAAAAATCAATTTTTTTGAAAGGAGCCTGAAATGGCCTCAGTAAAAAAATCGTGCATTGACGTATTCGATGCAGAAATGGTACGGGGCGCCAGATATGACGGACGTTATGAGTTCTCCGTGCTGGAAAAGTCCGAACATATCCCGCAAAACCTTGTTTCGTTTGATAAACGCAATAGGGCAGGTGGTTCAAACTGGCTGCACTTCTATATCCACGACTACAAATTTGATGGGCTTTGGCACAACTACAAGCGTAATCTGGATTGTTTCAGGAAGGTAGCTGGCGTCATCACGCCGGACTTCAGCCTATATCGTGACATGCCTCTGGCATTACAGATAGAAAGCGTCTATAGAAACAGGGCTATCGGGTATTGGCTACAGAGCAATGGGATAAGAATTGTCCCGAACATCCGTTGGGCGGACGAGCGCACATATGAATTTGCCTTTGATGGCGTGTCTTGCGGCGGCACTGTTGCTGTTGGCTCTCATGGCTGTATCAAGTCAAATGCTGACAGGGGCTATTTCCTGCGCGGCTTTGATGAAATGCTCAGGCGTCTCAGGCCCGATACGATTGTGGTTTATGGAAGAATCCCGAAAGAGATTGATGTTGATGCTCTGAAAGGCAGCGTGAATATCATTAGCTTTGACAGCGAGTTCCATGTCAGTCACAACAAAGGGGCGGCTTGACATGGGTACGGGATATTCAGGCTTATTCTCAGGGACGAAGGGCAGTATCCCTATTCCCAACGTAAAATATCCGGGCAATGACCCGACAAAATCGCCAGGAAAGGGGTTTGAATGGCGCGGAAGGGGGGACCCGGCATCAGGTAGGGGAAATTGGATAGAGAGTGTTGACTAATTTATATATACATGATAATTTTCAGTATGGTATTAAGAGGAGATTGTCGTGCCGATGTGCAAAAAGTGTGGTTCAGGGCGAGTAGTCAAGAGCGGTGTGGTTGCAGGGAAACAGCGTTATTGCTGCAAGGATTGCAGGTGCAACTTTCGGGAAGGCGACAACAGAACAAACAATACAATAGCCATGAAAAAGGCGCTCTGCGTCATGTTTTATGGCTTAGGCAAAGGTTCGTTTCGTATGTTGGGGCGCATTTTAGGAATAGACCACACGCTTGTTTACCGTTGGATACGCTCATTTGGCGAGAGTCTGCCAGAGCCGAAAGTATCAGGTGAAATTATGCAAATGGAGTTTGACGAGATGTGGCATTTTGTCGGTTCAAAAAAAACAAACTTTGGGTTATCAAAGCCCTTGACCGTAGTACAAGGAGAACCGTGGCCTGGGTGCTCGGCGGTCGTGATTCTGCAACATTCGGAAGGCTCTATGACAAAGTAAAGCATTTGAAAAACTGTCTTTTTTACACCGATAACTGGGGGGCATTTGCTGAGGTCTTACCGCCAGAACGCCACATCGTGGGCAAAGCGCATACTATTGACATTGAACATGACAACAGCAACACCCGCCATCATTTGGCAAGGTTTACAAGACGTACGAAAGTGGTTTCACAAGCGGAATACATGGTTGACCTGAGCTTGCGTATCTGGCAGGCCCTCACTACCACTGATCTTTTTTCCTGCCTTCAGAAAACTATGTTTTCTATATTTTAGTCAACAGTCTC
>JAISSN010000152.1 GCA_031273105.1 Holophagales bacterium | reverse complement strand
CGCGCGGTGCGCGCAGACTGCGCTGAGAGTGTAGCGAGCCGCCGATAGGCGGGGAGAGAAACGGGAAGCGCAGACGTAACTTGAATACTGCAAGACGCTTCTCAAGTTGAATCACTATAAAAACCCGAAAACAGAACCCAGACACGTTTTCAAGTCCGTTGATTAACCCTCACGGAGATTCCATGAGCCATCAAGTTCCAGCGCAGCCAAAAAAATCCCGGGTCGACCTTCAGGCGATGGTTGACCAGGGCGAAAAGCTGGTTATGGTCACGGCTTACGACGCGCCTACGGCGCACATAGCGGACGCGGCGGGCGCAGATATAATACTGGTGGGCGACAGCCTTGGCAACGTCTGCCTTGGCTTTGAAAACACACTGCCCGTTACCATGGCCATGATGCGCCACCACCTGGAGGCCGTCGCCAGGGCGCGTCCTAATGCTTTTTTGATGGCGGATTTGCCCTTTCTCAGCTACCACCTGAGCGTAGAAGACGCCCTCAGGAACGCCAGCATGTTGATTCGGGTCGGGGCGCAGGCTGTAAAGCTCGAAGGAGGCTCCAGCCGAGTCCCCGTCATCCGCGCTCTGGTTGACGCCGGAATCCCCGTGATGGGACATCTGGGGCTTACCCCCCAATCGCTGCATTCAATAGGCGGATACAGAGTTCAGGGCAGGGAGGAAACCCAGGCTCTGTCCCTGTTGGAAGACGCCAAACGGCTTGAAGGCGCCGGTTGTTTTTCCGTTTTGCTGGAGTGCGTCCCCAAAGAGCTTGCCGCCATTGTTACCAAAACCCTGAACGTCTTCACAATTGGCATCGGGGCGGGGTCAAATTGTTCGGGACAAGTATTAGTATTTCATGATATTTTGGGAATCCACCAGGGACCCGACCCTAAGTTTGTAAGAAAATACATGGATGGCTTTAATCAAATGGTTATAGCTTTGTCCAAGTGGTCTGATGATGTAAAAAATGGTATATTTCCAAGCGAGCAAGAGTCGTATAACCTTTCAGAAGCGGTACTTGAAAAATTGTCTGTCAGGTTCCAGGGAACCAGGATTTCGGATTCATAGCACGCCAAAAAAAGGTGACGATATGCGTATTGCCCGAAGCATTCCAGAATTGCGAATTCTTTTGAAAACCCTGAAGGAGAGGAGCGGTCGCATAGGCTTTGTCCCGACGATGGGCTACTTGCATGAAGGCCATGAGTCCCTTATCCGGCACTGCAAGACGAGATGCGATTCTGTAGTTGTTTCCGTATTCGTAAACCCAACGCAGTTTGGCGCAGAAGAAGATTTCAGTCGATACCCGCAGGATATGGAGCGCGATCAGGCGCTATGTCTCAATCAGGAAGTAACGGCGCTGTTCATTCCAGACCTAAAGGAAATTTACCCAACGGGCTTTAGCACATTTATTGACCCGGGGCCGATGGGGGAGGTTCTATGCGGCAAATTCAGGCCAGGCCACTTTCGCGGCGTGACAACAGTTGTAGGCAAGCTCATGAACATCGTCCAGCCAGACCTGGCTTTTTTCGGACAAAAGGATCTGCAGCAGGCGGCCATTATTCGCCGGATGGTAAGGGACATGAACTTGCCTGTCGAGCTTGTCGTAACGCCTACCATTCGGGAGGCTGACGGCCTTGCGATAAGTTCCAGAAATGCTTATCTTTCCGCTGAAGACCGTCAAAGGGCGCTGTGCATATCCCGCGCTCTATTCGCCGCTGAGGACGCGTACCGGAGCGGCGTCCGTTCCGCTTGCAAATTGATAGATACGGCCAGGCGGCTTTTGACTGACTTGGATGAGCTTCAGTACTGCGAGCTGGTTGACGCTCTTACCATGGACCCTATAGGAGGTAATGTCGAGCGCCTTGCAGGGTTGTGCGTTGCCGGAATGGTTAGGGCAACCAGGCTGATTGATAATGTTCTTCTCTCTGAAGCCAGCGACCCGACGAACCTGTTATCCCTTGTCGGCTTACCGGAATGATTTAGTCATATGAGCCACTTGCAAAACTTCAGTAATTTTGCGAGATGACAGATTCAAGAAGCCGGAGGCTTTGCAATTACCTCCTCTTTTGTATTAACTCGTACACAACAGGCACTACATAGATATTCAGCAGCGTTGAAGTCAGCAGACCGCCCAGCACCACTACGGCCATGGGGCTTTGTATTTCGTTTCCGGCCTTGTCGCCCTGAAACACAAGGGGGATAAGGGCCAGGGCCGCTGTGAGGGCCGTCATCAATATTGGATTGAGCCTGTCCGTTGAGCCTTGCACGATGGTATCTCTCAGGTCAGATTCAAAGTTCAATGTATTTGACGCGCTGTCTAAAGCGCCATGCTGGTACCTTGAAATGAGCAAAATGCCGTTGCGGGTGGCTATGCCGAACAGCGTGATAAAACCTATGATGGACGGGATGCTCACGACGCTTGAAGTAAAGAACACGGCCAGCACGCCGCCTATGAGGGCGAGTGGAAGATTAAGCAATATTATTGCCGAAAGCGTAATGTTTTTAAATTCGCCGTAAAGCAGTAAAAAGATAACGCAGATAGCCAAACACGAAGCTATGAGCAGCGTGCGGGACGCGCTCTCGGCGCTCTCGAACTGACCGCCGTACTCCACTCGATAGCCTTCTGGAAAGTTTATATTTTGGTCAATATTTTTCTTGATGTCATTCACCACGCCTCTCAGGTCGCGCCCTGACACGTTGGCTGAAATCACGATTTTGCGCTGCGCGTTTTCGCGGCTGATGGAATTAGGCCCGCCCACGGAAACGATATCGGCGACTTCTTCCAGGGGAATTTTACGGACTATATCATTTTGGGCGGAGCGCCCCTGACCTGTATCTATCAGCGCGGAGCGCACGCCGTCAATGCTCTCCGTGTAGTTGTTATTAAGACGCAGTACAAGGTCAAAAGCGCGTTGCCCTTCATAAATATCGGCGAGTTTTTCACCCAGAAAGGCGTATTCTATAAAATTATTAAAATCTTCAATCGTTATGCCATACCTGGCTAACATGCCGCGATTGGCGCGCGCTTGTATCTGGGGCGTTTCGGTCTGCTGCTCCACAGAAACGTCAACCAAACCTTTGATGCTTTGAATGGAATTTTTGATCTGGCCGCCAATCATAAAGAGGCCGCTTAAATCCTGGCCGAAGAGTTTAATGGCGATATTTGCGCGTGTCCCCGATAGCATGTGGTCAATGCGGTGTCCTAATGGTTGTCCCACGGTACTCGCCACGCCTGGAATATCCGCCAGGGTTTCTCTAACTTCATCCATAAATTTGGCGTGACTGCGGTTTTTTAGTTGAAAATTAACGTCTATTTCAGAACTGTTTGCGGCCTGGGAATGTTCGTCCAGCTCGCCGCGCCCCGTGCGCCTTGCTGTGCTTGTCACTTCGGGTATATTCAGCAATTCAGTTTCTATTAAATTGCCCAAAGAGTTATTTTCTTCAAGGGATATACCTGGTTTTGTCACACAAGTGATTATCAGCGAGCCTTCATTAAATTCCGGCAAAAAACTCCGCCCCATAGTAAAAAACAGACTCGCTGAAAGGATAAACGCGGCAATGGTAGGATAAAGAGCTTTCTTCTTGTTGTCCAACACCCACACAAGGGACGCGCCGTATATCCCGTTAAGTTTGCGCGTCAGCCAACTGTCCTTTTCATTTTTATTCAAATATTTTTCACTCGACAACATGAGCTTGCACAGCAGGGGCGTCACCGTCATGGCTACAATCAGCGACATAAACAACGACACGATATAAGCCGCGCCCAATGGCTTTAACATGCGCCCCTCCATGCCCGAAAGGAAAAAGAGGGGGATAAAGGCCACTATAATGATAAAAGTGGCATTAAGTATAGAAGCGCGAATTTCAACCGATGCGTCGAATACAATATCTAGTACAGGCCGTCTGTCATGTTTGGGCAAGCGGTGGTTTTGGCGCAGGCGTTTATACACATTTTCCACGTCAATGATGGCGTCGTCCACCAGTGAACCTATGGCTATGCACATGCCGCCCAATGTCATGGTATTGATGTTCATGTCCAGTTGGTAAAGCGCGATGACGCTGCCTAATAAAGACAGCGGAATGGCGATGATTGAAATGAGCGTAGTGCGAAAGCTCCCCAAAAAGATAAAGAGTGTAATTACAACGAACAACGCGCCCTCTATCAGAGCCTCGCCTACATTATTCACCGATGCTTCAATAAAATCAGCCTGGCGGAAAATTTTTGTATCCATTTTTATGTCAGGCGGCAGTGTTTTTTGTATTTCGGTCAAATTACGCTCGATATTTTGGGTTACGTTTAAGGTATTGATATTTGGTTGTTTAGAAACGGAGAGTATCAACGACGGTTTGGCGTTTTGCGAGGCGTGGCCTAACTTGACGCCGCTGCCAATCACCACGTCGGCGACGTCTGATACCAGGACGGGCTTGCCCTTTACGGTTTTAACCAAAGACGCGCCCAGTTCTTCTAAATCGTTGGTGCGCGCCATTCCGCGCAGCATGTACTCATTTCCGTAATCGCGTATCACGCCGCCCGCCGAATTGACGCTGAATGTGCGCCCTGTCTGGGCCAATTCAGCCATGCTGACGCCATAAATATCCATTTTTTGCGGATCGGCGAGAATTTGGTACTGCTTGTAATCGCCGCCCATGATGGTCACCTGGGACACGCCGCCAGTGGCTAATATGGAAGGCTTTATCACCCAATCGGCCAGTGTGTGCAAGTCCATGAGAGAGGCAGTGTCTGATTGCAGGCCGATGAACAGTATTTCGCCCATCACGCTTGATTGGGGCGCAAGCACAGGCACTACTTCAGCGGGCAGCGCGCCTGTCAGCGTCACCATTTTTTCACTGACTATCTGGCGCGCCTTAAAAATATCCGCGCCCCAGTCAAATTCCACCCACACAAAGGAAAAACCCTGCATGGAAGCCGAGCGAACGCGGCGCACGTCAGTTGCCCCGTTCACAGCCATTTCGATGTGGAAGGTTACCAGCCGTTCTGTTTCTTCGGCGGATAAACCCTTGGCCTCAGCCATTACTACAACCGTTGGCGCCGTGAGGTCTGGAAAAACATCAACGTCCATTTTTTGCGCGGTGTAAAGTCCGCCAATGGTCAAAATCGTTGCTCCGAGCAATACGAACAGCTTGTTGCCGAGGGAAAATCTTATGATTTTGTTTAGCATATTTTCCCTTAACTCAATGCACATGACCAGAATGGGCGTCAAGGGTCCCTGACGCCTGGGCGAGTTTAAGCAATATCGCGCCTTTGCTCACAACGCGCTCGCCTTCCGCGACGCCTTCCAGTATTTCTGCGCTCAAGCCGTCAGACGGACCCTTTTTGATTGCCCGTTTTTCAAAAAGTTCAGGCGTGACCTGTACATATACAAAAAAATTGCCCATTTCTTCTACAATGGCTTCATTGGGAACGGTAATAGCCTGGGCGCTGGTTTGGGTTTTGATGAACAATTCCACAAAGCTGCCCGGCAGCATTTCCGTCTTGTTGCTCACCTGAAACAGCACGGGAATCAGGGGGTTGTCGCTATCGGTTGACTTGCCGTAGGAAACCAAGCGTCCACCCAGTTCTTCAAGGGTATATGTCTTATTGCTGTTCAACAGCCGTATGTTGGCCGATGTGATTTTGCTCAGCGCGTCAAAATATCTGGGCTGTAATTCAGCCTTGATAAGCAAGTCGCGGTTTTGGGACACCACCAAAACGGGTTGTCCCGTCTCTAAGTGTTCGCCGTTGCGTACTAATACTTTGGCGACAAATCCACTTACGGGCGAGCTGGCTATCTGCCTGCCCGCCACAAAATTACTGCGCAGGTTGTTGTAGGCGGCCCCGGCGCTGGCAAATTCCGCTTCGGCCTTCAGCAAGTCGCTTTGGGAAACGATCTTATCCACGGCCAATTTCATCTTGCGTTCGTATTCGGCCTTAGTACGGAGATATTCGCTCTCAGCCTCGGCAAAGCGCACGGAGAGGTTGTTATCCGCCATGCCGGAGCCGTCAACGGAAAACAGGGCCTGCCCCTCATTTACAGATACTCCCTCCACCAGGTTATTGTTGGAAAAAAACACCACGCCGCCGGTTTTGGCCGCAACCACCCGCTCGCTGCCCTGCGATGGCTGAACTTGCGCCGTTGCCCGGATAACCTGCCCAAAAGGCGCCCGGCGCGCCGCGGCTGTGGCAAAATCAACCTTCCAGCTTTGCTCTTTGCTAAACCTTACGCCGTCATTGCTTGATATAGCCTCAATAGTCGCTGCATGGTGGGCGTCGTGCTCATTGGTATAAACCGTGACGCCGGGGATAACAAGTTTTGACGCGCCCCTGGGCGTTTTGACATCGAAGGTCAACGCCCCCGCGCCCGCCGCCGCTGGCGCCAGCGAAAACAGGTAAATACCACTTCTCGCTGGCTTATCAAGAGTTTGGCGAATGGCGTTATCGCCGACAAGCAAAGTCGCGGTTACACTGCCATCCTCAAGGGGCTTGAAATTTTCCAGGCGGGAAAAATGGGCCAGGATATCGCTCTCCTGCCCCAAAACAAAGGGGTCGGCCTCGGCAAAAACCTCAAAGCTATCGCTATATGCCGTCAGTTGCAGTGTTTCTTCATGGGCGTGACCGTGGTTATTCCAATTCTCTTGGGAATGACCGCGCCTGCAACCCATCATTGCCGCCAATGTCGCCATTGCCACTACAATAAGCAGTGTTGCAAGTAAGTAGCGTATTTTCATGGTATCTGCCCGTGTTGTTTATTTGTTTTGCGGAAGGCTTCCCGCTTCAAAATTGCGTTCCGCGATTTTGAAGCGGGAACAAGATTACTCATTTGGTTACTTTCGCGGCTTTGATCCTGTAGCTATGCCCTTGTTTGGAAATAATCCCTTCGACACAGACATTGCCCTTGTGAGTCGCAAGATCAAGGTCAACGGTTGCGCTGGAGTAATCCACAAGGTAGCTCATAGAGCCGCAGTGACCGCCGCTCAGGGTAAAGCAGCGGGCGTCTTGATCCAGGCCGGAAATGCGGCCCGACACTATTACTGTGTCGCTGGCGTTCACGGCGACAACTGAAACCGCGTTTGCTTTAATAACGCCGTCAGCTACAACGCCTGACACGACAACAGGGTCGCCGTCTCTCAGGCTCACCGTGACGCTGCTGTAATCAACAGCGTAATTGCCGCATTGAAATACTTTGGCGGCGGTATCCAGTTCTGAAACCAAGCCTTGAATTGTAAAGGAAGGCGTTAGGGCCGTACCTGCCGGCATTAGGTTTATCCTGGTGGCCAGGACAGTTCCGTCTTCCTGTAAAACGCCGAAAATTATTATAGGATCGCCTAACTGGAGGGCGCTGAAAGCAATCCGTGTATGACCGCTTTGTGAACGGGCGATATAGGTTGAAGCGTCGGCAATCGCTGTTACGCCAGCCACCGCCAGCGTTTGGTTGGTTATTTCTTCGATATGCCCAGCAAGAATCGGTGAAACAGTGATATGTGTAACGTCAAAATGCTCCGACGTGCCGCCCATGTTTCCATGATGCCCGCTGCCTCCGCCGTTGTGTCCGCTGTTATGTCCATCGCCATGGTGTCCGGCGTTACCCGAATGATCGTCACTGTAAATGTGTCCGTTTGCGTGAGCGGTCATTCCATGCTGCAAGTCATTTGTTGAGCCTGGCGAGCCGTTTATCGTAACTTGAGCGCCGGCGACGTTTACAGGGACATCGCCTATTTGAAACTGTCCCTGGCTGCTTTCGGCAAGAACGCCTTCAATAGCTTTGACAGCGCTTGTGCTTGTATTCCCATTATGGTCGTCGTCTCGCCCGCCGCAAGCGGTAAGCAGCCCAAGGGCCAGACCAAGTGAAAGAGTGGTCAGAAATTTCATGATTTTTCCTTAGAGAAATGCTGCTAAAGCGATTCAACTTGAGAAGCGTCTTGCAGGATTAAAGTTACGTCTGCGCTTTTAGTGAAGTTCCACACCTTGTGGCGGCTCGCGGAACGAACAGCGCAACCTTCGCGCAACGCGCGATTCAAGTTTTTCAAAGTTGAATGGCTATAAAGCAGTTTTTGGTTTTGACGCTTGCGCAACGGCTGACATAGTAAGGCGCGTCCGCAAGCATCGTCATTTGCGAACAAATACTGGCCCAGAACGATTCAATCTCTCAGTGTCACAATGCTCTGAAGCCTGATTAACGCATGTATGCGAAATCAGCCTCCGCTTTTGGGACAAAAGGCTCTTATAGCCTCTGGCGGCCTTGATCGGCCGGTTTTGAAGCGCGTCCTGGCGCCTTTAACTAAACTCTGGGAGGGTTTTCAAGCGGCTCGGTTGTCCTGCTATGGAGGTTATTATTCCTTGCGCCAACAAAAGGCCCATCTTTAATATTTGCGCTTACCGGAATTCCTGCTTCCGACCCCAGTATCACGCCTGAAAAACCACTGCATAGCCATTGATCGCACGACATTCCGTGTTCGTGGCGGTGTCCGTCTGCGTCGCCGTCTCCGCCGCAGTGATCTGCCAGCGATATTTGATGGGCGTCTGCGTGTACATGCTCCGCCATGCCTTCGCCCAGCAGATGACCATAGTACGCGCTGACTGCCGCGAGCAACAGCGTTGCGATGCACCTCAGAAATACTTTAGGCATTCTTTAATCTTAGAGAAAAAACATAACAAATACAAGAGAATGATTGCGCGTCATACAATCGCTATGTCTGGCCGTTAAATACCAGTACCACCGCGCCAAAGCTTATGCGGTCGCCATTGTATATTTCGTGCGCGTCGCCAGGCGTCAATCGTTTGCCGTGAAGGAAGGTTCCGTTTGCAACACTGTTTTCTTCCACCACGAAGTAGCGGTCGTGCTCAAAGAAAATACGCGCGTGTCGCCTGGATACGCTTAAATAGGCGTCGTCGGCGGTTAAATCAATATCAGGATAAATACCCGTGGCGGGGTCAAACCTGCCAATCAGCGCCCCGCGGGGTTCTACCGGATATTTATGGCCTGACGCAATGGAAACAAAGCGCGCCTCTTGTTTTGGTCGCGGCGCTTTTTCAGGCGCTTCATACGCATAAGCGCCTGCCTCCCCCATCTCCAACCGGGCGGCTAATGTTCTGTTCCTTTGTGTCAGGCGCTGCATCATCTTGACTGAAATTTCAGGGTTTTGTCGGATCATACGCATAAACGTGCCGCGGCTGATTGAAATCAGTTCAGTGTCTTCCATGGCAACAGCCGTGGTTTCTCTGGGCAGCGATTCCAATAAGCTGCTTTCACCAAAGAAGTCGCCCTTCACAAGCTCTTCGCACCATTCGCCGCTTGGCTTATCGGCCATATACAGGCGCACCTTGCCGGACAATACAACAAACATAGGGCCTGCCATATCGCCTTTTTTGAAAGCGACGCCTCCCTCTTTAAGGCGAACTTTACTCTGTTCAACAAAAGAAGATTCTGTCATTCAGCACCAAGCTACAAAACCAGAATACCTGAATTTTTGAGTTTTACGCCGCTCTGCCCTCCAAACTCGCCAGACTGGGCTGCTTTCAATCCGATTGCACGCAATCTGGTATAAACTGTCAGCCATGTCAAAACTTCGATGGCTCCTCGCTCCCTTAGCTCCGTTTTATGGGCTTGCCGTACGCGCCAGAAACAGAGCGTTTGACGCAATGCCGCAACGAGCCGAGCGCGTTTCGCTTCCCGTCTTGTCGGTGGGCAACCTCAGCGTCGGCGGAACGGGCAAGACGCCGCTGACGCTGTACCTGGCTCAAACCCTGAATAAAACGGGATATCCAAATGTGATAATTTCCCGCGGGTACGGCGGGCGCAGGGAAATTGACCCAATGGACGTGGAGCCTGAATCAAATCCATATGAGGCCGGCGACGAACCGGTGATGATTGCCAGAAAGCTGGGAGCAAACCGCATCATTGTAGGCCGCCGCCGCGCCGCCGCCGCACTGCGCGCCATATCGCGCGTCCCTGAATCAAAATTGTTAATCTTGGACGATGGCTTTCAGCACAGGGCGCTCCACCGCGACATTGATTTGTTATTGCTGGATGGCGTCCGCGCGTGGGGCAACGGAAAGTTGTTGCCCCTGGGCAATTTACGCGAACCCATGTCGAGTGCCGGACGCGCCCACGCGCTTGTCGTCACCCGGGGCAGCCGCGCGCAAAAGGAAAAAATTGAGGCGTGGTGGTCGCTGTATGGCTCTGGAGGGCCGGTTTTTTATGTTGACTTTCGAATCAGCGCGTTGCGCAACGCAGCCACGGGCGAGCGATTGAGCCTGCCCGCCAGGCACGGGCCGCTGTTCGCGTTTTGCGCCCTTGGTCATCCCCAGGCCTTTTACGCTGATCTGCTCGTAGCTGGCCTAACCTGGCTGGGCGCCAAGTCATTCAGGGATCATCAAAGTCTTAACCCCGCCCAAATATCCGACGTCGCGTCCCTGGCCGTGAATACCGGCGCGGTTGGACTGGTTTGCACAGAAAAAGACGCCGTAAAGTTTAATGCCTGCCACCTGGCGGCAAGCGATATTCCAATTTGGATCGCAGAACAGGAAGTAATCAATGCCGAGAACCTGGCGAAGTGGATCATCGAGTTTTTAACGCGGGCATAGAGAAAATCAACCTTGGAAAAATTGAATGGCTCTATCTCAAAGTAAAATACTCTGGTCAGCAGGCCTGAAAAAAAAGACGTGTTTTGCCAGGCTCATTGGCTGTAGGCAACACACTTGAAAATCAGAACAAAAAATGCGAGTTTACGACTATATAGCTGGAGATAAACCCATGCTGACTTTGTTATCTTTAATGTTTTCGCTGGCCGCCGCTGCGGCGCTCCCCCCGAAGAGCATCGTTCCCCAAACGCCGGAGCAACATGAATTCACTCCGCCTCAAGGCGCGGGGCTGCTGCTGGATAGAGTTGACAAGCTCCCCTTATTGATAGGCCCCACTACACCTCAGGCAATCCTGGCGCATCGCTCCGGATTTTCTGAAGCTTATGAAAAAGCGCAGATCCCGCCTGATCTGGTCAAACGGTGGGAGGCTATCGAAGTTCCCTGCACGCTTGTAGCCGTTTTTGGCAGTTGGTGCAGCGACAGCTATCATTGGGTACCAGACCTCATCAAGCTATCCGAAACGCCAAACCCGTATATTTCAATACACTGGATTGGCGTTTCCCGAAACAAGTCCGTAAAGCGGAGCCACTGGCCAGCACAGTCCATTCCAAAAAAAACCAGAAAAGTGCCTACGTTCTGGCTATTTAAACCGACCCCTGGAGGTAAAACAAAATTAGCGGGCAGAATAATTGAGAACCCGCCAAAGATTGATCAGACGATGGCTGAAGCATTGGTGGAACTATTGGAATCAGCCCTGTTGTAGGCTTGGAGCGTCATCCAAAAAGATTGTCATTTCATCGTCAATCTTTGCGACGTCGCCGGTGTTTAACGCGATGATGTTTTTCAGGTGAACGTAAGAATCCAGGTCAATCTTGTCGAAGACAAAGGCAATGCCCTTGCTTGTCACCCTTATGACCCTTCCGGAGACGTCAATAATCAATTCTTCTTCCGGCTGATCGCTAGGTTGATCGCTAAGGGCGATATTGATTTCAGCCTCTTCGCCTATGGGAAGCTGCTGATCCGTTTCGATGAACATCCCGCGCAAACTCAGGTTGCCTACCGTACCCGCTAACTGCCGATCGCCAGCCTTGACAGTGGCTACAATATGAAAATCAACCCTGGAAAACTTTCTTTGCTCCTGTGACTGCTCCATTATGAAATTCTCCTGCTTCTAGCGCGTTTTATCACCAAAATTATTTAAGCACAACCACCACAATCATACCATCCTTAACACTTCCGCGACACAGCGTTCAATTCCAACAAACACGTCCGCCAAACGCACGTCGTCAAACATATAGGCAGGCGTTGTTACCAGTTTCAAGTCACTGTCGATGACTATTTCCCTTGCGTCCGGCACGGATACGTGTTTCTGCTTGAGGGCGTCCATTGCGGGTTTAACGCCCTGTCCTGATCCCAGCGTGAGTTTTCCACATAGCCCGGCCTTAGCGAGAATCAGCGCCACCATAGCCGGGCTGATGCAAATAGCGCCGACGGGCTTTTTAGCCCTGAAGAAAGCTTGCGTGAAATCAGCGACGTCTTGCCTCACGGAAGCATTCGGCCCGTCAAAGGCGAAAGTGCAGTGGTTTTTCGCCACGCCGAAACCACCTGGTATCAAAAGCGCGTCAAAATCGTCAGGCCTGGCATGGGCTAAATCCAGACACTGCCCAACCCGCGCTATCCTGCTGGATTCTTCTAAAATATTACGGCTCTGCCCTTCGGCAATGCTACCGGTTGCGTGATTTATTACATGATGCTGATTGGCGTTCGGGGCTATACACTGAAAAGCGGCGCCGTGCTGATCTAAGGCAAGCAGCGTCAAAACTGCTTCCCTTATTTCAGCGCCGTCAAGGTGTCCGCAACCGGCAAGCAAAACAGCAACTTTGGGCGTCTGAGTCATTACTCCCCCTGTGTTAAATCAAACTATAACCATTATCCTAAAAAACATGCGTCATTCAACCCGTTTGCCTGACAATTATTTCCCAAATCCGCTGACCAGGCGTCTGCGTAAGCTAAATAGCGCGTCCGCCCCCATATTAGACCTCACGGTTTCTAATCCTGCGGAATGCGGGATTGATTATCCGAGGGACGACATCCTTGCCGCCATCAGCAATTCACAGGTTTTCAGTTACAAACCGGATCCAAGGGGCCTGGAGTGCGCCAGGGCTGCCATAGCCAAAATGCACGGGCATTATCTGGGGCCGGAGAACATACAACTGACCGCGTCAACTTCTGAGGCGTACAGCATGTTGTTCAAGCTCCTGGCGAATCCTGGCGACAACATAATAGTTCCGTCTCCCAGCTACCCATTGTTTGAATGGCTCGCGCGATTAGAAGGGCTTGCTTGCGTAACCGTTCCGACCCTTTGGTGCGATGACTGGCGCCTGGACATTGACGCTCTGGACGGGGTTTGCGACGCAAACACAAAGGCCATCGTTGTAGTCAACCCAAATAACCCGACAGGTCAGTTCATCACTGAATCGGAATGGTTCGGTTTGTTGGAATTAGCAACAGAAAAAAACCTGCCTCTAATCGTTGACGAAGTATTTGCGCCCTATCCCATTGAATGTCAAAGTGAAGCTCTGCGCACGATACTGGATGTGTCAGCGCCCGAATGTTCTGTGTTTCTATTGTCAGGGTTGAGCAAACTAGCCCTTTTGCCCCAGTTGAAACTGGGCTGGATCGTCATGCTGGGGCCTGCGAGCGCCGCAGCCGAGCCGCTTGCCTTCATCGCAGATCAATATTTATCCGTTTCCGCGATAACGGCGTACGCTGCGCCCCAACTGCTTGCCATTGCGCCCCAATTGCAAAGCCAGGTAATCAGCCGTCTGAAAAAAAATCTGGACGCGCTGGACGAGGCTCTGAAAGAACGCCCGCATCTGAGCCGCCGTCCTGTCTATGGGGGCTGGAGCGTCCTGATTCAGCGACCTGACATTGAAGACGATGAAAGCTGCGCGCTACGTCTTTTGTCAGATTTTCACCTGTTGATATACCCCGGACACTTTTTTGATATTCCGAAAAACGGTTTCCTGGTGGCCAGCCTGCTGCCCGAACCTGGCGTTTTTGAAAAAGCGATCCGCATTTTGACTGAAGCTATTTAGTAATGGAACAGGAGACATCAACTCTCCGCTGTCATCTTCTCACTTCCTGGCTCAGAATGCCCAGGCGGCGAGTCGTGGGGACGAGACCTGTCCTCAGGTTTTTCCCCCATCCAAATAAATGCATGAGCGACATAGCGCCCATCAATTCGCCCTCCAGTTTGATTTTGCTTCCGGGCGGATCCGAAGATACATCAACCATGAGGCGCATTTTCACGCCGTAGCGCAAATTGACAATGATTTCAATACGGCCTGAAGTATAGTTCTGAATCAACATCTGATGAACCATGCCATCGCCAAGGTGCAATAAGCCCTGCAACCCCGGCGCAGGCGGGGCTGGCAGCTGAACCAGCTCGACGCCTAAAAGCCAGCTGCCCCACTTAGTGACATCCTTTACCAGCGCCCATACTTCATCCGGGGCGGACAATGCTTTCACTGTGTGCGAGGTTCTGAACACGATACTCCCGACACCCATAATATCAGAGATAATTTAAACAGAGCATCCGCTCAAAGTTGAGCCGCTCTGGCATAGTCAGGCTGCGCCTGCTCTGCGCTTGTTATAAAATAGTTGTTGAGCATCGAATCATGTCGCTGAAAAAGTACATTGAAACCCTGAGTGAAACAATCGGTTCCGAGATGGCGACCGAGCACTCATACCGCCCGGCCCTTCTGGGCCTGCTTGGGGAAATGCTGCCCGACCTGACGGTGATCAACGAGCCAGCGCGGCAAAAGTGCGGCATGCCTGATATTACGTTGCTTCGCAAGCGCGAATTATTTCACGGCGGCATACCCCAAGCCTACATAGAAACCAAGGACATTGGCGACAGAGACCTTTCGGGCGGCGGCGCTAACAAAGAGCAGTTTGACCGCTACAAGAACGCCCTGGACAACATAATTTTCACTGACTATCTGGATTTCTTGTTTTACAGAAGGGGCCAACTGCTGGAAAGCGTCCGGGTTGCCGAACTAAAGGGCGGCAAGATCGTCCCCCTGCCCCACAGTTTCGACAAGTTTCGATGCCTTTTGGAAGAATTCGGCAAAGCCGCGCCCCAGAGGATAACTTCAAGCGCCAGGCTGGCGGAAATAATGGCGGGTAAGACGCGCCTGATGGCCGCCGTCATAGAAAAACTGCTGCTGGAGGGCAACGACAGCGATTTGGCCGGTCAGATGAGGAATTTTC
Organism: Holophagales bacterium; assembly: GCA_031273105.1. Lineage (GTDB taxonomy): Bacteria > Acidobacteriota > Holophagae > Holophagales > Holophagaceae > WRHW01. Next base: position 5,218 of record JAISSN010000152.1, on the reverse strand, counting down.
GCGATGTACTGGTGGCTGACATCACGCAAAGGGAATTTGCCGGCCTCTACGCGCAGACAATCACTTACGGCATGTTCGCTGCCCGTATCCATGACAAGGAACCAAACGGTTTTACCAGGGAAAAAGCGGCCAGGCTCATACCTCTGACCAACCCCTTTTTGCGTAAATTATTTCAGCACATAGCCGGTTATGACCTGAACAAACGCCTGAGCCTTATCGTTGATGATCTCGCCGAGGCCTACGGCGCCGCCGATGTCCGCGAAATCATGGGAGGCTCTGGCATTAGCGCGGGACAGGCCGGCCCCATCATACATTTTTACGAAAATTTCCTGTCGGCCTATGACCCCGAAGAGCGCAAGAGAAAGGGCGTGTACTACACACCCTATGCCGTGGTCGCCTTTATCGTCAGGGCTGTGGATGACATTTTGCAAAAAGAGTTCAGGCTTGCCAAGGGCCTTGCCGACTCGTCAAAAATACAAAACGGCTATGATAGTGATACCACCATGCACAAAGTCCAGATGCTGGACCCGGCGGCTGGCACCGGGACATTTTTAGCTGAAGCCGTACGCCTGATACATCAAAAGCTAAAAGGTCAACGCGGCGTATGGAGCGACTATGTTAAACGCAACCTGTTGCCCCGGCTCAACGGCTTTGAACTGCTTATGGCCCCCTACACCATGGCCCACACAGTGCTTGAATGGCTGCTGACGCTAAAAGAGCCGGAGGCCGTCAGACCGGCCAACATAACGAGGGCCGAGGCGCTGAAGGCGATGGGGAAGAAAGGGCCGGATAGGGTGGTCGTGCGCGGCAAATGGGGAGAGGCTGTTTATTATAGCCTCTCCGAGCTGAAAGACATGCCCCAACACGACTGGAGAATAAAGCCCTTAGACAAAAAGCTGACAAAAAAAATTGCCAAATACGACAGTAGGAGAAACACAGCCTATGCCCCAAACGGCGATGATCGCCTGCGGGTTTTTCTGACCAATGCCCTTGAGGAATTTTCACTGGAAGATAATGATGCGGGTTTTTTAAAATGGCTCACGGACGAAGCCAACGAAGCAAACAAAATCAAGCGGGACGCGCCTGTAATGGTTGTCATGGGCAACCCCCCCTATAGCGGCGAAAGCAAAAACAAGGGCAATTGGATAATGAAATTGATGGAGGACTATAAAAAAGAGCCTGGCAGCGATAGCCCGCTGGAAGAACGCAACAGCAAGTGGATCAACGACGACTACGTTAAATTCATACGCCTGGGCCAATACTTTGTGGATAAAAACAAAAGCGGCATAGTGGCCTTTATCACCAACCACGGCTTTTTAGACAACCCCACATTCAGAGGCATGCGCTATAGCCTGCTATCCAGCTTTGACAAAATATATATCATAGACCTTCACGGCAACGCAAAAAAGAAAGAGACAGCGCCGGACGGCGGCCCTGACGAAAACGTATTCAACATTCAACAGGGCGTCTCCATAAATATCTTTGTAAAGACAGGCCAAAAGCATAACGGCGCGCTTGCTGACGTGTACCACTACGACCTATGGGGCGCAAGAGAAGAAAAATATGACTACCTGCACTCCCATGATGTCTATGGCACACACAAAAAACAAGGGTTTTCTGAAGTGCTGTTTAAAACATTAAACCCAAAAGCCCCCGAATACTTCTTTGTGCCAAAGGATTACAGGGGCAAAGCAAAATACGACAAGGGCTTTTCTGTAGCAGATTTGTTTCCCATTAATTCTATGGGCATTGCCACTGCCAGAGACGAATTTACGATATACGAGAGCGCAAAGATGCTTAATAGTGTAATTAAAGATTTTTTGTCAATTACGGATGAAGAGGCCCGGGAAAAATATAATTTAGGTAAAGACGCAAGGGACTGGAGCGTGGCAGGGGCGCGGAGCGATTTGTTATCGGGAAAACATAATATTGTCCCGATAACGTACCGCCCATTTGATATTAGATATACATGTTACTCAGGGGTTACAAAAGGATTTCACTGTATGCCGCGCAGTGATGTAATGAGACATTTGGTCAATGTAAATAATCTTGCTCTATGTTTAATCCGTATTAACAGAGATGATTTATGTACTGTATTTGTTGTTCATCAAATTGTCGATAAAACAATTATCTCCGCAAAAGACAATGCAAGTATTTTCCCACTTTATCTTTACCCCGACCAAGACAACAAACAGGAGACTCTCCCAAAACCAAACCTCAACATGGACATGGTTGAAAAAATAGCGAAAGGTTTGGGTCTCAGATTCAACATGGAAAATGACCTGTTTGCAAGGGGCGGCAGAAACAAATTCACGCCCATAGACCTGTTTGATTACATCTATGCGGTGCTTCACTCTATTGAATACAGGGAAAAATACAAGGAATTTTTAAAAATAGACTTCCCCCGAATACCCTATCCCACAGACGCACATGAATTTCGCCGTTTGGCAAAGCTGGGGGCTGAATTGCGAAGCCTGCACCTGATGGAGCATCCCGCCCTTGACAAGCCAATAGCCAAGTACCCGCTTGAAGGAAGCAACATCGTTGAAAAGCCGCGCTATGAGACAGAAGACGCTGGTCTGGCTGGTCGCGTATGGATTAACGATTATCAATACTTTGACAAAGTACCCCTGGCAGCTTGGGAATACTACATAGGCGGTTACCAACCCGCCAAAAAATGGCTAAAAGACCGCCAATGCCGCGCTCTGACATACGATGATATAGAACACTACCAACGAATAATCACCGCGCTGAAAAGGACATGCGATATTCAGCAAGACATAGGGGCGGTTGGAGACTGAGGGCATTCTCTTTGATTGCCCCTTATCCCAACATGTATAGCTACAACCCCTAAGCACAAGTCCCGCCACGTTACATCAGTAAAGCCTGCGTTTTTTAGCTCCAGAGCCAAATCCGTCTGGGGGGGGAAGCGTTTGATGCTCTCGGGAAGATACGTATAGGCGTTTTTGTCGCCGCTTATCCACCCGCCCAGCCGCGGCAGTAAGTATCGGCTATAAGCACTGTAGAATGATCTGAGCCATCCCCGCCTGGGGCGGCTGAATTCAAGTATGACCAGCCTTCCGCCGGGCTTCAGAACTCTGTTGAACTCGGCGTACGCCTTTTCACGGTTTTCCACGTTGCGTACGCCGTAGCAGATAGTGAGGGCGTCAAAGCTGGAATCCCGGAATGGCAGCTGCTGGGCGTCAGCGCCAACGGAGCCTATTACTGAATCCGCCACGCCGCTTTTATTAAATTTTTCCGGCCCAAGGGCCAGCATCGGTATGGTAAAGTCGCTTGCGACTACATCAGCTCCGCGCTTTGCCAGGGCCAGGGTACTATCCCCGGTGCCTGCGGCAACATCCAGTATTCTCACGCCTGGTTTAGCGCCTGCCGCTCTTGCCATCTCGCGCCACCAGTAAAAGTCCAGCCCCAGGGACAGCAGGTGGTTTAAAATGTCATACCTGCGCGCTATGCTGCCAAACATGGTCTGAACGTGGTTTTTTGGGGGTCCAGGCTGCGTCACGGGCTTTATTCTAAGCCAAAAGCGCACAATTTGATAACTGATGGCGGGCTATTGACTGAAACTTAACATAAACTATACCATATGTCTTTGCTTTTTGCACATGGGTCTCACGCTTGAGACTCCCAGTAGACAAGACATGCGCTACGCGCCGCATGAGGCCGCGAGGCGCTCTCTGGTAACGCGGAGCGCATGTCTTCTGAATATCGGAGGCGACATGAACCAAAATATTGAACAGCAATTAGGCGGCGGCCTGTTTCTCGTTTGTCCCATAGGGGCTTTTCCGCAATTTACGCCTGAAGAACTGAGCGACGACGCAAAAGACGTCGGACGGGCCGCCAGGGACTTCATGGAAGGCGAGGTTTTGCCCAATGATTCGGCCATAGACAAGCTGGACCTTGAACTCAGCAGGAAACTCATCCGCAAGGCCGGTGAAACGGGCCTGTTGAGTCTTGAGATACCCGAAGAATACGATGGCATGGACTTAGACAAAATAACCTGCTTGCTGGTTTTGGAAGAAATGGGCCGCCAGGCTTCTTTTTCCGTGACCTACGGCGCCCACACGGGCATTGGCACACTGCCCATAGTCTATTTTGGAACAAAGGAACAATGGGCCGCCTATCTTCCCAAGCTGGCCTCCGGCAAGTGGATCGCCGCATACGCCCTCACGGAATCTGGCGCTGGTTCCGACGCAATGAATTCAAAAACCGTCGCCACTTTAGATGGTGAGTATTGGGTTCTCAACGGCTCCAAGATGTGGATTACAAACGCGGGCTTTGCAGACGTGTTTGTCGTATTTGCAAAGGTTGACGGCAAAAAGTTCAGCGCGTTCATCGTAGAAAAAACAGACCCCGGTTTCAGCCTGGGTCTTGAAGAAGCCAAACTCGGCATCAAGGGCAGCTCCACCCGCGCCCTCACCTTTGAAAACTGCCGCATACCAAAAGACCGCTTGCTTGGACGCATAGGCTTTGGACACCGCATAGCCTTCGGCATACTGGCCATCGGGCGCTTCAAGCTAGGCGCGGGGTGCAACGGGATAGCCAAGGAAGTCCTGAAATATACCCTCAAATACGCCTCCGAGCGAGTTCAGTTCGGCAAGGCCATCAACAACATGGGCCTGATCCGCCAAAAGCTCTCAGATATAGCCATGAGGATATATGTAGCGGAGAGCGTCAACTACCGCACGGTTGGGTACATCAACGACCGGATGCATAATATCTCATGGACAGAAGAAAACGCCGCCAGCCGCAAGATGGACGTGATGGATGAATTTCAAATCGAAGCCTCAATAATGAAGGTCTGGGATTCGGAAGCATTAGGGCTTATAGCCGATGATTCTGTGCAGGTATTTGGAGGCTATGGATTTTCAAGCGAGTATCCGCCAGAAAAGATATATAGAGACAACCGCATCAACCGCATATTTGAAGGCACTAACGAAATCAACCGCATGATCATCGCCGGTCAGATTTTCAAGAAGTGCGGCAACAGTACCCTGAAGCTCCGCAAAGACGCCTCGGATTTACCCGCGATGGGCGATGGACGCGATGGGCGTCTGGCCTGGGCCTCTCACGCCCTGGCCTTAGCAAAACGCCAATTCCAATATTCCACAGCCACGGCTTTGGAAACAGCTGGCCAAAAACTCATCGAAAATCAGGAGGCGTCAAGCCGGGCGGCTGACATGGCAATGGAAATATATGC
>JAISSN010000006.1 GCA_031273105.1 Holophagales bacterium | reverse complement strand
CGGGATTTAGCCAGATATTGAAGCTGATGATTCTCACGTCGTCTTTTGTGTAACTTGTCTCTACCCAAAAATGATCGGAGGGCATGGCGCCAAATGTAGTCTTTTCGCCTTTTGGCTCTGCCCTGTCCAGCTTGAGTGTTTTAACGCCTTTGCCGTCGTTGAACTCAATTTCAACCGCCTGGGACGCCTGACCGTTTATTAAACCTTCAACGGCCTTTGCGCCATTCATGTCTTTGAGCGTGGTTTTTGAGTAGGTTTCTTCATTGCGTTCAATGATTGGCGCAACGGGTTTTCCGTCAACCCTGATTATCTCCCAGCCTGGTTTCACTCCAAGCGCGCCAGCCGGCGACCTGGCTTCAACCCGCGTCACTATGGCCCGCCCGTCCAATATGCGAAGCTCTATCCCAGGCGTATAGTCGCCTTTATTTTTGCCGTGCAGGTCGTCATACGCCGAGGCCGGTATTACGCCTATGTGCGTTTGCCCCAATAGCCCCAGCATCTCGTTCATGATATCGCGGCCTTCTTCGTTTGATGAGGCGTTTTCAATACGGGGTCTGTATTTTTCATAGACCCCCTGCCAGTCCAGACCGCCGAGGTCGGGGTCATAGTGTATGTCTTTCACCGCTGTCCAGACCTCTTCAAAGGAGGCTATTAGTAGTTGCTTTTGTTCGGGATCGAAGTCGTCCTGAAGAAAAGCGAGACAAGTAAACGCGGCGACCGCCGGAATTGCGTAACGAATTGGCTTTAGCATGATCCACCATAGAATGAATACTCAGGGTGTCGCATGGTAAGAGGTTGTTCCCGGCTTTTTTAAATTTCTGGAAAAATATGCCGTTTTGTTTAAGGTTGAAAGACTTGGAAACTTAAACCATAGCCGTTTGCCTTGTGGAGCGGAACACATGTAAGTTGACTAAACCATGGGAAAAGTGTTCTGCCCACGAGAACAACATAGAAATCATAAGAATCATCAGCGCACGTAAGGCAAAATGAAGGGATGGCGAGAACCAAAACAAACCATTACCGTGTCAGATTGAAGCATGGTAATCTCTAAGTTGAAAAGAAAGGCTTGAACACCGGATGAGAATGGGAGCATGATTTGAACAGCAAGCAGACCAAAACAAAATGTGCGATATTTGCAAAATTAACGCAACAAAATATCACTTGGAATTTGACATGATTCGTTGGAGCGCGACATGCTAGAATTAGAATACACATACACAGAACAACCAAGCGGATGGCTGGTAGGTCGTTTGGATATGTATCCGAATTATCCAACGCAAGGCAAAGATGCAGCAGAATTGGAAGTCATGTTGGCAGACATCTATGCAATCATGCAAGACGAAAAAGTAATCCGCGTTTTTTCTCATGCCTTTTCAGAAAACGCAAATCTTCGGTCGCTTTTTGTGACTAAATGAATATGGGTCGAGCTAATTGCAAAACCTCCTGAGAGCGTTGCGCGCCAGTGTGGTAAGTCCACGTTCCTGGCGATGCCGGAGGTTTTGCAATTAACTCAAACGTCTGTATCCGGCTCGTCTGGAAACTTGTGACAAGGGCATAAACAGTCTCTTTTTTCCAGGGAAGCGAACCGCTCCACGACCGCCTCCATCTGCGGATCGCGGAAAAAGTCCTGGGCGTCAAACATCAGCTTCATCAGTTTTCGAAATTCAGACATTTGTTCCTCACTACTCTTATATACGATGATTCCGGCTTTTTGTGAAATCAATCATAGTCGTTCTGTTTCCAAATTCGGCGAGAGCGTGGTCTCGCCTTCTTGATTTGGAAAGCAGTTTAGTGTAAAAAACTATTTTGGAGGAGAACTATGACCCTGAAAGACCTGCCAATAGGCAAAAGTGGTACGGTTTTAGCGGTAGGCGGCGAGAAATCGCTCAGGCTGCGGATTCTGGAGATGGGTATAACCCCCGGAACAACGGTAACGGTCAAGAATGCCGCGCCGATGGGAGACCCCCTTGAACTGTTCCTGCGCGGCTATGTTTTATCCCTGCGCCTGGAAGACGCCGAAAAGATTACGATAGAGGAATCAAAATGATGAGATTTGCGTTAGCCGGAAACCAAAATAGCGGCAAAACAACGCTATTTAATCAACTTACCGGCTTAAACCAGCACGTGGGGAATTTTCCCGGCGTTACAGTTGAACAAAAATCCGGCGATATTACCGGGTATAAAGACGCTTCAATAGTTGATCTTCCAGGCATCTATTCACTTTCACCTTATACCAACGAGGAAATCGTAACCCGCGATTTTTTGCTCAAACAAAAACCTGACGGCATTATCAATATAGTTGACGCCACCTGTATTGAACGAAGTCTATACCTTACCATGCAATTGATCGAACTACAAATTCCGATAGTGCTTGCCCTCAACATGATGGAGCAACTGCAGGCCAATAAAGGGAGTATTGATATACAGCAACTGAGTGTTGCCCTTGGCATTCCGGTTGTACCCATATCACCGATAAAAAAACATGGTTTAGGCGAACTGATGGAAAAAGCCGCTGAGACGGCGCGCGCCCGCAAAAAACCGGAGCGCATAGATTTTTGCTCCGGCCCGGTACACCGATCTATTCACGCTATTGTACACCTAATAGAAGACCATGCCCAAAACCAGAGTATTCCCACAAGGTTTGCCGCAACTAAACTTGCGGAAGGCGATGAGCCCATGCTTAAAATCCTTTCTCTTGATGAAAACGAAATTGACATGATAGAACACGCTGTTAAGGAAATGGAAACGGAAATGCGCACCGACAGGCAAGCGGCGATAGTTGATATGCGCTACCAGTTTATAGACGACGTATGTAAAAAGTGTGTGGTAAAGCCAAAGGAAAGCCGTGAATCCCGCCGCACCGATGTTATTGATTCGGTACTGACTTCTAAAATGTGGGCGTTCCCTTCATTTCTTGGCATTATGTTATTGGTTTTCTGGCTTACCTTCGGCGTTATAGGAAACGGATTAAGCGAATTAATGCAAATTGGCCTTAATAATTTAAGTAACATTGTTGACCGCGCGTTAACAGCTTACGGCTTAAATCCCGTTGTCCATTCACTGATTATCAACGGCATTTTCACAGGGGTGGGCGCAGTATTAATGTTTGTGCCTATTATTGTTGTTTTATTCCTGTTTCTGTCCATGCTGGAAGACTCAGGGTACATGGCGCGAATCGCGTACATAATGGACAAGCCGCTTCGGAAAATCGGCCTTTCGGGACGCAGTTTTGTACCAATGCTCATGGGCTTTGGCTGTACTGTTCCAGCAGTAATGGCGACGCGGACGCTTTCCAGCAAAAGGGACAAAAAAATGACAATTCTCTTAACCCCCTTTATGAGCTGTAGTGCGAAGCTCCCGATATACGCCCTGTTTACCGCCGCTTTTTTTCCAAAGTATCAAGCTCTTGTGATAATGGCGTTATATGTCGCGGGGCTTGTTTTGGGAGTGCTCTCCGGTTTCATTTTGAAAATGACTATATTCAAGGGCGCGCCCGTTCCGTTTGTGATGGAGTTGCCTGTTTATCGTTTCCCTTCCGCAAAAACGACGCTTCTGCTAATGTGGGAAAAAGCGAAGGACTTTATTCAAAGGGCGTTTACCGTTATCTTTGCGGCAACAATAATAATATGGTTTTTGCAATCCTTCGATTTACGCTTGAACCATGTTACGGACGGCGTAAATAGCATACTGGCGTCAATCGGACATTTAATCTCAGATATTTTCATTCCCATAGGTTTTTCCGACTGGCGCGTTTCAACAGCGCTCATCACCGGATTTACCGCCAAAGAAGCGGTGATAAGCACATTGGCCATACTCACCGGGGCAAGCATTGCTGATATTGGAAACACTCTGCATACATTATTCTCGCCTTTAAGCGCGTTTAGTTTTTTGGTATTCACGCTTTTGTATACCCCGTGTGTTGCGGCTATCGCAACGGTAAGGCGTGAAATCGGCAATCTAAAAGGCACTTTCTTTGTTATACTCTATCAGACAGGTTTTGCCTGGCTTGTCGCTTTTTGCGTGTATCGCGTTGGAAGATTGTTTATATGACGGAATTAACCATCTGCTTGTTCACAAGTTCATAAAAATGGCCCTTGTTGGCGTACATCTCGTCAAATTTGCCTTCTTCGACTATCTTTCCCTGGTCTAACACATAGATTTTATCGCATTCCTTAATGGTTGACACTCTGTGGGCTATGACGATGCGGGTGCATTCCAGCCCTGCCAGCGCGTCAGCTATATGTTTTTGCGTGATGTTGTCCAGGGCGCTCGTGGACTCGTCAAAAATGAGTATCTTCGGCTTGGGCGCCACGGCCCTGGCTATCATCAGCCGCTGTTTCTGCCCGCCCGAAATGCCGCCGCCGCCTTCGGTTATGATGGTGTGCATCCCCATCGGCATGGCCTTGATATCCTCTGCTATGTCGGCTACCCGCGCCGCTTCCCATGCGTCGTCCAACGTAAGGTTGGGAGCGGAAATGATTATATTGCTAAAAATGTCCCCCGTGAACAGCTTGCCGCTCTGCAGTACCGCCCCGATTTTGCGGCGCAGGGAAGGGAGGTCGAGTTTTGTCATGTCCCTGCCGTCGTAATAGACCGCGCCCCTGTTCGGCTTCTCAAAGCCCAGCAGCAGCCGCACAAGAGTTGATTTCCCGCAGCCGGTCCTGCCGACGACGGCCACATACTGACCGGGGTGGATTTTCATATTAACGCCGTCCAGCACGTTTTTTCCGCCTTCCTCGTAGCGGAACGTGAGGTTTTGCGCCTCAATGCCGCCTGAGAGTTTTGTCACCACAGTTTTATTTCCGCTGATTTCGGGGACGGCTTTCATGATGGGCGCGACCATGTCCAATTGCGGCTTTAACCCCGAAAAGAATGTGGTCAGCGACCCAAAGGACAAAATTGACGCCGACATCATGCCGTAAGCCGTGTTATAGGCCATGTACTGACCAACGTCCATTTTGGACATGATGGAGATAGAGTACACAATGGCAAGCCCTGCGGCGGAAATCACGCTGCCTGTCACGCCCGAGTACTTCAGTATAAAAGGCGGGTTGTAGGTAAAATTAGCCGCCGCCTTGTATTTGGAAGCCCATCTGGCGAATATCCTCTTTTCGGCCCCCGTCAGCTTTACCTTTTGGATGCCGGATAACACGGAATAGGTCATGCCGGAGAGTTCCGCCTGGGCGTCCAGGGAGCGCCTGTGTATTTTTATGGACGCCAGAGCGGCGATAACGTTCATCGCCAGGGCGGCGCATATTATGGCAAGAGTCGGCAGCATTAAGGCGGGCGTGATGCTGGCGATTTGCGCTAAGTAAGCCAGCGAAAACAGCGAGGTCAGCAGCGTCCCCGTGATAACCGAAAATATGGAATTGCAGATTGATGGAATCAGCGAAAACTTTTGGCTGAGTTCGCCCGAATCGTATTTTTTAAAAAAATTGGCGGGCAGGTTCAGCAGCCGCATCATGGCGGCGGGTTCGATTGTGTTGCTGAGGCGCAAAGTCAGGCGATTCAAGATAAGGCTTTGCCCCAGGGACAGTATTTGCGTCGCTATGGCGATTGAAAGCATTAGCGCGCCCAGCCCCCACAACATGCCCGCCTCGCCCCGGGGTATGATATGGGAGTACAGCAACAGGGATAATTTCGGCTGCATCAAACCTATCAGCGTGGCCAATGTCATGATGGCCAGATAGAAATATGCGTCGCTCCTTGTTATGGAGGCAAACATATATTTAACCAAATCCAAAACGGACAGTTCGCGGTTTGAAAAAGGCTTATAAAAGCAATAGGCGCTGGTTTTTATGTTCTTTGCCGTCTGTGTGTTCAGAACGGCCCGCTTTCCGCCTTCATAATCAAAATATGTATATCCCCTGGCGGATGGCAGCAGGGCGATAGCGTCGCCGTTTTCAAGCGCGCCCAGCATAGGGCCGTAAGCGTCGCGCCACCACCTGCCATTCAATTCCACCTTTCGCTTCATGATGCCGGAGGGTTTCAAACAGTAGTTAATATACTCAGCCCTATCGGTTATGTTTTCAGGGACTGGGATGATGTCCTGCCCAAAGTATTTCAATATCTCCTGCACCGCGTTGCGGGTTTTTTGCCGGGGCGTGACAAGCCCCGCCCTGGCGGCCGATTCACCCATGACGATGGAGGACAGCTCGCAAAACGCCCCCGAAAAATCGTCCTCGTCGTTTTGCAGGCGGTTCTTTATTTGATCCTCAAACCAGTTGCTCATTTCATGCTCACCAGGTCTCTGTACTTGCCTTCCGCCGCATATAGCTCATCATGCGTCCCGCGCTGTAATACCTTGCCTTTGTCCAGCACGATGATCTCATCGCAGTCGCGGATGGTTGACAGCCGATGGGCGATGACGACCGTTGAAACGCTTCTGTCTCTGACGGCTTTGATAACGTCGTATTCAGTCCTGGCGTCGAGGGCACTCGTCGCTTCGTCCATGATGATGATGGTCGGGTCATTCGCCAGCGCCCCCGCTATCTCCAGCCTCTGACGCTCGCCGCCGGAGAAGTTTCTGCCGCCCTCCAGCACGGCGCCGTTGTAGCCCCCGTCGCGGTCAATGATGGCGGAGTGTATCTGGGCGTCCCTCGCCGCTAAAATGACCTCGAAGTCCTCAATGGACTTGTCCCAGGTTTTGATGTTGTTATTTATGCTGTCCTTAAACAGTACAATATCCTGGTCAACCACCGAAACCGAACTTGTAAAGATTTCACGCGGTATTTCATCGGCGGGCTTCCCATCAAACAGTATATCGCCGCTCCAGGGCTTGTAGAGGTTGCTGATCAGTTTCGCTATTGTTGATTTCCCGCAGCCGGAAGCCCCGACCAGGGCTACGCTCCCGCCCTGTTTTACGGTCAGGCTGAAATTTTCCAGCAGCGGCGGCGACAGCCTGCTATAGCCGAATGTGAGGTTCTTAATCTCAATCAGGCCGGAGAGCTTGTAAAAGCTCTCCTCTGCTTGAAACTCCCCGTATTCCACATCGGTTTTGCAGTTAAATACATCCTGCACCCGCTCCATTGATATTTTTGTCCTCTGCATTTCAAGGCCCGCGTTCAGGATTTTTGAAAAAGGCGCGATGGAGGCGCTCAGGAATCCCTGAAACGCGAAAAAAACGCCGATTGTCATGTCGCCCCTGATGATCAGGCCCGCGCCAATTAAAACGATGATTACATTAACCGCCTGAGAGACTAGCTGCGGTATCAGGCCCATCCACTGATTCAGCTTAGCGGATTTTATCCTGGAATCATTGACGGCGGCGTGATAGCCCGACCACCTCTCAAAGAACCTGTCCTCCGCCCCGGCTGATTTGATGGTCTCGATCATTTCCACGCCGGTCGCCGTCATAGCGCCCAGCTTGCCGGCGTCCCGGGAGGACGCGCGGGAAATGTCAGCATTTTTTCTTGTGATGAATTTATTTATCAAGTAATTGACAAGGAGCGATGAAAGGCCAATAACGCTCAGCAGAACGCTGTACCGCAACACGATGAAGAGATAAAACGCCGCCATGATTGCGTCAATCAGGAGAGGCGCGAATAACTTTATCAGCGACAGCGATATATTATCGTTTTCGCGCTGCCGCGAGGCGATGTCTTCGGCATGCCTTGACGAATAAAAGTCAAGCGGCAGGCGGAGCGCGCGCCACATGAACATGCCGCTGGAAACCACCGCAAACTTGGCGGCGATCTTCAAACTGGTTTTGGTATCTATCACTCTCAATAAAACGCTCAAAAATTGGAAGGCCAAAAAAACCGCGATAAAGCCGTATACCGGCCATTTTAGCGATGGCGCGGCAAGAAATTCGTCTATAAAAACCCTGTTCATAAGTATAGTAATAATACCGATTACGGAGGCAAGGGCGCTCAGCGTGATAATAAATGTGAAAGCCGGAGCGGCGCCTTTCAGGCGCGCCAATGCGAAAGGCCATACGCTGACCGGCTTGCCGCTCGGCTCAAAATCTTTGCCAGGCGTTATTGCGATAGCTATCCCGGTAAAGGAGACGTTGAACTGTTCTATCGGAACCTTGACCCCGCCTTTGGCGGGATCATTGAGGCAGGCGTATTTTTTTGTAATGCGTTTAAGAACCACAAAGTGGTTCATGTTCC
>JAISSN010000188.1 GCA_031273105.1 Holophagales bacterium | reverse complement strand
TCAAGCAACTTGAAAACAGTCCGTGAGAGCGTCGTTCAAAGAAGTGAAGTTGGGCAATACTTTTCTAAGCCTTGATTTGAGCCAGGCCCAGAACTTTTCAATTTGGTTCAAATCTGGGGAATACGGCGGCAGAAACACTATGCGGCAGCCAGCCTTTTGTGCTATTTTCGGCAATGTCTTTTTGCAATGAAAACTTGCATTGTCCATCACTATTACGCTCCCCTTTTTAACTTGCGGCAACAATTGCTTCTCAACCCAAAACTTAAATAATATGCTGTCCATGCTACTGCTGTATTGAAGCGGGGATACTATACGCTTACCACAAAGACCCGCTACAATGCTCACCCTTTTATATTTCTTGCCGCTAACCTTCCCTAACACACGCTCGCCTTCCTAACTACGAAACGCTGTTTTGAAACGAAAAACGCTATTTACATAACGCCCTTATCGCCTTTTCTACCCCCACGGTCACCATGGCCATGCGCCGATAGTCAAGCAACTCCGGCGCGTCTGTCTCCTGGTGGTAGTTCCTGTTGCGGAATTCTGCCGTGTCAGTCAGCATGACGGCGGGATAGCCCTGTGCCCAAAAAGAGCTGTGGTCAGACCTGCCGACGGTGTAAACCAATGACCTCATTGACGCTGGCGCTTTAAATGTCCTGACGGGCAACGGCGTAGCTCCAGACATGGCTTTTTTGATGGTTTTTGTCAAACCGCCCAACCCTGTTTTACCCGTAACACAAATAAAATTGCCCTTAGACGGGTAAAACAACTTTAATAAATTCAGGGGATAGCGCTGAGATTTAGGCTCATCACTAAAATATCCAACCATTTCCAGCGAAATCATGGCTTTAACATCAATGTTGTCCGCTTTTAACGCCTTTGCGTGTACCACGCTGCCCAGACATCCATCTTCTTCCAAGGTATATGCCGCCAAATCAACACGGATTGGGGGGGGATTTTTGCCAAGCATCTTTGCCAGTTCAAGCAATACGGCGACGGCGCTGGCGTTATCATCGGCGCCGGGGCTATCTTGCACGGCGTCATAATGAGCGCCGATAACTATTCGCGGCCCGCTTTCCGGGCCATATGAAGCTATAACATTATAATAAGTATCGCCTACCCAGTCGAATTCCTGCACGGTGACGCGCCCCCCCGTAGCGCTAAGTATGTCTTTTATGTGGCTGCCCAATTTATTCAGGGTTTCCGGATTATTAGCGTGTCTGTCCGGAAAGTTATTGACAATATTCACCAATGTGTTTTTCAAACGACTTTCAAGCTCATGGTCAGGAGACTGCCATTCAGGATGGGCTGTTGATGTTTTGAATTGAAACTCAGTATTTCTTCTTTTTGTGACTGTCTCAAGTGATTGCGCGTTATTTATGGGTATTTCAAACAATGAATCCGGTATGTCGTCTCTGAAAGTAAAATTGCTGTACGTGGTTTGATATTCATACTTACCACCATCATCGTCAATGCCATTTGATAAAATCCTTTGCGGAATCGCAACGCCGTTGACATTGGCATAGTCCATGAATATTCTTACGAACTTGTACGGGCTGTTTATTTTGACTGCTTCAGTTTTATAAACAAGATGGCTTTTTGTATCAATTAAATATGTATAGCGGTAATTTTGAAATTCTGGCTCCTGGCGTTTGGCGCTCAGTTTGTAGTATTCAACACCGCCTTGTTTAATTATATCAGGGGTTTCAGTGTCAAATACAAGATTGTTCCAGGTGGTTTGATTCAAACAAGGGATTTCCGGCCTGGCTGCATATTCAACTTTACGCCAGACGCCTTTTTTCATACTTGATAAAGACTCCCAATTTTTGCCGCTGTTCAAGTTACTTATGCGCTTGGAGAGAATCGGGTGTTTCAGATGTTTTTTTGACAAAAAAGAGACGCTTCCGTCACTATAATATTTTCCATCTTTGTAGGTGTCTGCGCGATTAACGGTTTTTATTCCATCGTATGAGTCCTTTCCTGTAAACAAAACATTTAGTGTATATGGCTTAGGTTTAAAGAACTCATCTCCGCCCAGCGCCTTTTCAGCCATTTCAATTACTTCCCTTGATGTCGGAATTTGTTTTTGTGCCTGACTGCTTGCGGAGGCGGTTGCTATAATAGAATTGCCATTGCCAATGTCAGCAAGCGGCAATTTGTAGCCGCTTTGCAGGATGGCTTTATTTTCAGCGGCATGTAATAGCTCTGATGGCTGGACGGCCATAGCCGCCATTAGGAAGGCCATCCAGACTGTAGCGGCGAAGGTTATGAGACGGCGCATGTCAACTCCTCTAAAAAATGAGCAACTTGCAAAACCCCAGCCATTTGGGCGCAAGTTAATCTAAGCGTATTCTCAAAATTGCAGAACGCGTTTTGAACCGCAAATGCTATAGATTGTTTTACCTCAGACCCAGATCATCCAGCAGGGCTTCTACCTTTGGATCCCTGCCACGGAAGTTTTTATAGAGTGTCGCGCCGTCCTGGACGCCGCCCCTGCTCAATATCTCCTTGCGGAATCTGTCGGCGGTTTTCTGGTCAAAGATATCCCCGGCTTCCTTGAAAGCCTGGTATGCGTCGCTGTCCAGTACCGCCGCCCAGATATAGGCGTAGTAGCCCGCGCTGTAGCCGCTCGCCCAAATGTGGTTGAAATATGTAGTGCGGTAGCGGGGCGGGATTTCTCTGAGCACGCCCATTTTTTCAAGGCTCTGTTTTTCAAAGGCTGTTACGTCAAGCTCCCTGGCTTCTGTGAGCGTGTGCCAGTCCATGTCTAATAAGCTGGCCGCCAGATATTCCCCCTTGATAAAACCATTGCCAAATTTATCGGCGGCCTGGATTTTTTCTATCTGGGCGTCGGGCATGACTTCGCCTGTTTTCCAGTGGCGGGCGTACGTCTTTAAAACCTGGGGTTCGGTGGCCCAGTGTTCCATTATCTGGCTGGGCAGTTCCACGAAATCCCTTGGAGTGCCGGCTATTCCGCGATATGAGCCAGCGTAGAACAAACTATGCAGAGCGTGGCCGAATTCATGGAATAGCGTCCTGACCTCGTCAAGCGTCAGCAAGGCCGGAGCGTCGCCGACGGGGCGCGTAAAGTTGCAGACGTTCACTATAACAGGCGTTATTTGCTTACCCTTTTCATCCTTTTTAGCGCCGCGATAGGCGCTGCACCAGGCGCCTCCGCGCTTGCCGGGTCTTGGGTGGAAGTCAACCAGGAACAAGCCCAGGTGGCGGCCGTTTTTTTCTTTGACTTCAAAGGCTTGCACTTCCTGGTGATAGACAGGAATGTCATTGCGCCTGTGGAACGTAATGCCATAAAGCTTTGCGGCTACCATGAAAGCGCCGTCCCGCGCTTTGTCTATGGCAAAATAGGGCTTTAACTCGGATTCATCCATGTCAAACTTAGATTTTCTGACCTTTTCGCTGTAAAAGCGCCAGTCCCATGGGGCAATTTTTATGTAGTCATTTTGGGCGTCGGCAAGGGCCTGCTGCTCGGCCAATTCCTCCCGGGCCTTTTCCATTGCTGGCTTCCAGAGCAGCTCTAACAGGCCATAGACGCCTTTGGGGTCTTTGGCCATGTTTTCTTCCAGTATGAAATCAGCCCAGGTTTTATAGCCGAGCAAATTGGCCCTGGCCACGCGCAGAGCCGCTATGCGGCTTGTGATCGCTTTGTTGTCGTACTCGTCGCCCTTATCGCCGCGGCTCAAATAGCCTTCCAGTATTTTTTTTCTGAATTCGCGGTTTTCCGAGTACGTCAAAAAAGGCCAAATTGACGGCCCTTGCAGCGTATAAACCCACTTGCCTTCCAGCCCGGCCGCCTTAGCCGCAGCCGCCCCCTGGGCGATGAGACCCTCGGGCAGGCCCGCCAGGTCTTTTTCGCTGTCTATCACGAGGCGGAACCTGTTATTTTCGGCCAGTATGTTATCGCCAAATTTGACGGAGAGGCTGGATAGCTCAGAGTTTATCTCCCGCATCTTTTCTTTCGCTTCATCAGAGAGACCGGCTCCGGCCCGTGTGAAAGACTTGTAAGTGCGCTCCAGTAGCCTGGACTGCTCGGCGTTTAGTTTTTCACTTGAACGATTTTCCCAAACGACCTTTACCCGCTGCCAGAGTTTCTCGTTTAAGCGCAGGTCGTCGTTGTGGGCCGATAGCATGGGCGCAAGTTCACGGTTGATGGCCTGTAGTTTTTCATTGGTCTCGGCGCCCGCCAGGTTTGAAAACACGCTGCCAACACGCTCCAGAAGCGGACTGGACCATTCGTAAGCCTCAATGGTGTTCTTAAAGGTTGGCTTCGCATTACTGTTGATGATAGCGTCAACGGCCTGTTTCTGCCTTGCCATGCCTTCTTTGAAGGCCGGAAGAAAGTGTTCTTCCTTGATCTCATTAAATGGCGGCGCCTGAAAGGGCGTCTTCCATTCTTGAAGAAACGGGTTTCTCTCCTGAGCCTGAGCAACCAGACAGGGTATTGCAGCCAGGGCCAAAAATACTCGCGTGACCATATAGACCTCCAATTAATTATTGTAATTCCATTGTCGTGCGACATGTGGAGCGGAACACTTTTCCCACTGTTTAGTCAACGTAAATGAGTTCCGCTCCACATGTCACATCATCTCTCAAGCTAATTGCAAAACCTCTGGCGTTGCTGGGAACGCGGGGGCCAGACGTGCATTTTTCAGGAATTGCCACACCGGCGCGCAACGCTATCAGGAGGTTTTGCAATCATCTCTCATTTAGTTAAATCTTTGAGTAAGCCGCCAAATCTTTCGCCGGTGGTTCTCCCTTTAGTTACATCCTGCATTTTTGCCGTATCCCCGACCTGTATTTCATACTCTTTCTTGGTGTCAGGGTCTTTCATCACTTTTGCTATCTTGGCGTAAGAGACATTCGCTTCAACCCGGGTAATGGTAATATGGGCGATTTCTATTACGTCCATCCCTATCAATTCACCATTCCGATTATAAAGGGGCTTGCCTTCTCTTACGATGGCAAAGCGCTGTTTTTCCGTGATCCCGTCTGAACTCCCCATATCCAGCGTCAACTCTTTTCCTTTAATCTGTATCACAGCAGGGTCTAAAGGATGAATCTCGCGCATGATTGTAAACGCTACTCTTTTGAGTGGTTTTTCGGCTGTTATAAAAAAATCATCCATGGAAGCACTTGACCGCGTCTGACCATGGAGGCGAGTGAATGTGTCCCGCTCTGACGATGTAATTATTTTGTTGGTTTCCACATCAAGAACCGTGATGTTTAGCAAGACGCTGTAATCAGTGCTATACGTTGCCTTATGCAACTCGCCTTTGGAATCTCTATAAGCGTCCCTTGTTTTGCCTTGGGCGCTTGCCTCAGCAGAGCCGAACACAACAAAATCTAATCCGGCTTCTTTGGCGGCTTCGGCGACATTAGATTTGTTGAAGTCTGCCGAGTCTACCAGATTTACCAAATTGTAATTTTTGTTTTGTCTGAGTTCGTGTAAGAGCGATTCCCCTAATCGTTTGCCAAACGAGCGGTCTTTGCACTCAAGGGCAAGCACGCCCATTTTTACTTGGTTTTCCTGGGCGGCGAGTGCGACGCTGATGATAGCCGCCACACACAAGGCAACGGTTTTGAAATAAGAACTAAAAAAGACCATAAGACCTCCAAGCCATACAAGACGGCCGTAAAAAAGGTGAAATGAAAGTAAAATCGCTTTTGACAGCCCGATGCCGCCAAAGCGCGTAGTTGCCAGTGTTATAAACTGCCATGTAGGAGAATTAACAAACCCCGTGTTTCTGCCCAGACAAAGGGCAACAAATACCTTTATGAAATATTTATTTATTAGACGTTCATTCTGAGGGGGGGGGGTAAGTGATTTATTAGAATGATATAATGAATCATTCATGGCGCACTGAAGGCTTTGGACGCCGCAGCCAATTACCCTACCAAATGGACGCCTGACGCGACGCCTTGCCAACTCTCGAAGTAATACTGGTTGCACTTGCGCACCCTCAGATGAAATCCAATTTCGTCCGTTAGTATTTAGCAGTTGTTACAAAAAGTCAATATCCTATAAACAACGCCTCCTCTTTGAAACCTCCCATGTCTTAGTGCCTAAAATATGCGGAATTTAGGAATATGAAAAATTGCAACAAGATTTTTATTTTTTGAAAGTAAGAGATAATTGCAAAACCTCCGAATTTGCCAGGGACGCAGGCGCCAGACCCTCATCTTTCGGTAACTGTTACGCTGGCTTCCAATGTTTTCGGAGGTTTTGCAATTATCTCATTGGAGCAGTAATACTTGACTTCTCCTCCTTCTACCAGGATGTCTCCTGTTGCGCTGTTGCAATACCATTCCCGGTAAAAGCGCCATTCGCTCCCTATTTTCGTATCCGCCTCTTCAACAGTTCTTTTAGCGCCTCGCCAGTATCTCAAATTCAGCCCTTATGCTCAGGCGCTGCGAACCAGGCTACCAGCACCGAGATAAAATAGAGAGCGAGCATAATAAGGCTTAAAAAAACCGTCGTTACAAAAATATCGCCAGGAGTAATAAATGAAGCGACAAC
The DNA here is from genome assembly GCA_031273105.1 of Holophagales bacterium. Classification (GTDB taxonomy): domain Bacteria; phylum Acidobacteriota; class Holophagae; order Holophagales; family Holophagaceae; genus WRHW01. The sequence goes on along the minus strand of JAISSN010000188.1, from coordinate 5,441 downwards.
TATTATTATTATTGCGGCATGCCGCCAGAATTTCAGCATCCATTTTGCGGTGACCAGTCTGAATCGCGCTAAGAAATATACAAGAACCGGCATTTCAAAGGTTAAACCTGTTCCAATCATTATGTTTATAAATAAATCCAAATATTCGTCTAATCTTAAATTAGGACGCAGTCCGGCGGTGATGGCCTGCTCAAGCAATATGCCCGCAACTGATTTAAAGGCAAATAAATAAGCAAATACAGCGCCGCTTAAAAAACACAGAGTTGTAATCAACACAAAAGGAATCACCATTTTTCTTTCGCGTTCATATAATCCAGGACGAATAAAGGCCCAAATCTGATAAAAAATGAATGGCGCGACTAAAAAGCCAGCAGCCCAAAAGGCCACGCGTAACAGCGAAAAAAATGGTTCGGTTATGCCGGTAAAGGCAAATGGCTCAAAAACTTCTGGAACGGGCTTGCCCAGAACCTTTAACTGGGTTTTGAAAATTTCAATAAGAGGTTTTTGAACCCACTCCCAAATATGAAACCTGAAGGCGTATGTAGCGCAAAATCCGGCGGCTAAAATGAGCGCGCACCTGATGATGCGCGTCCTAAGCTCCTGCAGGTGATCCCAAAAGCTCATCTGCTGTGCTTTTGTTTCAGTATCAGACATAATTCATTTTATTGGCTGGAATCGCTGTTGCTCTTCTCGCCTGTTTCAACGGAATCTTTGACCGACTCGGTCAGTTCGCGGCTGGCCTTTTTAAATTCCTGTATCCCCTTGCCAAGGGACTTGCCCAGTTCGGGCAAGCGACTGGGGCCAAAGAAAATGAGCAGCGCGATGCCAATCAACAGCATTTCGGTTAAGCCTAAATTGCCCATAAATACTCCATTCAGGTTGTATTTTGCATTTCAGGCGCGGAACGCTCGTCTTGCGATTCAAACATTCCGGCCAGGGTTTGTGCACAAACCACAAACCCATATTGAACAGTTTAACTTGATTTTTTGCTAACCGCCCCAAAAGTCAATCAGAATAAACGGGTGTCCTGCCTATACTGATGTAAGTCCAGCCACTTGCTTTCATGTCTTCAGGACGGAACAGGTTGCGTCCGTCAAACATGACGCGCGTTTTCATCACAGAGCCTATTTGTTTCAGGTCAATCTTGCCGTAATCGGGCCATTCTGTGCATATCAGCAGCGCGTCGGCGTTTTGGCAGGCGTCAACGGGTCTGTCGGCGTATTGAATTTTGTCGCTGAATACTTGTTTAATGTTTGGCATGGCCTCAAAGTCATGGGCTACGACATCGGCGCCCATGTTCAACAGATTTTTTATCAGGTCAATGGCCGTTGTTTCCCTGATGTCGTCTGTGTGCGCCTTAAAGGCCAATCCCCACACGGCCATGCGCTTGCCGGAAAGGGGAAATGGAGTGTCGGGCTGTATGTTGTAGTAGCGGCAGACCTTGCGGGAGAGGACTTGTTTTTGATGGCGGTTGGCCTCCACTGTGGCGTTCAGGGACATGAGGGGCAGGCCGTTTTCGCGTCCTATTTTGAGCAGGGCCTGGAGGTCCTTTGGGAAACAACTGCCGCCGAAGCCAGGCCCCGGGTTCAGGAAATATGGGCCAATGCGGTGATCCGAGCCAATGCCCTCCTTTACAAAGTCTATGTCAGCCCCGACCGTTTCGCACAAATTAGCCATTTCGTTTATAAAGCTGATTCTCGTAGCCAACATTGCGTTTGCGGCGTACTTGGTTAGTTCAGAACTTTGCGGATCCATCCTGAACCAGCGTCCGCCGTTGGGGTTCTTTTGCCTGGCGGCTTGCATGTGCGGCTCATAGAGCGCCCGCATGACGCTCTCGGCAAAGTCTGTGTTGCAACCGATAACAACTCTGTCCGGGTACAGAAAATCATCTATAGCCGTGCCTTCCCTTAAAAATTCCGGGTTCGACACAACTTCAAAAGCCTTATCGGTTTTAGCGCGAATAGTCGCCGTCACCTTGATTGCGGTTCCAACGGGGACGGTGCTTTTATCAACAACGATCAGGGGATGAGCGTCCGCCGGTCTCAACTCAGCCACGGCGGATCCAATTTCATCGGCGCACGCCAGGACATATTGAAGATCGGCGCTGCCATCCTCGCTCTGTGGGGTTCCGACGCAAATAAAAGCTGCGTCGGCGGTTTCTATGCCATCCCTCAGCTTCGTGGAAAATTTAATAGCGCCTGACGCCAGGTGTCTGGCCAGCAGGTCTTCAAGCCCAGGCTCATAGATGGGGCTTTTCCCCTTATTGAGCAAGTCAACCTTAGCAGAATCAACGTCAATGCCAATAACTTGATGACCGGCCTCGGCAAATCCCGCGGCTGCCACCAGACCGACGTATCCCGAACCTATTACCAGAACCTGCATACAATGCCCCCAAAATCGCCCTGAAACTCAGATCATTTTTTCTGTGAACGCTTGCGCAACGTCTGCAAACATCGCCCTGCTTGTATTTGCAAGCAAATTTAAGCCAGAACGTTCAACCCCGGGTTGAACAGCCTTGGCCAGCAATCTGCGCAAGAACAAGTTTATCCCAATTTGGAGGCTGGATGTTAAAAGGCTGAAATTGCCGAAAGTATCAGGTGAGATTATGCAAATGGAGTTTGACGAGATGCGCTCTTGGACTACAAAAACCAAAACTGCCATATACAGTGTAACGGAATAAAAACAATCCCGAAAGGTTTTGCTGTTTGGTTAGATGTGTGGAGTAATAATAAAGCAATTTTACAAGGCGCGGCGGGGGTCTCAAGATGCTACACTAGCTCCCGGGAGGATATGTGCCTAAGCGGTTTTTTGTCACCACGCCAATGTACTACGTGAACGACAGGCCCCACATCGGCCATACGTACACCACCATCCTGGTAGATGTTCTGGCGCGGCATCACCGCATGTTGGGCGAGGCTGTCTACTTTTTAACCGGCACAGATGAACACGGCCAAAAAATAGAAAAAACCGCCCTTGAGCAAGGCGTTAAACCTCAGCAATTAGTTGATGAAGTAGCGCCAAACTTTGAAAGCCTGTGGAAACAAATGGGGCTTACTCAGGACTACTTTGTAAGGACGACGTTTCAAAAACACAAAGACATGGTTCAGCGCCGCTTCAGGGAATTATCCGCCAGGGGCGACATCTATAAGGCCGTGTACGAGGGTCTCTACAGCGTTTCCGACGAGGCCTTCGTCACCGAAACCCAAGTCAAGGAATTACAGGCCCAGGGGCTGGGCCATACGCTGACCACGCTGAAGGAAGAAAGCTACTTTTTCAGACTCTCAGCATACGAAAACTGGCTGCTTCAACTATATGACCGATATCCTGAGTTTGTCAGGCCGGAGTTTCGCCTTAACGAAGTCAAGCAATTTGTAGCGCCAAATGGCGAGCGGGGCCATCTGCAAGACCTCTCCATCAGCCGGACTTCCATAACCTGGGGCATTGCGGTTCCCGGGGACGAAGCCCACGTCGTCTATGTCTGGTTTGACGCGCTTCTGAGCTACATGAGCGGCTGCAAGGAAGGCTACTGGCCGCCTGCGGTTCAGGTTGTGGGCAAGGATATACTCAGGTTTCACGCCATTTACTGGCCCGCTTTCCTGATGGCCATGTTCCGCGAGGATGGCGACGACCTTAATGGAGAATTGCCGGACAGAGTCCGCCAACAGTTGCCAAAGACTATTTTGGCCCATGGATGGTGGCTGATGGGCGATACAAAGATAAGCAAATCCCTGGGCAATATAGTCAGGCCAAAGGAACTGCTGCACTTTGGCGTTGACGCCGCCAGGTTTTTTCTTATCAGGGATATGCAGATTGGTCACGACCGCAGTTTTACCTTTGAGGGCTTTATGGAACGTCTCAACGCCGATTTAGCGAACGGCCTTGGCAATCTCGCCAGCCGCTCTATCAGTATGCTCCACAAGTACCGCTCAAGCGTTGTTCCCGCGCCTGCGGTCTGGGACGAAGCCGACGGCGAAATCAGGGATTTAATCGGCAAAACAGCCCCTGAATATTTGGCAAAAATGGAGCAGAACAACTTCAGCGGCGCGCTGGAGTGCCTGTGGGGAATGCTAAGGGGCCTTGACGGCTACATAGTAAAATCTGAACCTTGGAATTTGGCAAAGGATGAATCAAAAGCCGCCAAGCTGGATACCGTGTTGGCCCAGTTGTACCGCGCGCTACGGATGACTGCGCTGCTCGCAGCGCCCGTTATTCCGCAGATGTGCCAACTGCTTTGGGAATCGCTGGGGCTTAGCGGCAAAGTAGAAAAACAGCGATTCTCCGACCTGAACATTGAAGAACCGGCCCCCTGTCCCGTTAAAGACGCCAAACCGCTGTTTGCCAGAATTGATAAAGATTCAGCCATCGCTGAAATTGAAACACTGCAACAGCCCGATGCGCCTCAGCCGCCTAAATTAGACGTGCCTGAACTGCGCGAAACCACAGACTACGACACATTTTGCAAAACAGACCTCAGGATTGGCAAGATTCTCGAAGCCCAGCGGGTTCCCAAGAGCGACAAGCTGATAAAAATGAAGGTTGACATCGGCCTGGAGACAAGAACTATCGTTGGCGGCATAGGAAAAGCTTATGAGCCGGAGCAGTTGATCGGCAGAAGCGTGGTGGTTGTAGCCAACCTGGCCCCAAGAAAACTAATGGGTATCGAAAGCCACGGTATGCTGCTGTGCGCTTCAGACAACGCCTCCAAGCCCTACCTGATAACTCCTGCGGACGACGCCATGCCTGGGTTTATAGTTAAGTGAAAAGTATAATCAATCAACTTGAAAACATGACAGGTTTCGGAGCGTTCCAGGTTGCGGATACGGCATCGCAAGCGTTCCAAACCCTATTTTTCAACTTGATTGAAAAAATCCGGGCCTGGCTTGCGTCAAATTTTTTGAACGATGTTCTCATTGATTGCTTCCAAGTTGTTTGAGTATGAAACGCCCTGTCTGGCAATTTGAAATAGTGCGGGACACCAACGCCCCTTTCGCGCTGGCGCGTGAATCGCTGCTAAATGGCAAAAACTATCATCTCTGGCACCCCCGCCACCGCGGCGTGTCGCCGGAAATAATTGAAGACGGCGAGGTTTTTGAAATCCGATACAGCATTCATAAATTTGCCTTGAGCGAGGATGCGCTGTACCGTGTGGCGCCAGTCAATGGGGACAATGGGATCAATGGGCGTTTGCTGCTGACCTACAGAAACCGCTTCAAGGGCTGGCCCGTGATTCTCTTAATGGGATGGTGGCGCATAAGGAGCGAGCGCATCTGGGAGCGGTTTATAGAGTTCTTATTCCAATTCTAAATAGAAATTGCTTTATACTCAAGCAACTTGAAAACAGTCCGTGAGAGCGTCGTTCAAAGAAGTGAAGTTGGGCAATACTTTTCTAAGCCTTGATTTGAGCCAGGCCCAGAACTTTTCAATTTGGTTCAAATCTGGGG
>JAISSN010000126.1 GCA_031273105.1 Holophagales bacterium | reverse complement strand
GCGACACGGATGTCGCGCCGAAATGCGTAGCATTTCGAGAGGCAAGGCGAGACCACGCTCTCGCCGCAGCCGACTACTTCAAAATTGCAGGACGCAATTTTGAAGTAGAATTGGAATTAGACGGCTTGAGATTGCCACAACCCAAAATCCGCAATTTTCATAAAGGCGCGTCGAAGGCGGTGGAGCAGGGACAACCTGGCGTTACGCAGTTCTGGCTTTTCGCACTTGACCATCACGGCGTTAAAGAATGCCTCCAATGGCCGGGCCAGTTCCGCAAGGGCCGTAAGCAGGGCGCCGTGATCGGAGGCGGCTTCGATGATTTGAAGATGTTTGACTAACTCTTTTTCTTCTGACTGCGCTAACAGACTTGCGTTGAATTTTTCGTCCGGGTTTTCGTCTTTCAGTATGTTGCCGATGCGCTTCGCGCTTTGGGCGAGGCTCGCAAACCTCTGGTCTTCGGCAAATAAGGACAAGGCGGCGCAGCGCGCCTTGAGGTCGTTCAGCTCAAGCCACCCTGCCGCAAGGGTCGAATGCTTTACGGGCGCGGGAATATTGGATAGTTCTAATTGGTAAGCGACGCGGTCTTTAAAAAAGGCCGTCATTGCCTGGCGCGTGTCTTCTGTTGGAACACCCGTCTTTGGGGCTACGACTTCCAGACCCAGGTTTATCAAGGCGTCAATGGAAATATTAAGGCCCCACTCCCATAAAATCCGCACTATCCCCATTCCGGCGCGGCGCAACGCCAATGGGTCTTTGGAACCGGTGGGCATCAGGCCAATGGCAAAACAGCCTGCCAGGGTATCCAGTTTGTCCGCGATGGCCAGTACCGCACCGAGTCTGGAAGCAGGCGGGGGCGCTTCCGCGCTCAGTGGCTGATAGTGTTCGCGCACGGCCACGCAAACGACGTCAGCCGCGCCTTCAAAACTAAGATAATAGCTGCCCATGACGCCCTGTAATTCGGGAAATTCGCCGACCATCAAGGTAGCCAGATCAGTCTTGCAAAGTTCAGCCGCCATTTTGGCCTGAGCAGCGTCCAGGTCAAGGCGTTTTGCCAATGCCTGGGCGATGGTTGATATCCGCTTTGTTTTTTCCGCGTAACTGCCCAACTCTCGGTGAAACGTGAGGGATTCCAGCTTTGGCGCGAGACTGGAGAGGGAATTGCGCCTGTCCTCCGCGAAGAAAAAACGGGCGTCGTACAGACGCGCCTTTAGCACCCACTCGTTGCCCGCGACAACCAGACCTTCCGGGTCATCGGGTCTGTTGGCGATGGTCAGAAAATAGGGCAATAGCTTTGCGCCATCCTGTTTTTCAACACAAAAGGCCTTTTGATGCTCTTTCAGGCTGGTGACCAGGACTTCTTTAGGCAAGTCCATGAATTCAGCAGGAAAAGCGCCGCGCAGCACGGACGGCCATTCAACGATGAGGGCGAGGGTATCCAGCAAATCATCGTCAGACACGGGCCTACCGTCTGTTTCTCGTGCTTTGGCTTCAATATGTTCGGCGATCATCCGCCTGCGAACGTCAAAGGAGGCAACGACGCCGCCCTCCTTTAACACGGCCTCATATTTTTCAGGAGAGTCAACGACGAGGGGGTCTGGATGGCTTCTGTGGTATAAACGATGCCCCCAGGTGGAGTTTCCGCTGTCAACAGAGTCAACGGAGAAAGGCACGGTTTTATCGCCGAAAATACACAATATAGAGCGTATCGGACGGACAAACTCATAGTTCGACGCCCCCCAGCGCATGGCCTTTGGGACGTGCAGGCCGGAAATCAGCCTGGGCAACCCTTCGGAAAGAATGGCTGCGGCAGGTCGCCCTTTTTTTAGAATCTCAATAACGGCGCACGGCTCTTTTTTGCCAGGGGGCTGTTCAAAGGTTATATCAGAAAAATTCACTCCCCACTTTTCGGCAAACTTTTGCCCCTGTATGGCGGGCGCGCCTAATTCATCCACGCACATCCTTTTGGGCGGCCCCACTTGTGTTTCCCGCTGATCCGCCTGGGCCTTTAACAAGCCCTTTATACGCCAGGCCATTTTCCTGGGGCTGTAAATCGCTTCTATGGCAGGTTTGCCCAGCCTTTGCTCTTTTGCAAAGAGCGTGAACGCGTCGGCAAAGTCCTGGCTCAGGGGTTTGAGGAACCGCGCGGGAATTTCCTCGCAGTGGATTTCCAGCAATAGTGTTTGTGTCTCATCCGTCATATTCATGCCTCACGCTCTAAATAACCCTTCGCGCAAGCGCAGGCCAGATCCCGGACACGCTTTATAAGTCCCGGGCGCTCGGTGGTGCTGACGGCCCCTCTGGCGTCCAGAACATTAAATGTGTGGCTCATTTTAAGGGCCTGCTCATAGGCGGACATGTAGTGCCCCAGGTCGGCGACTAAATGCCAGCCCTCTTTTTCGTATGCGCCGAACAGGTATTCATGCAGTTCCAAATCAGCGTGTTCAAAGCTGTAGGCGCTCAATTCAAATTCTTCTCTGCGGCGCACCTGGCCGTAGCTCACGGGGAACAGCCCATGATCTGTGCGTATGTCGCCCCAGATGAGGTCAAATATGTTGTCAATGCCTGTGAGGAACATACATATCCGCTCCATGCCGTATGTAAGCTCCGCTGAAACCGGGCGGCAGTCAAAGCCCGCGACTTGCTGAAAATAGGTAAACTGGCTTATTTCCATGCCATCCAATATCACCTGCCATCCCACGCCCCAGGCGCCGAGGGTTGGGGATTCCCAGTTGTCTTCTTCAAAACGCAGGTCGTGTTTGGTCATGTCAACGCCGAGTGCCTCCAGGGAATCAATGTACATGTCCTGAACCCTGGCGGGGCTGGGCTTTAAAATCACCTGAAACTGGAGATGCTTATAGAGCCTGAAAGGGTTCTCGCCATACCTGCCGTCGCCCGGGCGGCGGCTTGGCTCCACGTAGCCCACATTCCATGAATTATCGCCGAGCGCCCCAAAAAAAGTGAGCGGATTCATGGTTCCCGCGCCCTTTTCGATGTCGTAAGGCTGGCCAACGAGGCAGCCCCTCTCGGCCCAATAATTTTGCAGTTTTAAAATCAATTCCTGGACGCGCATGTCTGGTCTCGCTTAAAACATTGATTTTATACTATGCCGGGTAGTTCCGGCACGAGGGATGTCAGGAAGCGGGCTTCTACCAGAAACACTTGGCGAATCAGGGGGGCCGTCAGCACGTCGTGGGGGGAGCCGTCAACAATCAGTTTGCCCTGGTCGAGGACAATCACGCGGTCAAAGCGGTACGCGGCGCGTATGTCGTGCAGGCTGACCAGAACACAGGAATCACCGCTATTGGCCAGGTTTCGTGCGAGGGCATATACTTCTAACGCATGGCGGACGTCCAGACTGGAAGTAGGTTCGTCCCACAGTTGTATCGGCGCGCCTGTGGCAAGCGCGCGGGCGAGGAATACCCGGCGGCGCTCTCCGCCTGACAGCTCCGTGATGGACCTGTTAGCGATGTGAGAAATATCCAGGGCCGCCATGACTTCGTCTATCCGCTGGTTATCGTCGCCGTGGGCAAAACGGCCCTGGGCTACTACGTCCCGAACGGGAAAGGCAAATTCCGCCGCGCTCTCCTGTCCCAGCCAGGCCAGCCTGCGGCCACGCTCTATATAGGGGATGCGCTCAAGCGCCGTCCCCATCCAGCAAACGCTGCCCGCAGCCCTCAACAGCCCGGCCAGCGCCCTTAACAGCGTTGACTTTCCCGCGCCGTTGGGGCCTAAAATGGCGACGCATTCGCCGCCGCAAACGCCCAGGCTCACGTCGCGCAGACGGCCATCAACCGATAATGATATAGCCCTCAGCATGGGCGCTTCCGCAAAAGCCAGAGCAGAAACGGGCCGCCAACAAGAGACGTAATGACGCCCAAGCGCATACCCGACCCCAAAAAGCGCGTCGGTAAATCACAGAGCAGTACCAGCGACGCGCCTCCCAGCATGGACAGCGGCAGCAGTCGTCTGTGGTCAGGGCCGTGCGTCAGGCGGATGATGTGAGGTACAACCAAGCCGACAAAGCCTATTATGCCCCCCACGGCCGTCGCCAGGGCCGTGAGAATAGTTGACAGGACTATCAACTGCCAGCGCAGGCGGCGCACGTTTACGCCAAGACTCTGTGCTCCTGAATCGCCCAGCGCCAATAAGTTCATGGGCCGCCCAAGAGGTAAAAGCAACAGAGAAGCCAGCAGTATGCCCGGGAAAGACATCCATACGTGTTCCCACGTCCTGTTTTCGATGCCCCCCATGAGCCAGAAGAGTATTTGCGCTCCCAGGTGGGTGTGGGCGGCGGACATTGAAAGCAAAAAACTGGTGGCCGCGCCGAACAGCGCGTTCAGCGCAACGCCCGCCAGAAGCAAATGCTCAGGCGACGCGCCCTTACGGGCAAGCATTATGACAGCGCCCGTAGCCATAAACGCGCCCGCCACAGAGGCCATGGGGACGCTGAAAACGCCTAAGACGCTGCCCAGCGCGATGGCCAAAACAGCCCCGAGCGCCCCGCCGCTGCTGACGCCAAGCAGTCCGGGGCTTGCGAGGGGGTTGCGAAAATAGGCCTGCATCACGACGCCCGAAGCCCCCAACCCCGCGCCGGCGAATAAGCCGACGATGGTTCTGGGCAGGCGTATGTCAAAGAGTATTATCCGGCTTGAATCATCCCCATCTCCCCAAATCGCCTCCCATACCTCCACAGGCGACAGCATGGCCTCGCCCAGGGCCAATGAGGCGCCGAGGGCAAAGAGCAGCAGGAGTATGAACCCCGTGAAGATGAGCGGTATTTTTGGCATTGGATGGGATCAATAAACCCTTTTTCCCCCTAGCCACGTCCCCAAAACCTTGCCGTGCAGTTCCATGCCCTTGAAGGGCGTGTTGAAGGCTTTGCTCTTTATGAAAGCGCGATCCACCAGGATAGTTGCGGAAGAATCAAAGAGCGTAAAATCGGCTGGATTGCCCACCGCAAGGCTCCCCAGACCGCTTTTATCCAGGCTGAAGGCTTTGGCGGGGCCTATGGTCAGTAGTTCAACGGCGCGGCTCAGGCTTATCACACCACGCTTTACCAGTAACTCTATAGTTAGCGGCAGGGCAGTCTCCAGGCCGATTACGCCAAAGGGGGCGACAGATAATTCAACCTCTTTGTCGCCATAGGTATGGGGCGCGTGGTCTGTGGCTATGGCGTCAACCGTGCCGTCGGCTATGGCTTCCAGGATGGCGTCTATGTCGGCCTGGGTTCTTAAGGGCGGGTTCATCTTGAAGTCGGCGTCAAAACGCGCCATTTCTTTATCCAACAGAGCAAAGTGGTGGGGCGTTACTTCGCAGGTGACATTCATCCCCCAGCGCTTGGCTTCCCGTATCATTTTTAATGAGCCGCCTGTGGAGAGGTGCTGGAAGTGAACGCGCGCCTTTGTATATCCGGCCAATACCAAATCCCTTGCCACCATGGACTCTTCGGCTGCGGCGGGGATGCCAGGGCAGCCAAGGGCCGCGCTCGTTGCGCCTTCATTCATGCAGCCGCTACCAACCAGGTTTTTGTCTTCTTCGTGCAGAGCGATGGGAACACCCAGCCAGGCTGTGTACTCCATCGCCTTGTGCAGTACCGCCGCGTTCATCACCGGGTTGCCGTCGTCGCTGAAGGCAATACACCCAGCGGCCTTTAGCGTACCGTAGTCCGCCAATTCCTCTCCGAGCATCCCCCTGGTCAGCGCGCCTACAGGAAAATAGCGGCAGAGACCTGCCCTGGCGGCGCGGTTGAGCGTCAGTTCAGTAATGGCCACAGAATCATTGACGGGCTTTGTGTTGGCCATGGCGCACACAGACGTAAACCCGCCCGCGACCGCCGCCATACACCCTGTTTCAATAGTTTCCTTGTCCGTTTGCCCGGGTTCGCGGAAGTGAACGTGCAGGTCTATAAACCCCGGACACAGTACATGTCCGCCGCCATCAATGATTTCAGTCTCTGGAGGCAGTTGTTCGCCCGGAATATCCCCGATAGCGGCCACACGCCCATCCCGCACGAGCAGAGCGCCTTGGGCGTCCAGGTTTTGAGAGGGGTCTGTCAATCGGACATTTTTGACTAAAAGCGACATGCTACCCCCGTCATCTGATTGCTAAAACAACCATAACATTGAAGGCTCGCACTACCAATACACACATGACAAGAAACGCGGCAAGGTAACAATTCTGTATCACAAAGGCGATTTGCCAACTAAAAACGGTCAGGTCTGCGTTCAAGCAAGCTGGTTTGAAACAGGAGACAACATGAAACTTAGCTCAAAGCAGTTTAGGCTTAGAGCGCCAGAACTTATTTACCGTTGCCGCCCACGGCTTTATAGGCAAAGGCGCCTATGACAGCGCCAATTATGGGCGCCACCCAGAACAGCCACAACTGCTTGATGGCCAACCCGCAGGCAAACAGCGCGACGCCGGTGCTCCTGGCGGGGTTCACCGAAGTGTTGGTCACGGGTATGCTGATCAGGTGGATGAGCGTCAGCGTCAGGCCAATGGCCATGGGCGCAAAGCCCTTGGGAGCGCGTTCATCGGTGGCGCCCAGTATGACTACCAGGAACATGCCCGTCATCACCACTTCTGTAACAAATGCCGCCAGCAGGCTGTATTGACCGGGACTGTGGTCTCCATAGCCATTGGACGCAAAGCCGCCAATATTGAACCCTGCCTTGCCGCTGGCGATTATGTAAAGAATAGCTCCGGCGGTTATCGCGCCTAAGACTTGGGCGATGATGTAGGGAAGCAGCTTGTTTGCCGAAAAGCGCCCGCCCGCCCAAAGGCCGATTGAAACGGCGGGGTTAAGGTGGCACCCGGAAATGTGGCCTATGGCGTATGCCATGGTCAAAACCGTCAGGCCAAAGGCAAAGGACACGCCCAAAAGGCCAATGCCCACGCCCGGAAATGCCGCCGCGAGTACCGCGGCGCCGCAGCCTCCCAGCACCAGCCAGAAGGTACCCAAAAACTCAGCAAAGAGTGCTTTCATGAGACTCTCCTCAAAAAAGCAATCATTGTACAGCAGAACCCCCATCAGCTGTCAAGCGTTACTAAATTAAATTACAATTTTTTCATGCACCAGTTGCTTTTCCCGGAAGCGGCCCCAGCGCAGGGGCGAGCAGTCAATGGTCTGGTATTTGCCCGTGATTACCAGCTCTGCCAGGCAAATTCCGGCGGCAGGGGATTCCATAGCGCCATGGCCCGAGTAGCCCGTCTGTAAGAGCAAGCCGGGGTATTCTTCGTGCCAGCCCAAAATGGCGTTGTGGTCTTCAGTCACGGTGTCGTAGAGGCTTGCCCAGCCGCTCTTCAGCTTGCACACGGCGACGCTGGGAATTCGCTCCTGCATGGGCAAATTTATTTCTTCCACGTAGTAATCAGGCTCGAACTCGGTTTCCAGAGAATCAGGCGCGTCTTTTCTGGCCTTGCCTATCATCAGGTTTCCGGCTTCTTCCTTGAAGTAAATCCCCTGGTCAATGATGGTCATGGGTATGTCCATCCACCTCGGGTCCTGGTCGGGAAAATCAGTTATGAACAACATGCGCTTTTGGTTGATGATGGGCAGTCTGTGTTCCTTTGGAACGCCGCTCCGCTCCAGAAGCTCATTAGTCCAGGGTCCCGCGCAGAGGGCTACGATACCCGCCTTAACGGTTTCTTCAGCGCCGGAGGCGTCTTTTATTACAACCCCCTCTGTGCGACCAGAGGCGTCGAACAGGATTTTGACCGCTTCCGTACGAAGCTGAACCGTGGGTTTATTGGCAAAGGCAGCCGCCTTCTCAAAGTAGCCGACAGCGGCCTGGCTGGGGTCAAAGGCGCCGCAGTCGTTGCCGAATACGCCGCCGACGATAGGCTCGAAGCCCAGATATTCCGCTACTTCAGGGTCAATGTGGTCAGTACCGCACTTTAGCCCGGGGATTTTGGCTTCAATCTGCTGGGGCGTCCAAAGTTCAAAGTTTACGCCATTGTCCGACCAAATTTTGGCGGCTTCGGGAATGCGCTCCCAGGCTTTTGCGTAGTATGTAAACAAATAGCCTGTTTGCTTAAAGCCGCAACTGACGCCGATTTCGTCTTTGTAGCCTTTGAGGATTTCAATACCCCTGGAGCAAAGCTGCTGGTTGATGGAGGTAGTCCACAGATTTCGGAACCCCCCCGCGCTGAAGGCCGAAGGCCCCTGGGCCACGGCGTCCAGCCTGTCCAGGGTCAGTATGGAGCCTTTAAAGCCCTGCTTCAAAAGGTTGTACACCAGCGACGCGGAGGCTATCCCTGCCCCTACCGCTACCAAGTCGTATGTGCGCATGTCGCGCCTCCGGGTTTTAGTGGAGAGTTGAAAGATAAAGGTTGATTCCAAAGCGCGGCAAAACGCCACAGTCTTAATGATACTAGTCATTACTATAATTGCACATGGAACAAACAGACAGCGTCAATCGCTGTTTGCCCACGTCACGACGCCATATTCGCAGTTAAAACCGGAGAATGGGGGCCATTCATACTCGCGCGGCTCATACTTAGTATCCACGGTGACGTATATCCAGGCTTCCTGCGATTTCTTTAGCTTTTCCCGATTGACCTTGAGTATCTGGGCCGAATAATTTTCTTTGAAATATTTTTCAAACAGTGAATCTATATAATCCGCGTTTTCTTCAGTCAACTCGCACATGTCGAGCGTGTACTGGGCAAGCGCGACGCGGAGGTCTTCTGTGTCATAGCCCACGATGGCCAGTATCCCCTCCTGTTCAGAGTGATAACGCCTGTATCCCGCGCTTCGGTTGTAAAACCAGACGCCCGTCGGTTGTTCCAGTATGAGGGCCAACTGCCCCAAACCGTACAAACAGATTGTTTTTCGTTTTTCTTCACCCATTATGGACAATCTCCAAAGAATAATATACTACTCATTCCTTTCACGGAATGACATTCTTTATCAACATCGCGTCCCCATAGCTAAAAAAGCGATATTTCTCCTGGATTGCCGTTTTGTAGGCGCGGTGGGCCAATTCCAGGCCCATCAGGGCGGAAACAAGTACGAACAGCGTACTTTCAGGCAAGTGAAAGTTTGTCAGCAGGTAGTTGGCCGTTTTAACGCTGTATCCTGGGCGTATAAAAATTCTCGTCGCGCCCCGCCGCTTCAGGTTAGCCCCATCCCAGGCCGCTTCCAGCGCCCTCAGAGACGTAGTGCCTATTGCTGCAATATTCCTACCCCTGTTGCGAAGGGCGCTCTCCAGTTCAAGCGCCGTTGATTCAGGGATTTCATAGAGCTCCTCGTGCATGGCGTGGTCTTCTATGTTTTCAGCCGTCATGGGGCGAAAAGTCCCCAGACCGACGTGCAGGCGTATGGGCCGCCAAGCGCACTGTTTTTGCTCCAGTTTCCCGATTAGTTCCTCTGTTAAGTGTAACCCCGCCGTTGGCGCTGCCACAGCTTCGCCCTCCTGAGAATGAAATACTGTCTGGTATCGTTCATCGTCTTCGGCGCCGGCAGCGCGCTGTATGTATGGCGGCAGAGGCAAGCTCCCGATGGAATCCACGCCATCCCAATCCAACGGCGCATCGCCGTGCAGGGCGACTATCCTTAAACCCCCGTCCAGTTCAGCCTCTACAAAAAGCTCAGCCAGGATGGAGTTATCGGCCGGGTCAATGACGTCGGCGTGTTTCCCCTGTTTTAATTTTGCCCCCGGACGCACGAGGGCCTCGAAGCGACCGTTGCCAAGGAATTTAAGCAACAGCGCCTCGCCGCCGCCGGGGCGCCTGAGGAACAGCCTGGCGTGGCGAACCTTTACATCGTTAGGCACGCACAGCGAAGCCTCGGGCGTCCACTCAGGCAAGAGACGAATGTGGGAATGGGCGATTGAGCCATTGGCGGCGTCAACCACCAATAGCCGCGCCCCATCCCTCTCTGCGGTCGGGCGCTGGGCTATCAGGTCGCCGGGGAGTTCAAAATTGAACGCGCTACGCTTCATTACAGTGAGGAATTGACTATAGGCTAAATTCCATCGCAGATTCTTTCCAGCGCCTCTACCAGGGGAGCTATGTCTTCTTTTCGCATAGAGCAAAAAGCCAGGCGGATGTACTTTTGGCCCTGGCTCACTATGCCGACGCTCTCTTCTTTTATGAGCTTTTGGCGCAGCGCCTCAGCGTCAATGCCGTCCCTCAATTCCAGCAGGCAGAAGCAGCCGCTGTTGAAGGGCAAAACCTTCCAGTGGCGCGATGGCTTTGACAGTGCGTGTTTAAGCGCCTGGTAGCGTTCATCCAGAATGAGTCGCACTCGCTCCATTTCTGCGGCGTGACGAGGGTCGGCAAGCTCGGTCTCCAGTAAAACCTGGCTGATGCTGACCGTGCCGCCGATGCCGGCGCGGATGAGGCCCTTGCATTTGTCAACCAGTACGTCAGACGCTTCTTTCGCTACGCCGAAGTGAAGAAAGGAAACGCGCCCGCCGAAAAAGGATAGTTCTTTGGTTATACCGTCGCACTTGAGGGGGATCAGGTTGGGGTGTTTTTCGATCAACTCAAAGAACAAACTCTTTGTGGCCGCCGTTTTTTCATAGACCAGGCCGTGATAGGCATCGTCGCAAAAGACGACCACGATCCGGTCTCTGGCGACCTCAATCAGTATTTCCGCGATTTTTGCCATGTCGTCCGGCGCGGGGCTGAAGCCGGTGGGGTTGGATGGAAAGTTGAGGATAGTGTGTACCTTGCCCGATACAGAAGTCAGCGCCTGTCTTAACCCCTCGCGGTTAAAAGCGCCGTCCTCGCCATAGAAGGGGTAGGCGACCATCTTTGCGTTGAGTCTTACATCGAATATCTGGTCGTAGTTGTCCCAGTGCAGGTCGGGCAGCACAATCGCGCCGCCGTCGTCAAAGAACAGGTCGGCCCCCATGCTGATGGCGTGACAGATACCGGCGGCCACCTGCCCCAAGCCGACGGAAGCCATGCGCCCGTCTTCTTCGACCAGCTTTTTATGCCAGGCGTTGCGGGACTGATCCCTGCCCTGTATCGGCGTATATAAAAAAACGTCTTTTGTTGGCAGCGCGGCCAATTTTTCCGCCATTGGGGCAAGGGGTATCGGATTGCCCGCGCCGTCAGTAATCTGGCCAATGGTGGCGTTTATGCGGCAGTCCTTCGCCTGTCCTGATTGAAATGGTATCCCCTTGGGGAAAAAGCTGCGCTTGCCTAGGGCTGACAAGGCTTCCAGCACAGTGGGCGCAACTGCGGCCAACCGCTCGTTTCTGTCCTGGGCTTCGGTGTGAAGTCGCATGGTTTTACTCCAGCTACAAGGTCATTTTATAGCCAAACGAGGTAATTGCAAAATCTCTGGACACGTCGCAAGCCAGCGTGGCAGTCGCTGAAAAATGAGTGTATGGCGCTCGTGTTCATGGCAAATTCGGAGGTTTTGCAATTACCTCAAACCGCCTGATATTGGCTCAAACCGCGCAAAGTGTTTAAGCCATGACGCAAATTCAAACCCTGTATAATATGACCATGAGTTTTTTGGTGAACACAACTTGGATTTCCTTTGTTGAGTGGCTGCGCGAGTTCGATAAGACCAGGACTTTCAAATTTGCAGTCATTTTGCTTATTTGTATCACGATTCTGTTTATCGTCAGGTTGTCCGTAAAGGCGGTCCGCCGCATCGTAAACACGCATCACGGAGACATAACCACGGACGCCGAGCGCAGGGCGGCGACCCTTGGCGCCGTAATAAACAATACTGCCAAGGTTCTTTTGGTAGTGTTTTTCCTGTTGGCGACTATACATGAATTTGGCGTGAGCATTGGCCCCCTGCTCGCCGGGGCTTCCATAGCTGGCGTGGCCCTTGGCTTTGGCGCCCAGGCGATAGTCAAAGACGTCCTCAATGGGTTTTTTCTATTGATGGAAAACCAGTTTGGCGTTGGAGACATCATAAATATTGAAGGTTCGCACATCGGAACTGTCGAGCGCATGACGCTCAGGGTTACCACGCTGAGAGACCTGGAAGGGCGGGCGCATTTCATACCAAATGGCACTATTGAGCGCGTAATCGTGCTTTCAAAAGAATTTGCCAGAGCGCTGCTCGACGTGGAAATCGGGTTTGAGCAGGATGTTGACAGAATATCGTCAATACTTGAGGAAATTGGTCAGGAAATGCTCAGGGATATGCCTGACAAAGTGCTTGAGCCGCTGGGTGTAATGGGAGTTGAAGCCATCACCCACTCAGGGTACATAATCCGCACATTGACTAAAACCGCCAGAGCTTGCCAATGGGAAGTTACCCGGGAGCTGCGCCGGAGGATATTGATCAGATTTCGGGCGGAAGGCGTTAAAGTTCCCGTCCCCCAAAGGTTGGTTTGGAATAAAACACCGGAATAAATATAATTCCAATTCTACTTCAAAATTGCGTCCTGCAATTTTGAAGTAGTCGGTTGCGGCGAGAGCGTGGTCTCGCCTTGCTACGGATACGGCATCGTAAGCGTTCCTTGCCTCTCGAAATGCTACGCATTTCGGCGCGACATCCGTGTCGCGCATTCCAATTCTAAATAGAA
>JAISSN010000098.1 GCA_031273105.1 Holophagales bacterium | reverse complement strand
GGTGGGGTTTTGCAAGTGGCTTACACCGTGTCTTGAAATCGGGACACCTCATGTTCATAGGAGAACACATGCGCAAACTAATAAATCTCTCGGCAGCAGTATTGCTTGCGGCTTCGGTGTTCGCGGGTACTACGGGCGATAGCTACGCTCATGCCAGCGACTGCACCCACGTTGCCCAACAAGGCAAAATGAAGAAATGCAAAAGTTGCAAAGGCAAAGGCACGATCACGACAAAGACAAAATGCGGCACTTGTGGCGGGGACGGAAAACTGTCGACTGTTCAGGCACTAAAATTAGGAAACAAAAATTTTAAATGCCCTACTTGCAACGGAAAGGGAAAGATTCAAACAACTAACACATGCAGTGTTTGCTGGGGTTCAGGGAAAGTCCCCGCCTAAAGTCGGGGGGATTCTTACGGCGTCTTTTTTTAATAAGCGTAGGCGGCGCATCCTTTTGTGGCAGACTGACAGCAGCAATCATAGCAAAGCCCCATCACCAGCTTAAATGGCGCGTAAACGCACGATTGGCCCGGCTTTTGGCGTGTTAGCCCAGGAGCCAGGCCAAAGAAAAGCTGGAGCAACTGCGCAAGCGCGTTGGGGAGAAAGGCGATTTGAGCGCGGCGGCCTGACGCACAGTCGCCAAAACATCATCAAAATTTGTTTCAATTATGGGAATCATCAGAGCGAATGGCTTTCCGTTGTTATCGTATCAGCCCCCGCCCAGCGTCACTTCTTCCAGCAGCATCGTCAGTCCGGCTGAAGAGCCGTACCAGCGCAGGTCTGAGCCGACTTCCACTATACTCAGCAGCAGGTCTCGCAGGTTTCCGGCAAAGGTCATGCGGTCAACGCTCTCTTCGAGCGTGCCGTTGCGTATGCGTATGCCGCTCGCTCCAACGCTCATGTCGCCCGAAACGGGGTTTACGGTGTGAAGCCCCATTATTTCGGTAATCATCACGCCGTCTTTCACCTGGGTGATAATGGATTCCGCGTTCTTTGCCCCCGCCAGGGGAAATAGATTGAAGGTCGTAATGCCAGCGCCCGTAGTGCCCCTTGAGGCGTTCGCTGTAGTGGTCGCGCCCATCTCGGCGGCGGTTCTGAGATTATGGAGATAAGACGCCAGAACGCCGTCCTGTATTAAAACATTTCGTCTCGTGGGTACGCCCTCGCCGTCCCATGGCGCAGTGCCCAGGCCGTATGGCATCCGCCCATCGTCTATTAGCGTTAATAGCGGCGAAGCAATGGCGCTATCCAGCTTGTCAGCAAAAAGGCTGCGCCCTCTCAACACGGATTCAGCATTGAGCATGCTGGCGACAATTCCCAGCATGTCAACGGACACCTCCGGGTGCAGCGCAACGGTGTATTTGCCCGCGGGCAGTTGTTTGGGTTTGAGTTTTTGTTCGGCCTTTTTCGCCGCCTCGCGTCCGACAGCCTCAATATTTATTGAATCAGGGCTCCGCCCAATATCCCAGTGGCAGGCCGCCTGGCGGTCGTCGTCCCATTCGGCGGCTAATTCGATGCTGGCCGAGCAGGTACTGGCCATATCCAGGGCACGGACGCCTTTATCAGTTAGCAGCAGGCTTGCGCCCGAGCCGTCTGCCCAAGATGAATCCCGCACGGCGCATACCCTTGGCGAAGCGTTTCTGGCGGCTTCTTCCAGCAAGCGGGCGCGTCTAACGCGGTCTTCAGCCGTCAATAATTCTGTACTTGCGTCAAAACGGCTTGGAAGATCATCCGCGCCCTCCGGGTCTGCCTGGCGTATCCAGGGGTCTTCGTCCCCGAGGCTTGACAGTTCCCATGCCTGTTTAAACAGGTCTTTTACGTCCCGCCGCGATAAGTCAGACGTCGTTGCGCTGCCCACACGAATGCCGTCTGGCCCCTGGCGCAATACCCTGACGCCAAGCCCGCCGCGCTTGCTCCTGGTCAGGTCTTCCAGAACCCCGTTTTGCGACTTGGCTCGCCTGGAGCGTGAAACGGACAAATATGCCTCGGCCCCGCAGGCCCCCAGTGTTTTGACATATCGGACGCCCGTGGTTACGGCGTCTTCCAGTTCCTGCGAAATCATTGACCTGAAAACTGATTCATTTGTATCAGGCACAACTTACCATGTGGCTGACTACTAACATTGCTGTCTCCTCTGTTTCGCTTTTGATTGCTTTGACGGGTTTGATTTCCTGAGTTTGTAGCTTCTTGTTTTTTAATCGTCGCCGGTCAGTAACGAGCAAAGTTGTTCCCCACCCTGACAGTTGTAGTATAAACGAAAAACATGGGCGCGGATACATTCATGACTAAAGATGTGACTTGGGACGAGTAATGAAATAAATCTATAGCATTTCCGGTTCACAACCGCGTTTCGCAATCAGGGATGTTAGCGATGCCGTATTCGCGGTTTTGAACCGGAAAGTAGCGCAGTGCGTCTGAAATTGCCTTTTTCCCACTAGCGATAATTGAATCGTGTAACACGTTAATATTAAGGGAAGCGCTATAATCACGTTAGAGCCGGTACAATAATTCAACTTTCTAAATCAAGATTGCGGGACGCGATCCTGGTTTAGAAAAGGAATCATATGTCGGACGCTAAAACTACATCTTTTTTTCACAGCGACCAGGTTGATCAGAAGCCGCTTCGCCACACGCTGATATTGAGGCTGCTCAAGTACCTAAAGCCATACCTGTGGCATCTGCTCTTGCTTCTGGCGCTGATGGGGGGCGGGGCCGTACTTGAGGTGCTGCCTTCCGAATTTACAAGAAGACTAATTGACCATCATCTGACGCAAGGGAGTTTAAGAGGGGCGGGGCCACTGTTGGCGGCTTTCGTCAGTTTTGTGTGCCTGTCCTTTGCTGTGCAGCTCACGAGGTCAATACTCCTTGGCTGGGTAGGCCAAAAGGCGATGCTGGATTTGCGCCTGCAACTCTTCGGACACCTGATGAGGCGCTCGACGTCGTTCTTCCAGCATAACCCCGTAGGGCGGCTTATGACCAGGGTAACGACAGACGTTCAGAACCTGAATGAAATGTTCAGTTCCGGCTTTGTGGCGATCGTCGGGGACGCCCTGTCGCTGTTGGCAATAGTGGTGTGGATGTATTTGCGACACCCTTGGATGGCCACGATAGCGATTTTCGTAGTGCCATTTTTAATGCTGGCGACAGAGATATTCAGGCGCAAGGCTGGCGAGGCTTTCCGTGAAACCCAGGGGCGCTACGCCGCCATCCAGGCATATCTTCAGGAGCGCCTTTCAAACATGAGCCTCGTGCAGCTAAACGCCAATGAAAACGCCGCCAGGAACGCCTTTGACGCACTCAATGGCAGTTATCTGACGGCTTTTCTCAGAACGGTATTTGCCTACTCGGTGTTTTTCCCCGTGGTTGAGCTTTTGACGTCTGTCACCCTTGCCGCCGTGATTTTTTACGCTGGCTACAAGGTTGAAATGGGCGGCGTCACCCTTGGCCTGCTGCTGGCCTTTGTTCAGCAGTCAGGGCGGTTTTTCAGGCCGATAAGGGAACTGGCGGAGCGCTATAATGTGATGCAGACGGCCATGGCGTCCAGCGAACGGATTTTTTTGCTACTGGACAATAGAGATGAAATACCGGCGCCGGAAAACACAAAAGCTCCAGTTTTTGAAAAGGAAATACGCTTTAACAACCTTACCTTTGCCTACGAATCCGGCGGGCGCAACGTAATCAGTAAGCTAAACGGGAGTATTCCCAAGGGCAAGCGGATAGCGGTGGTTGGGCACACCGGGGCGGGCAAGAGTACATTGATAAACTTGCTGATGCGCTTTTATGACCCTACGGAGGGCGGCGTAACCCTGGACGGCGTTGACATCAGGGAGGTGAGCCTTTCTGATTACAGGGGGCTTTTCGGCCTTGTACTCCAGGATGTTTTTATCTTTAGCGGAAGCCTGGAGGACAATATCCTGCTTGGCCGCCCAATGGATAAGTTCCGCCTGGCCTCTGTTTTGGAGCAAAGTCAGCTTGTTTATCTTGTTGAGAGGTTGCCCATGGGGCTTAAAACCGAAGTAGGCGAGCGCGGCCAGCGCCTGTCAGCCGGAGAGCGGCAGTTATTGGCATTTGCCCGTATGCTGTACGGGAATCCGGCAATTCTTTTGTTGGACGAGGCGACGGCCAATATTGACAGTGAAACCGAGCGCCGCGTACAAGACGTCTTTGCCAGGGTAAGCCGCCACCTGACCACGTTTACTATTGCCCACCGGCTATCGACAATTCAGGACGCCGATGAAATATGGGTCATGGATCAGGGAAGCATCGTTGAGCGCGGCAATCACTCTGAATTGCTAGATAAAAACGGCATTTATGCCAACCTGGTTAAATTGCAGTTTGATTCCGTTTCCGCTTGATTCAGTAAATTGTAAAACAGCATGAAAGGTTGCACAAAAAATTGTCACAAAACGGCGTGTGTGCCGTATATAGTATGGTGTAGGACAAATGACTACGACGCCGGGGATGCGCTTCCTGCGGAAACCGGCTTGCGTTGATTATAGAATTCCAGTTCGCTGATTTTTTTCATGGAGGATCCAATGAAAAGGCAACCTTACTTCCTGAAAGCGGCCATCTCTGTCCTGATGCTTGCTTTCATCTCATGCGGAAGCGGCGATGACGCCACGATAGCTCTGTCCGGCGTTTACGTGGCGGGGTATAGCGCAAACGGCGCCACACTCTGGGTAGACGGCGCTCCCAAACGCCTCACTGATAAAGCCACTTTTGCCCAGCCCGAATCCGTTTTTGTTTCTGGCGATAACGTATATGTGGCGGGAACAGAACTATACGCACAGGGAGACCTTCTTTCTGGCATTGCCACGCTCTGGGTAAATAATGTTCCCCAACGCCTAAGCAATAGCTACAGTGAAGCCTATTCCGTTTTCGCGTCGGGCAATAACGTGTATGTGGCGGGATATGAAGACAACGCGCAAGGAAACAATGTTGCCGCGCTCTGGGTAAATGGCGTTTCCCAACGCCTCAGCAACGGAACTACTAACGCTGAAGCTTATTCCGTTTTCGCGTCGGGCAGTGACGTTTATGTGGCGGGAGAGGATGGCGGCGTTGCAACACTCTGGAAAAATGGCGTCCCCCAGCGCCTCGGCAATGGTCGTGCTTATTCCGTTTTTGTGTCGGGCGACAACGTTTATGTGGCGGGATATGAAGACAATGCGCAAGGGCGCTACGTTGCCACGCTCTGGAAAAACGGCGTTCCTGAGCGCCTTGGTGATGAAACCACTTCGGCTTATCCCGAATCCGTTTTCGTGTCTGGCGATGACGTGTATGTGGCCGGATCTGCTGATGCTGAAGACTGGGGCGCATATGTCGCCGTACTCTGGGTAAATGGCGTTCCCCAGCGCCTCAGCTACAAAACCAGCGACACCGCTTTTGCTAAGTCCGTTTTCGTGTCGGGCGGCGACGTGTATGTGGCGGGATATGAAGACATACCGGAATCCAATTACCTTATTCTCAAACCAACGCTCTGGGTAAATGGCGTTTCCAAGCGCCTCAGCAATTTTGGATGGGCTAATTCCGTTTTCGTAGTACCAGAGACGCAGTAATCGCGCTGGAACCTACACACCGCTCCTTGAAAAACAATCGCGTAAATTTCCGGTTTGATAGCTATAATAGAATCCGTCCTCCGTACCGGAGGTGGGAGATAAGTGTCAGACAGAAAGTATAAATTTTCCTGGGGGCTTCTTGGTGATATTGAGCTCGGCAGGCCAACCCTGGGGCCGACGATGAGACTTGAATCATTCCGCCTGGCCATAGGCGCAATGAGAGATGTTTTAGAGCGGAGTTTTGGAACGGCAAACGCTGACAATATTCTTATTGAAAGCGGAAAATTGGCCGGTCGGCATTTCTTTGAAAACGCGTTAGGTAAAAACAAAACCACAGATTTCGACCAGTTTGTCAAATTAGTTCAATCTGTGTTTATTTCTATGCGGGTTGGAACTTTTACGCTCGAAGAATCAGATTTGAAGAGCGGTTCATTCTTGTTTGCCGTCGCCGAAGACATCTCGTATTCCGGGATTGCCGATCTCAAGCGCGAAATCCACAAATTTGAAGAGGGCTTTATCACAGGGTTGCTTGAGGGCTTTGCTGACAGAAAGTTCCAGGTTAAAGAAGTGTGTTGTTGGAGTACCGATAATGCAGTACGCAGATTCAAAGCCAATGCGGCGCCAAAGTTAGAGCGCATTTCAGCCTCCGATGGCAAGAGAGTATTCAGGTGGCATTTCGGAAGCGATTCAAGCGCCTGATTTCGATACAGGAAAAAATAGCTGGCCAGCTTGAAAAAAATGACAAATTTGGCATAATTTCAGATAAGGAGAAAGGTGACCCATGTCAGACAGAAAATATCAGTTTTCCTGGGACCTCTTGGGCGACATCAGCCTTGGCAGGCCGAATCTGGGGCCGACAACGCGTCTTGAAGTCTATCGCCTCATGCAAGGCACATTCAGGGATGTTCTGGAGCAACGCTATGGGACTGAAAAAGCCGATGAGATTTTCTACGAAAGCGGAAAGCTGGCGGGTCAGCATTTCTACAAAAATGTGCTGGGCGACATCAGCGATTACGTGCAGCTTATCAGGTCGCTCCAAGAATCCCTTGAAACCATGGGAATCGGGATATTGCGGGTTGAGCAGTCAGATTTGGAAAACGGCTTCTTTGTTTTCTCGGTTGAAGAAGACCTTGATTGTTCTGGATTACCCGAGCTCAATTACGAAATCTGCACCTATGACGAAGGTTTCATAGCCGGTCTGCTTGAAAACTTTACCGGAAAAAATTTCCGCGTAAAAGAAGTTGATTGCTGGTGTACCGGCGACAGAACGTGCAGATTTGAAGCCAATGTTGAAAAAAAATGAGGAATATGTGTGGCCTTCGATTCCCAAAAAGAGTCTTTATCCATAAAAATTGATAAGCTCAGGGAAGCTATAGATGGTAATAACCCGGAAGAAGTGAATACGTACGCCTATCAGGTTTTTACCGACGCGCTGGCAATGACGGGGGACAAATCTCCCATGGAGATGGCTGTTAAAGCCGTTTATGACGTAATACTTCAAAAACAGGTAAAGGACCAGGAAATCCCCGGCATCGTCTCCAGCGATAAAAACTTTAACAAATTGCGTGAAGACATTGGTAGTATTTGTGAGTTTATGCTTGCCTTAGCCAATGGGGATTTGTCGCAGCGTCTGGCCACAAAGGGTTATTTAGCCGGCGTATTAAAAATGTTTCAATCACACCTGCGAAATCTGACATGGCAAACACAAATGGTTTCAAGAGGCGATTTTACTCAGCGCGTACATTTCATGGGCGAATTTGCTAAATCTTTTAATTTAATGGTTGAACAGCTTGATCAAGCCAGGAAAGCACAAGCTGAAAGTGAAGAAAAATATCGTTTATTAGCTATCACAGATCCGCTAACAGGGCTACCAAATAGACGCCATTTCTTTGACGTGGCTACCGCAGAATTTACCCGGGCCAGGCGTTATGAAAAGCCCCTTTCCATCATAATGACGGATATTGACCACTTCAAAAAAATCAATGATAACCATGGACATCAAATTGGGGATCTGGTTATCCAACTGGTCGCGGAGCGATTGAAAAAGGCTCTGAGGGAAACAGACGTTTCCGGGCGCTATGGCGGAGAGGAATTTGTCGCCCTTTTGCCGGAGACATCAGTACGCGATGCCCAGGCCGTGGCCGAAAGGGTCAGGGAAAGTATTGAAAACATTGGAATTGACGCCGACGGCAGTCTGATAAATATCACGTCGAGTTTTGGCGTAAGCGAGTATGACGGCGCCAATTATAAACATCAAACCATAGAAGAAGTAATTGACGATGCGGACAAGGCCCTCTATAAGGCAAAAAATGACGGACGAAACAGGGTTGTGGTCTTTAACGGTTCAACAACCATGAAAAGTTGAACCACTAATACAATGATGAGTGAATTGTTTGCGTGCGTGCGCTGTAATCTGACTGCTCATGGATGATGTTGGTTGTACACTTCTATCAGTGAATCTTGCGGGAGCCTTGAGTTATACCAAGTTACAAACTAAAAGGATTACTACTGAACATGTTGATTGACTGAAATGCAGCAATGGCGTGGTTTGCGTTTTGACAAGCAACCCCGTTTGAACGCAACTTGGTATTAAGCCAAGTCTGGAAATTTTCAATTGTTATTAAAGCGCCTCCATTACAGCATTCAGCGCCTCAAGCGCGTCGGGCGGAAGGGCGTCGGCGCCGCCAAGCTCTGTTTCGCGTGAGCGCACAAAGGCTATGCGATCGGCTATGCGCTTTGTAAATTCGCTGCGGTATTCGCTTTCGTTGAGGTCGGCTTTGAAACCCGGCCAATTAAGAATCTTTATGTCCTTAAAAGGCCCCCAGGGTTTGAAGTCGGCCACCCCTTCAACGATTTGCTCCAGAATGCCCAGTGTGTCGCCGGGCTTAACCTTTGTACCCATGAAAGCGCCCGTGTTTAATACGAAACAGGCCACACCATCTTCTATCAGTGATTTGAACCGCGTGTAGTCAATGGACAGCGGGTATGTGCGGAATGGGTTGGCGTATGATTCCACCACCAGCGCGTTGGGGTCAACGCCTGCTGCCAGACGCTCGGCGGACGTTCTCTTAGTAGCCAGCGTTGCGCCAAATACCGAAGCCAGGCTCGCCCCTTCCAGCTTTAGCACGGGCGGCAGTGTTTCATCCTTCATCAGCCAGAAGATGGCGTTTATCGGTTCGTCTATCCTGTCAACCCTGTTGGGGCTCCAAAGGCGGCTCTTGACGGCGCGGCCATTGCCGTTGCGAAGGTCTTCACTGACTATGCGGAGTTTTCCGTCTGGATAAATTGTTGCCCCATTGTTCTGAACTGTGAGTATAAACTTGTTGTCCTCACAATCCATTGGGTAATCCTGGGTCTTGTCGAAATAGGCAGGCTCCAAGGCGATGCTGTATTTGTCTTTGATATTGATTATGAACGCGTCGTCGTGAACCACGGTGATTGGATACTTTTCGCTGTGGCGCGCGTGGGTGATTGTACTCTTGCCTGAGCCTGAAAGGCCGAATACTGCTGCCACGTAAGCCTTGTTGCCGGGCAGGGCAAAGCGCTTCAATCCGCCGTGGCAACTGGCGTATCCCTGGCGCACGGCCGTGCCCCAGGCCAAGGTCAATGTTCCCTTTTTGTGCTCCCCAAAATAGCGCATACCTAATAGGGTCAGCGTATTGTGATCGGGGTCAAAGAAGCTGAGGCCCATTGGGTGTTCGGGGTGCGTCCAGTCAGGGTCAGAAAAAACCAGTATATCGCCTTCGGGATAGGGTTTGGATTTGGCGTATCTGGCGGCGTACTCGCTATTCCACCATTGAAAATTCAGGAGCCAGCTGTATAGGATATTGGCGTGATCCTGAGGTATTACCAGCCTGGCGCGTATCATGAAATCTTCTTCGAGGCCGATAAGGGCCTGGGCCGTTATCATTGGACGCTTGCGGGTCTGGTAGATGGCTTCCACGGCCTTGTTATACAAATCGGCCTTGTCAACGCCGGGCCAGCCGAGGATGCGGCGGGCTGCTGCCGCCCTGCCTGAAACCGCGCCGTCGTTCATCAGCAGTGCCTTTGCGTCAGGCGGCAATTCAAGGGCCTCCGGGCGATAAACGGGCATACCGTCCATGACAACGGTACCCGGCGCGGCGCTGGCAAGGCAATAGGCTTCAGCGAGCGTTTCTACAGGTTTTACGTTATTGCCGTAGAACGCGGTTTCAACCGTCGTTCTCATCTGTGAGGCAACTCTGTAAAACACTTCTTTGCCTGGGTAAGCGCCGATACTTGCCATCACTAGCCTCCGTTGTTTATGGTTATGGGACACTGTTTCAGGATGTGTTGGCTACTCACTGCGCCAAGTCCAGAAATCAAGACGCCCCTCTGAGT
Source organism: Holophagales bacterium (assembly GCA_031273105.1). GTDB lineage: Bacteria > Acidobacteriota > Holophagae > Holophagales > Holophagaceae > WRHW01. The sequence goes on along the minus strand of JAISSN010000098.1, from coordinate 3,992 downwards.
TAAATTCTAGTAGCTATGCGCCGATTTCTCTATAAGTCTTCCGTGTTTTTTTCCAGCCATGATTTATTTCTTATTCTTTCTACGCTTTTTTCTGGATAACATTCAAACTGCATTTTTCTTTCAAGCCCGGAAGCCGGTATCACGGCGCACTCAAAGCCCAGGCGTTCAGATTCCTGTAAGCGCAGTTGGAGTTGGGACACGGGGCGCACTTCTCCTGTAAGGCCGACTTCCCCCAAAAACGCGCACTTGGCTTTAAGCAAGCGCCCAGTCGCGCTGGAAGCCAGGGCCGCTACGACGGCCAGGTCAGCCGCCGGGTCTTCGATCTCCAGGCCGCCGGCTACATTGATATATACGTCGCGGTCGTGAAGTTGTATCCCGCCTCTGCGTTCAACCACGGCGCACAGCATCGCCAGGCGCTGACTATCAATGCCCAGGGCTGTCCGGCGAGGTATGCCCAGCCCCGCTGAAGCCACCAGCGCCTGAATTTCTATGACCACGGGACGTGTTCCAGATAGCACGACTGTGGCGGCGCAGCCCGGGCTGGGGGCTGTTTCCAGAAAAAAGGGATTGCCTTCGGCGGGGACAAGGCCATTTTCCATCATGGCGAACACGCCAAGCTCAAAGGCAGCTCCAAAGCGGTTTTTTAGCGCGCGCAGCATTCTGTGGTGATGATGGCGATCCCCTTCAAAGGAAAGAACAGTATCAACCAGGTGTTCCAGGACTTTTGGCCCTGCCAGGCCGCCGTCCTTTGTGACATGGCCTACAAGCACCAACGGCGTTCCGCTCGACTTTGCCCATCTGGCGAGCAGTGTCGCGCAGCCCCTCACCTGGCCTACGCTCCCGGCACTGGATTCAAATTCTGGATCGTACAGTGTTTGTATGGAGTCAACCAGTAGCAGATCGGGACGCATGCGGTCGGCGGCGGCCAGTATTTCCCTCACGTCTGTCTCGGCAAGCAAGCGGATGGTGGGTAATTCGGCGCCAAGGCGCTGCGCCCTGATGCGAATCTGGCGCTCGCTCTCTTCTCCTGAAGCATATAAGGTTTCACCGGGTATCTTAGCCGCCCATTGAAGTAATAGCGTGGATTTCCCGATGCCTGGCTCGCCGCCCAGCAATATCACCATTCCAGGTACCACGCCGCCGCCGAGTACCCTGTCTAATTCGGTCAGGCCAATAGGAGTTCTGCTGGAGTCAGAGATCTCCACGTCCATCAGGGATATGGGGCCGGAATAATCGCTTTGGGCAAAGGCGCTGCGGGCGCGATCCAGACCCTTTTTTATGGCGCCGCGCAGTTCTTCCACCGTACCGAAAGCCTTGCAGGAACCGCACTTGCCTACCTGCTGGGAGAACCTCGCGCCGCAGGCTGTACACTCAAAAATTGAAGACTGGCGAGCCATACTGACCTCCATGCCGGAAGCGCCTGATGATATGATGCCACTTATTTTGAGGCGTGGGGTCCGCGTTCTGGAAAAGGAAAAACTAGGCCGTGGTGCAATTTAAACGTTTTAGGGCGATTCCCTCAAGCGATGTGGAAAACCTGGTGGATTTCTGTCTTGAGTTCAAGTAAATCTTGGAGTTTTTGCAACTTTTGTTCGATTTAGCAAATTATTACTTTTGTATTAAGTCATTGTAATTCAACATTTGGATACGCTGATTTGAATTTCAGGAAAATTTATAGAGGGGGCGAGTTTTCCACAGTTTCTTTTTTGCGTATCGCTTTTTTGAATTAAGAGCGCCCTGGAGGAATCGGCGGGAGAAACATGCGCCCCTGAAAAAAAACATGGTATTTATTGGTTTTGAATGTTAACCTGAGTGTTCTGCCGGCAAACAGCCGGGATTCCAGCCCCGCAGAGCGGGGCAACTAATACGAGGTGGACGAATGTCCAAACTAAACAATCTCATCAAAGGCATGGCCTCAAAGCAGGTAGGCCGCATCAAGGTGCTTGACGCCTCGCTTGTTGATGACGACTCTCCTGAAAGTCAGGAGTTCTTAACAGCCCTGCAGGGCGAAACCCGCGCGCTAAAGGAAGATGAAGTCGTAAAAGGCGTTGTGGTAGAGATACGAGGCAAAGACGTCATTGTTGACATAGGCTACAAAGGGTCCGGCACCATAAATCTTGACGAATTTCAAAGCCAGGACAGCGCCGCCGGCATCCAGGTCGGAGATGTGGTTGAGGTTCTTGTCGAGCATCTTGAAGACGCTAGGGGCAACGTGCGCCTTAGCCGTGACCGCGCCGAAAAGATGAAGATCTGGGACGAGGTCGAAAAGGCGTTCCGCGCCAATCTTACCGTTCATGGCGTTGTGCTGGAAAAGGTCAAGGGAGGCCTGGCGGTGGATATCGGCATCCGCGCTTTTCTCCCAGGCAGTCAGGTTGACTCAAAGCCCGTCCGCAACCTTGACCAGTACTTAGGTAAATCCTTCGACATGAAGGTCATCAAGGTAAACCGTCGCCGCGGCAACATCGTGTTGTCGCGCAAGCTATTCATGGAAACGATCAACGCCACGCTCAAGGAAGAAACCCTCTCCGGCCTTGAGGAAGGCAAGCTGGTTGAAGGACAGGTCAAGAACATCACCGAATACGGCGCATTTATTGATCTGGGCGGCGTTGACGGATTGCTGCACATCACGGACATGTCCTGGGGCCGCCTGAACCATCCGGCTGAAATGTTCCATGTAGGCGACAAGATTGAAGTTGCCGTACTCAAGTACGACCGCGACAGCGAGCGCGTATCCTTAGGTTATAAGCAGAAATTCCCCGACCCCTGGCTGACAGTGGAAGAGAGATTCCCGTTGAACTCAATGGTCAAGGGCAAGGTTGTATCCATTACCGACTACGGCGCGTTTGTTGAACTGGAGCCTGGCGTCGAGGGCCTGGTGCATGTTTCCGAGATGAGCTGGACTAAAAAGGTAAAATCCGCCAAGGGCATGGTCAACATGGGCGACGTGGTGGAAGCCCAGATTCTGCAAATTGACACGGAAAACAGGCGTATTTCCCTCGGCATGAAGCAAGTGACGCCCAATCCCTGGATGTCTGTCACCGAAAAATATCAGCCTGGCCAGATTGTTACGGGAACGGTACGCAACATTACCGAATTTGGCGCTTTTATTGAGTTGGAAGAAGGCATAGACGGCCTGATTCACGTATCCGACTTCAGTTGGACAAAGAAAATAAAGCATCCAAGTGAAATCATCAAGAAGGGCGACACCCTAACCGCCAAGGTGCTCAACCTAGATCCGCTGTCCCAGCGCATGAGCCTTGGTGTTAAGCAGATGGAGCCTAATGTTTGGGAAATTTTCTTTGAAAAGCATCAGGTAGGCGACCCCATAGTTGGAAAAGTTGCCCGCCTGACTGATTTTGGCGCCTTTGTTGACCTTGGGGACGGCATTGAGGGTTTGGTACACGTATCCGAGTTGAGCCGCAAGCGCATTGAAGACGTCAACAAGGAGTTCACCATCGGCCAAGAACTCACGATGAAGATAGTCAAACTAGACCCGAGCGAACATCGCATAGGCCTTTCCGTTAAACAGCTTGAGTTAGACCAGGAACAAAGCGACGTTGACGCGGCAAAGGCAGCGGGTCAGCCATTCCAGAAAGCCACGCTGGCCGACGCGTTTGCCAGGGCTGAAAGGGAAGAGTGATTGGCGCGAACACTGGTCTTGAAAAACAGGGCTTGCCGCCCTGTTTTTCAATGAGTGTGTTGCTGATTACTTGAGCAAATTGCAAAACCTTGATGTGCAATGTTCCAAGGGAGTTTTACAACTACCTCACGAGGTAATTGCAAAACCTCCTGGAAATATCGCACGCCAGTACGCAATTCTTGAAAAATGCGGATATGGCGTCCGCGTTTCCGGCAACGCTGGAGGTTTTGCGATTATAGTGATTCAACTTGAGAAGCGTCTTGCAGTATTCAAGATACGTCTGCGCTTCCCGTTTCTCTCCCCGCCTGTCGGCGGCTCGCTACACTCTCAGCGCAGTCTGCGCGCACCGCGC
>JAISSN010000084.1 GCA_031273105.1 Holophagales bacterium | reverse complement strand
CCGCCAGGTTAGCCGCGAAGTCCCCATATACCCACAGGCGGCTGAGTCCGGCCCGGCGCAACGCCCTTCCCGTGGCCTCGTGTATGGAGGCCGAGTCCGGCCCAAGCTCGCGCATACATCCCAAAATGGCCACAGGCTCGCCGCCATCCAGTCCCAGGAGCGCCGTCGCGCAGGAGACCATGGAATCCTGGCAGGCGTTATAGGATTCATCCAGCAGCCACCCGCCACTGCTAAGGGGATATAAGCGCCCGCGCCCTTCTTCCGGTTCAACAGCGGCAAGCCCGCTTATAATTTCATCGCCCTTAAACCCGGCCACGAGGGCAATAGAAGCCGCCAGCGCCGCGTTTTGCACTTGATGCAGCCCGGTGAGCTTGATTGTAAATTCAAACCCGCCCATTGGCGTTTGAAGTTTAAATCCTTCTCCTTTTAAGCCCAGGCGCGCTATGGAATTCACAGAAAAATCCGCGCCCTCTCCCACTGGTACCGGCTTAGCGTTTGAAGCCCAAGGCTGTTGTGAAATCCACTGACACCAAAGATCGCCTTTTGGAAAAACCCAGGTCCCGCCTGGTTTAAGGCCCTCAATCAACTCGCCCTTTGCCCTGGCGATGCCCTCCTGGCCATCTGAAAAGTTTTCCAGGTGAGCAAAACCAATGTTGGTTATCACACCAAAATCAGGGGCGGCGATTTCTGTCAGGCGCTTTATTTCGCCAGGCGTTGACATGCCCATTTCCAACACGGCGGCCCCAAGATTACCTGGCAGCATGGCCAGCGCGGCTGGCAACCCCAATGTGTTATTGCGGTTGCCGGGCGTTTTCCAACCTGAAACCGCCCCGGCCAGTAATTCTTTTGTGCTTGTCTTTCCCACCGAGCCTGTCACGCCAAATACGGCGCTCGGACGGTATAGCCGCAGCCTGGCCTGGCCCCAGGCCTGGAGCGCCGCTGTAGTATCAGCCGCCACCAGTTGGGGGATTTCTATATCCAGGAGATGATCCACAAGCAGGCATGACGCGCCGCCCTCAACAGCTTTTCCTGCGTATTCATGGCCATCGCGCTCGGCCTTTAGGGCTACGAAGCACTCACCGGGCCGGATCGTCCTTGAATCCAGACACGCGCCGCCTGGCGCTATATCGCCATCGCCAACCAATTTGGCGTCCAGGATGAAAGACAATTCAGACAGCGAGAACATGCTTGATTCTTAGTCCTTTGAGGCCGCTCGCGCAAGCCTGTCCCTTATGGCCAGCCATTCGTCCGTTTTGGGCGGCGCTTGAAAGAGTATGCGCTGGTAGCCTTCTGAGTCCAAATCATGCAAGGTAGCGTACAGTCTTGCCGAAGCTCCTTTCGGGTCATCCGGCAGCCGCCTGTAGTCGCTGGCGCATGGGAGTTTCAAGCCGTCGCCCAGCACAACCAATATAACCCTTTCGCCCGAAATTTGCTGTATCTCTCTTTGAACGTCAATCAATTCGTCTTGTAAATGCACAGTCAGACGCGCCTTTGGCGCGTAGTGTCGCTGTGTCATACCAGGCGCCGCCTGGAGGCCCCGGGCTGAAACCGCGCCCTCAAAGCGGCTTATATTGCCTGTGATCGCCTCAATCTCCATCGGGCATATTGGGCCTGGGCGCAACAGGCGCGGCGGCGTTTCCGCCAGGTTGATTATGGTGCTTTCGATTCCTGAAGTAGTGCGCCCTCCGTCCAGGATTAAATCTATGTGGCCGCCCATGCCGCTCAAAACGTGTTCCGGCTTTGTGGGGCTGGTCTGGGTGGTTTTGTTGGCCGATGGCGCGGCGAGGGGGCCATTGAAAGCGCGCAGCAGTTCTAAAGCCACGGGATGATTGGGGCTTCTAAGGGCAATAGTCGGATTGCCCGCCCTCACTATGTCCGGCACAAGACTCGAAGCGGGCAAAATTATGGTGAGCGGGCCAGGCCAAAATTTTTCAGTGAGTTTTAGCGCAACATCGGGCCAATGAGCGACAAGGGGCCTGGCGGCTTCCATATCAGCCACGTGCAAGATGAGCGGATTGGTCGGCGGCCTGCCCTTTGCCTCATAAATTCCGGCAACGGCGTTGGGATTCAGGCCATCGGCCCCCAGCCCATATACGGTTTCGGTGGGAAAGGCAACTAAACCGCCAGCGCGGAGTATCGCTATGGCTCTTTTTATAGCCGCGCCGTCATACCCATCCAGAATTTGGGTTTTCAGTGAGCCGCTCAGTTTTTTAATCGCGCCGTTCAGCATGAGTCCACCTGTGTTTTAGGGCCTGACGCCCAAGGTCTTGAAATTTCTTCGCCCCTTAGCGCGGCTTCCACGGCGGCGCGGTCGCTGTAGGGGTGCTTTACGCCCATGACGTCCTGGTATGGTTCGTGTCCTTTACCAGCCAGCAGCAGTAAGTCGCCGGGGCGGCAGTCTGCTATGGCGGCATGAACAGCCAGGGCGCGATCGGCGATGCGACGATACCTGCCGGGATTAGCGCGTATTTCTTCCGGGATGCCAATGGCCGCGTCATTCAACATCCGTTCAGGGTCTTCTGTTCTGGTGTTATCCGAAGTATGCCATATGACGTCCGCGCCGCCTGACACTATTGCCTGAGCCATGATTGGCCGTTTTGTGCGGTCTCTGTCGCCGCCGCATCCAAACAGAACGTGCAGCCGTCCGCCCGGAGTCAGCAAATCCTTTCCGGCGCTCAGTAATTTTTCAAGGGCGTCCGGCGTGTGGGCGTAGTCAACCATCACGCCGAAGGGCTGCCCCAGGTCAACGCGCTCCAAACGCCCCGGCGCTCCTTTTAGCGCGCTTGTGTTGGGAAGCAGTTTTTCCAGGTCAAACCCCGCTGCGTCCAGCGCCGACAGGGCCGCCAGCAGGTTGTAGGCGTTAAACCTTCCCAGCAGCGGACTATTTATGTGAAAACGACCTCTTGGCGTTTGAAGCGTAAATGACGTTCCGTCATGGCGCAATATAAGGTTTTTAGAGCGATAAGCTCCAGAATCCAGGCCGTAAGAGATTAAATCGGGATTTTCGCTAAGAAGCCTGCGTCCATACCCATCTTCGGCATTTACAAGACCTATGTCGCACTGTGAAAACAGTTTGGCCTTGGCCCTGAAATACGCCTCCATGTTTTCGTGAAAATCAAGGTGATCTTGCGTTAGGTTTGTAAAGACGCCAACCTTGAATTTTGCGCCATAAACCCTGGCCAAATCCATGGCGTGGCTGCTGACCTCAACGGCCATGCATGCGTCTTCGGCAAACAGGCTCTTTTTTACCCAACGATAGAATGTCGTACTCTCAGGCGAGGTTCTCACGGCCTCCGCTTCAACAGAGCCGGCGGCGTTCATTACAGTGCCGATGAGGCCGCAGCCCATGCCTGAGGCTAGTAGTAACTGGCGTATCAACATTGTGGTCGTGGTTTTTCCGTTTGTACCCGTCACGGCTATCAGCGGCAGGCTTCTATCCGGGCTGCCGTTTACCCTTTGCGCCAACAGCGCCATTACTTCCCTTGGATTCGCCCCTGTACCGGCGTTAAACAAGGCGGAAGCTCTCGCGCCAGCGCCAGGCAATTCCCTTTCAGATAAAACAGCCGCAGCGCCGTTATCTATAGCCTGCCTTATGTAATCATGGCCATCGGATGCAGCGCCCTTGAGCGCGACAAAGCCCATGCCCTGATTTATTTCGCGGCTATCGCAATCTATGTCTGATATTTCTGTCTCCAGGTCGCCTCTGGTGTTAACTAAGTCCAGTCCGTTAATCAATTCGTGAAACCTCATTTCGACCTCAGTTGAACTGTTACAACCCTGTCTTCCGGCAGAGGCGCGTCTGGCGCCGGGGACTGGGAGGCTACTTTATATGGCTTAACGCCGTTTGGTTCAGCGCCCCTGACGCGGACGCCGCCGCCGGCAAGAATCACGCGCTGAATGGCGCTCTTTAAGCTAAGTCCTACCAGGTTGGGCGTACGGCCTGACTGGACATGAATTGAATGTTCCTCGCTCTCGTTAATAGGCCAATCATGCAGCGTGAGCCTCAGGTTCTCCGCCTGAACGGGGCGCGGGGCGGATGAAGTATAACGATGAATCGCGTCGCCGATTTTCTTAAAGGCCGGGGCCGCCACTTCGCCGCCCGTTACGTCGCCAATGGGGTCGTCTAACATAAATAATATTCCGTACTTTGGCCTATCAGCGGGGAAAAAGCCTATAAATGATGCAAAGTGGCGCCTCGTATCGTATTTTCCGTCTATTATCTTCCTGCTGGTTCCCGTTTTGCCAAAAGCGTCAACTTCGTTGAGTTCGGCTTTTTTGGCAGTCCCTTTGGTAATTACGCCTTTTAATACCTCTCTCATTATCGCCGACGTTTCTTCGCTCAATACCTGAGACCTGACTTCCGGTTTGAACTCCTGGAGCAGCGCGCCCTTGTCGTTGTACACGGCTTTTACGAGGTACGGCTTCATCAGCCTTCCGCCGTTTGCGACGGCGCAACCGGCCATGAGGACTTGCAACGGCGAAGCCATCAGGCCGTAGCCGTAACTCAGCGTGTACTGGGTTGGAATTGACCACGTAGAGGGGGCGGGAAGACGCCCCGACGTTTCGCCCGCAAAGTTAAGGCCCGTAGGCTCGCCAAAGCCAAAGTCCTTCAAGTATTTGTAGTGATCGGCGGGCTTTATGCGCAGTCCAATCTTGGCCGTGCCTATATTGCTGGATTGCCAGAGAACCTGCTCAAAGGCCAGCGAACCATAACCGCGCGAATCCGTAACCGGCGGGATGTTGGGAGCGTACTGCCAGGTTCCCCCCATACAGTCTATGGATTCGCCCAAATGAACCTTTCTCTCTTCCAGAGCTATGGCGGCTGTGAATATTTTCATTGTGGAGCCAGGCTCATAGCTGTCTTCCAGAGGATGCACCTTCCTGGCCACCTGCTGGGTCCTGACCCACTCGCGCAGCTCCGCTTTTTCGGCGTTAGACATTTCGCTCTCTGACCTGCCCCGAAATTTGCGCGGCAGCGAGGTATTAGGATCAAAAAAAGGCGTACCGGCCATTGCGAGTATTTCACCAGTATCAGGGTCAACCACCAGGCAATGGGCCGTTTTGGGGCGGCTTTGAGCAACCGTTACTTCCAGCGCTTCCTCGACGATACCCTGAATGGTTGCGTCTATGGTGAGTTGGAGCCTTGATCCGTTTATCGGTATCTCAAGAAAACTCTCTTTGAGTATCAGATACTTGTTGAGACCGTCTTTTGGGGCCACCAAAACGCCCTGCTGACCGGCAAGTATCTTGTTATACGCCCTTTCAACGCCCAGTTGCCCCTCGCCCCTGTCATTGACGAAGCCGACCACCTGACAGGCCAGGCTGTTGCGGGGATAGTAGCGGCGATACTCAGGAACAAAGACCAGCGCGGGATCTCTGCGAGCCACTCTGCGAACCGGTTCCTTTTTTTCGGCGGCGTCTGCTTTTTTGGCGACGTCCCTGGTCATCTCCTGAAGAATTTCCTTGTTCATCTCCTTGAGGGCGGCAGCCCTTATGGGGCTTAGTTGCCGCTCTACAAGCACCCAGTCTCTTTTTCTGAGAAATCTGTCTAAAACGTAGCGTTCAGACCGTTCCAGAATCTTGGCTACGCGACCGGCGTAACTTTTAGCAAAAGCTAAATCCGGCTCGCCCCAGCTATCAGCAGTCTTTCCTTCCGCGTCCTTATTACGCGAAAAGTCAGGATAAAAGGTCTGCGGCGTTACATAGAGACTTTCCGAGGGCAATGAAGTGGCCAGCATTTCATCGTTGCGGTCTCTTATCTCACCCCTTATCGGCTCAATGGTCACCTTAACGGAGTGCTGACGCACAGCCCTTTCCTGATAGGCGTGGCGCTGGTACACCTGAATCCAGACTAGCCGCGCGCAGACCAGCAAGGCCCAAATTAAGACAATGGCAAATATCCACGGAAGCCTTGAAATAGCCAAATCCCGCGCTTCCGGCCTGCCCAAAAGACGTTTTGGCCTGGACTGGGTTTGATCGAGGATTGGCAACATTCAAATAACCACCGGTTTTTATGCCAAAAAATTGGCAGATTTCAAAGATGCGGAAAGCTCAAACCAGCGTATCAAGGCCGCGCGCTTAGCCGGAAGGAACAGGTCTGAGTTTGGCAATGCGCTGGTCTTCCGGCGTAAATGGCCGTTTAACCAAATTTGTGGCCTTTGTTGGGACAAATCCGGCTTCTTGCGCCCATTGCTGAACGACTTCGGGTCTGGACAAACGACTCCGCTCCAATTCCAGCGCCCTGGCGAGTTCCTCTTCTCTGCGTATTCGATCCTGGATTTCTCTCATCTCATATCCGAGGCGCATATCGTGAATTTTCAAGTAAGCAAGCGTCACAAGAGGCATTGCTATAGCAATGGAGAGCAGAAGCATTCTTATTACTCCTTCCCCCTCGACTTGCCTGTCGGAACTTATAAAACTGCGGTGTAGTTTGTGTCGGCTTATTGCCATTAGACAACCTCAAGTTTTGCAAGGCACACGCTGTGCCAAACGCATACGGGCTGAACGGGACGGCGGGTTGGAGTTGCGCTCGGCTTCAAGAGGCGCGATTCCGCCGGGAGAAATGAGTTCTAATAATTTAGGCAGCGCCCCCGGAGATTCGCGCCCTGGGCCGTCATATATGCCAGCGAGTCTCCTTAGCGTTTGTTTAACAATTCGGTCTTCCAAACTGTGAAAGCTGATAATCCCTATGCGTCCACGCGGCTTTAGGGCTGACGCCGCCCTTTCGATGGTTTTCCCCAGACCTGATAATTCACAATTAACCGCAATGCGAATTGCCTGAAACGTGCGCGTCGCAGGGTCTGTTTGCTTCTTTCTGGCGGCCCCTTCGCGGGGGTGAACCTTATAAACGGCATTGGCCAAATCAAGTGTGGCGCTTAACTTTCCGTCCTCAAGCGATTTCAGAATTGCCCTGGCTATTCGCCGTGAGGCTCTTTCCTCGCCGTACTTGCGCAGAGTTTCAGCCAGCGTTGCTTCGCTTTGCTTTTCCAGCCATTCCAATGCGGTAATGCCCTTTGACTGATCCATACGCATATCCAGCGGCCCTTCCGTCATGAAACTGAATCCTCGCTTTGGACTTTTCAGTTGAAGCCCGCTCACGCCAAGGTCCGCGAATATTACGTCGAAACCGTCAGGAGCGTATCTTTTCATCCAATCCCCATACTCCGCCGCTTCCCAAACATCCTCATATCTGGCGGCAATAACAGAAAGCCTTTTATCGCTCCCAAGCCGCTGTAATACTATGCTTCTAGCCTCGCCGTCACGCTCAACGCCTAAATAGCGGACGCTATCATCAGCTTTTGAAAGCAACGCCTCAGCGTGACCTCCCAATCCCAGCGTCAAGTCGAGGGCGCGGCCTCCCAAAGGAATGGCCAGGCATTCAGTTACTTCCTGGAGCATGACTGGAATATGGGCGACTGCTGACATAATCAGATCCCCAATTCCGCAAGTTGGTCTAAATAGGCCGCCGTTAACGGCTCCGCGCTGATGCGGCCCTCAAAGACAGTTCTGTTCCAAATCGCAAGATGATCCATCTGACCGAGGATTACTACTTCTCCCACCAAATTGGCCGCGACGCGCAGTATTGGCTGAATCACAAAACGCCCATGAGCGTCCAGTTCAACTTCGGAACCAAAATAAGACGTACGCTCTAACAAGACCCTACGCGCCTCCAGCGTGCTTGGCAGCCTGGACAACTTTTCTTCAATCGCTTCCCAGACAGGCAACGGGTAAAGCCGGGCGCACTTAGCGTCTAAAGACGTCAGATAAAAGCGCGGCCGTTCCTGGGATGCGGAAGCATAATGCGAATCAAGCGCGGTCTTAAAGCCGGACGGAATTTTTATCCGACCCTTTTCATCCACCGTGGCTGGTGAATTCCCGCGTAGCCGCACCACTTACAACACCTCTTAGAATCAGGAAAAACAATGGTTTAAGAACATAGTCAAAAAATTGAACCAATTTGTACCACTTTAGCCCATTAATTTCCACTTTGTTCCACATGTAAGTTTATAAAATTACAAGGACGATGCAAGACAAAATAAAAACGAAATTTGAAATATTTTTAGCGAAAATTTATAGTCAATCAACCTTAAAACAGGACTTGCCTTATTTAAGGTTGATTGGTTTTACATTTTCTTTTCATCAACTTTACTGTCCATACACGTTTCTGTTGTAACAATATTTTGGTGCAAGGAAATTCATTTCCCCCAACGTCCTGGCTGCCGATAGCCACTTGCGGCGCCGCCGTATGCGGCGCGATATGCTTACACACGCCCTGGGCGCCCCTTGGGTGGGGACTATTGATGCTGGGGGCAAACTTGCTGTGGCTATGGCGTCGTCGTACGCGCTCATTACTTGCCGCGCTTAACGTGATAAAAAACTCCGGGGAAGTTGGCTGGGACTGGGACGACCTTCCGCGAATTTGGTCAACACTGGAACGAGAAAACCTTGTTCTGAAGGAGCGCGCGCGCAGCGAAGACCAACTGCGCCGCAGCATTTTGGCGAGCCTTAATGTAGGTATAGTATTGATAGGCCCTTACGGACAAATCGTCACATTCAATCCGGCTGCCCAACGACTTTTGGGAAGCAGTCCAAAGGTGTTTCAAAAAGGCGCCGTGACCGACTTACTGAATGACCCCGAAAGCCTGAGCCTGTTGGACAAAGCATTTAAAGGGGACGCGTGCGCCTGGAGCCGGGACCGCGCGGGGAGAATACTCTCGTTTCACGCCACGCCGCTGACCATACATACAGACGCGAGCGATTCAGGCAGCGGCGTTCTGCTGGTCATACAAGACATAACGCAGCAAGAGGCGCTGGAACAGACGAGGCAGAAGTTTGTTTCAAACGCCAGCCACGAACTTAAAACGCCCGTGACGAGCATCAGGGTTGCGGCTGAAAACCTGATGGACGACGGCTGGCTGCCTCCCGAAGCTGAAGGAAATATAAAAATAATCCTGAGAAACGTAGACCGGATGGTTCTTTTGCTCAATGACATTACAGAATTGAGCCGTATAGAAACGGGCGCCCTCAAGCTGGAACCCGCGCCGCTGGCGATAGAAGCGTTTTTGAAAGATGTCATAGACAGCGCCAGCCCATTGGCAAAACACAAGTGCGTTGAATTGTCGCTCGAAATAGAGCTTGGTCTGGAAGACAAGAGCTTTTTAACAGACCCCCTTCGCCTCAATCAGTTACTGGAAAACCTGCTCTCCAACGCAATAAAATTCAGCCCAAAAAATTCAATAGTCAATCTTTCAGCGCATCTAGCGGGCCAATGGATTGTTTTTTCCGTGAGAGATAACGGCCCCGGCATTTCGCCCAAAGACTCAAACCGAATATTTGAAAGGTTCTACAGAACCCAATCCGCCCGCGGAGTACCAGGCACAGGCCTCGGACTCGCCATAGTCAAACACCTGAGCCGCGTCATGGGCGGCGAGGTGGGCTTTGAGAGCATACCCGATAAAGAGACGACGTTTTTTGTGCGCCTGCCTTGGGAGACGCCGAGAAGCGCGTAGAAAATAATTCGACGCTTATTTCCTGACTTTGACTATGGGTAACCCAAAAAGGTTTTCCAAAAATTCGGGTCATCTATAGCGTTTCCGGTTCAAAAACCATATAGGCAAAAACTGCCGATTGAAAAAAAAAAAAATGAATATTGTAAGAATTTGGGGAGGGGTGAATGACTCCTTTTTGCTCAGGATTTTACATTGGCGGCTTTTCTGAAGAAGTTTGTACTCTTTTTTCAACTCCCCCCCTTGCTTTTTCTGTGATTTTTGAGTGTTCCTGTTGTACCTGTACAACCTGTACATCGCCGGAATCTTTATCCCGGGCCGCGTTGACTTCAGCGCGGCCTTTTTTGTTGACGCGCCTGGAGACAAATCTGTTTGTCGGTACAAGGCGCATACCCTCCTTTGACATGCGGAGTAATCAGGCTCTACCCCGCATGTCAAAGGACTTTAACCCCATATCCACAAGGAGGAATGTCTAATGAGGAAATCTATCCTCTTTCTCACATCAGCCGCTGTCTCGCTGATGCTGGCCTTTAGCGCCTGTTCGGGCGACGACAAGGAAACGCCGCCGGACAGGCCTATATTGAGTTCGGAAGCCGGCATCGCAAACATAGCCATTTCCCATGGTGAATTAACGCCGGCCTTTCGCGACGACGTAAGAAATTACGGCGCGTCTTTCCACACCGAAGTTTCCGCCTTTTCCGTCATAGTAAGGCTAAAGGACGAAAAGGCCAGGCTCACCATCAACGGCAATAGCGCCGGCAGCGGCCAGACATTCCCCGTTGCGCTGAGCGAGGGCCGCAATGTCATTAACATAGCCGTGATAGCCGAAGACGGCAAAAATTCAAACGTAGCCTCAGTCACAGCCAGCGTAATGAAGCTGAACACAAAAGTATATGTTCTCGACGGCATTGGCGGCGCCCCCGTTGAAGGGGCTATGATTACGCTGAAAGACGCCAGCAACAGATTATTGGCGTCAAACATACCCCTTCCCGCAAATAAGCAGGGCACAGCGCTATTGGGCCTTGACCCAAACCAGAAGTATCACATTTATGCCAAAGGCTCAAATTCAAGCGAAGCCTGTTTTGCTTACTTTGACCCCTCAAAGGAAACCACAGCGGCGCTCTATTGCCTGCCGGGGTGGTCAGCGCCATATGTCAGGGAAGCCCCGGTCATAGAGCGCATCTCCTTTGCCGATAACGGCGGCACTGCAGCAACCTGGAAAGACATGCCTTCGGGAGAAAACCAGATCACAGCCAGTCATTTAGAAATACCCTTTGTGAGAATCACGGCTATATCAAAGAACCCAATTATTTATGAAAGCGGCGTAGGCACTGCCGGACCGCAGG
>JAISSN010000176.1 GCA_031273105.1 Holophagales bacterium | reverse complement strand
ATAATCGCGCATACTCTCCTTGCAGGGCTAATAGATCTTCGTGCCTGCCCATTTCCACTATACGCCCCTGTTTCAGGACGCAAATCCTGGTGGCGTTTTGTATGGTTGAAAGCCTGTGGGCAATCACCAGGGTTGTTCTGTCCCGCATCAGGGCTTCCAGCGCCATTTGCACCGCTTTCTCGCTTTCGGTGTCCAGGGCGGATGTGGCTTCATCCAGGATCAGGATTGGCGGGTCTTGCAGCAGCGCTCTCGCTATAGCAATCCTCTGGCGCTGTCCTCCGCTTACGCTTGCGCCCGCTTCTGCCAGACGCGTGTCATAGCCCTGCGGCAATTTTGTGATGAAATCGTGGGCGTACGCTCTATTGGCGGCCTCGACCACCGCTTCACGGCTGGATTGCTTGCCGTAGGCTATGTTGTCGTGGACAGAATCCATGAAGAGCAGTGTTTCCTGAGTGACTATACCAACTTGCCGTCTGAGTTCCCTTGGGTCAAACTCCCTTAAATCATGGCCGTCAATGGTGATTTTTCCTGACGTCGGGTCGTAAAACCTCGGAACTAAATTTACCAGCGTCGTCTTGCCCCCGCCGGAACCTCCAACCAGCGCGACGGTTTCACCCCGATTGACTTCAAGGCTTATTCCATCCAAAACCGGGTTGCCAGGCTCGTATTCAAAGCACACGTCCTCAAAGCGCAGTTTCTGGGGCATGGCTGACATGGGTACTGGATTGTCGGGTACGATCATGCGCGGTTTCCTGTCCAGCATGGCGTAAATGCGGTCCAGGCTGGCTCTGGCGACTTGTATGTCGTTATTGACCCTGGTGAGACGCCTGACCGGGTCGTACATGGCAAAAACGGCTACAAGGTACGTCATAAAATCGCTGGTGGCCAGTTTGCCTGCCTGAATGTCAGAGGCCACCCAGAATAAGAGCGCCGCAAGCATGAGGCCGCCTGCCATTTCCATGATGGGATGGCTCATGGCTATTGCCCTGGCGCTCTTCATGCCAATCTTAAATAGTTCTGCGTTTTGCCCTTCAAAGCGCCTGACTTCATAGCCCTCCCTGGCAAAGCCCTTGACCACGCGGACGTTGCTGAATACTTCCTTTAGTCTCTGGAGCAGGCGGGCTCCGGCTTCCTGGTTTCTGTGGTTGATGGCTCTGATTTTTCTGCTTAAATTTTTCAGCGGCAGAATGATCAGCGGCGCCGCGATGAATAACACCAAACTGCGCTGCCAATCCAGATAGAGTACAAAGGCTATGCCGGCGATGGCCGTGGCGCACTCCCTTATTGATTCGGCAAATTGATTGGAGGCTATGCCCTGGACTGCTCCGACGTCGCTGATGCAGCGCGTCAAAAGCTCGCCTACGGGATATGTTTGAAAAAAAGCCGGTTCCTGCTCCAGCAGATGACCAAAGAGCCTCTCCCGCAGCCTCTGGGTGGCGCGTATGCCGCTCCTGACCATCAGCATGGTGGATGAAAAAGAGCAAAGCCCCTTGAGCGAGAAAATCACGATCACCAGTACCGGAACAAAGGCGCTGGTTTTGAGGCTTGAACCTTCGGGCAAGTGCGAGACAAGCCACGCCTTGGCCGCCGTAAAGGCGGGCAGAGCGTCTGGGACTTGAGGAACACTTATGGGAGCAAAGCCTTCAAACACCCATTTCAAGCTGCCCACCAAAAGGGTTTGCAACAGTCCCGCCAACACGGCCAACGCGGACCCGGCCAGGATTAACCCCAGATTGGGGCGCAGGTGGTCTTTAAAAAAACGGGAGAGGGTTTTCAAATTTTAGTCCACAGAAATAACCACGCTAGTTTTTCCGCCGTCCCCCTTGAATTGGAACAGCACCGTACCCTTGGGGGCGGAGGCGGCTATGTCTGTTAAGTTTGACAGACCTTTACGCGCCATTTCCTTTTTTGCGTCCTCAGGCAACATTATTTCCATGCCCTTGAAGAAATTTACGGGAACCCTCATTTCAAAGCTGTCGTCAGGGTTATCTGTTTTAACCTTGACGACCAGGATACGCGACCAGGACGTCTGTGCTTCCTCAGACTTTGGTTGTGCTCGCAGCCCCAGCTTCCACAGCGCCAAAGCGCATTGTTCACTGAACCTGGCGTTGTCGAGGCCCTCTTCAAGCGCCTTTCTGCCTGAAGCGTCCTTGTTTTCGCTTAGGGCCAGACCAGCTTGCACGCGGATATTTACGTCAGAATCTGTCAGCGCGGCCTTTAGGCCGGAGATGGCTTTAGGATTTTGTTTCAAGCTTACCTTCCAGCAATAAATCCTGTCTTCTTTGGCCTGTTGGCAGTATATGCGCTGGTCTGAGTGGTGTTTAAGGAAATCAGTAAATCCTGCGGCGGCTTCGTCCCACTTCTGCTCTGACATGAGGCACTTGGCGACCCAGAACCTGGCTTCAAACAATCTGGAACTGTTCGGGTATTTTGTTATGAACCTGGCGTATGTGTTCCCAGCATCAGGAAAACGACCCTGAAGCCGAAGTTTGCGGGCTGTATTGAGCATTTCCGCCTGCCCCGACGGCAGCTGTGTTCTGCCGGTTGCCTGAGTAACCGCAACCTGCGCTTGCTTTTGAATTTCAACTACCGTGTCCCTGATTTCCTGCTGAAATTCCATGTTTTTAAAAGGCTCAACGTGTATTTCTACCTGATTTGCACCCCTTTTATTGACGGTTTCGTCTTGATCATGAGGGCGTTGCCATGAACTTTCGGCAGACGGCGCCGTGGCGGACGCAAAAGCAAAGGCGGCGCACAGGTATAGCAATAAGAAGGGTCTCATGAGTACTCCTTCCTTAATTTATGGTTGAGTTTGTAGGCTTTGGCCTCCAAGTCCATTTCCTGGGCTATGTCCAGCAGTTCAAGACTGCGCTCAGGCGTCATGCATGCGTCGTTTGCGGAAACCTCCGTCAGCCAGTTCTGCAAATTCTTCCGCGCGTCCAAGGCTTCAGGGTCATTCAGGACGTCCAGGGGCAATGAGCGCCCCATAGCGTAGAGTCTTCTGGCTTGCTCTACTTCCACGCTGCGGTCTTCGCGTTTTGGATCGCAAAATCCGGCGGGTGTTTTAACTTGTTCTAATAAGTCCAGTGAGCCGTTAAAGAAATCAGACCAGAGCCTGGCGGTAAGCCGCTTTTGAAGCTGCACTTCCAAAACAGCCCCTCTGGCCCGCATCCGGCGCGTTTCTCTTATGTTGCTAACGGCGTACAACGTGGGCAAAACGGCAAGCATAATAGCGGCGGCTGGCAACATCCACCCGCTGACAAAACGTCTAAAGCCTTTTGTTGGCGCTATAGCCGACGCCAGGTCATCGGCGTGGGCCTTCATAGCCAGGTGTATTTCCAGAAGTTCGGCCAATTCAGCTTGAATGGCGGGGTCGTCCGGCCAATTTTGAGGGTTTTCTAAAAGATCAAAGCCGATGGCGTCGTCAAGCCGACTCCAGAGGTCATTTGGCAAACTTGACAAATCGCCGTCGTTGCCCTGATTTGCGCCGCCCTGATCTTTATCTGTTTGTTCTAAATCGTTATTCATGGCTGTTGTCCCATAGATTTGCGAAGTTTGACGAGGCTTTGAAATAGTGTGGCTTTTACCGTTCCTTCGGCGCAGGCGAAGTCCTCGGCGATATTCCTGACAGGACGTTCCTTGATGTAGTAGGCCATGACCATAGACCGCTGCCGTGGGGTTAAATCTCCGAGAGCGCCTTTGAGAGCGCCTATTTTTTGGTTCATATCCACTTGCTCCCAGGGAGAGACATGATGGGGATCAGGTGCGTCAAAAGTTTCGGGAGCAGGTAGCTCCCTTCCTCTTTTACGTAAATGGTCGGTTGCAATATTAGCCGCCAGCGTAAAAAGCCATGCGGCGACAGGGCGGCCCTTTTCAAAGCGGCGACAGTGCTGGAGGCACCTCAAAAAAACCTCCTGGGTAAGTTCCTGCGTTACGCCGTTTTCGCCTTGCAGCCTTTTGTGTAAAAACGAAAAAATCGGGCGCTCAAAACGCGTCATCAGGTGGGCCAGCGCCTCCTCACGGCCTTCCTGAAGCTGTCCCATCCAAAACTCAGGGCTTTGGTGTGGGACTGGCGCTTGAATCTCTGCATTCATTTAGGCGCGCCTGATTTGGGTAATTTCGAAATTTTGGGCAGTTGAATCAATTCTTCCATTTTTATCATCTTCAACGCAGTTTCCAACTGATCTTGTCTGAATTGACACCTGACGCCCATCCTGTTATTTTCCTGAATCGTTTCGGGCGGCATCATTCCGTCTCCGGCAAGGGCGGAGGCTATGGCCACAAGGCGTTGCAGCCACGGCTTCAGCTTGGCGACGGCTTCTTCAGTGCCTGTGACGCACAGGTCAAAATTCAAGGCTTGACCATTATTTTCAAAGGGAGTGACGGCCCAGGTCAGTCCTTTAATACCGGTGGGAATCAATTTATCAAAATCTTTCAGGGCGTGTTTAGGCGCCAATTCAGGCTGCGCAAAGCCCTGAATGGCCCCGGTCACGGGTATCCACTCAGAGGCGCTGGAAACAGGGCTGTCGGCGCCAACGCTGCGCTTTTTAGCGATTTCCGCCAGGGCGAACAAGTCGCCAATCCATAATCTTCCGTCGTTGTCAAAGAAGACGCGGATGCGGACTTCGTTAATATCCATCACGACAAACAGCGGGTATTCGCGCCCCCCAATCCTGAAACTGCCCTCGGGCGAAAAGGTTTCAACGACAACGCGCTGGATAGCCTTTGTATCCCTGAAACCGGCTATTTGTATGAGCGCCATACCGCGCAGGTCATTAAACGATTGCATAGAGGCGCTTTCCTTTGGAATGTCCAATATATAGAGGGAGACCCTTCCAGTTTCAGATGCCGGATCAATCGAGGCCCTGTCAAGAAAAAGCTCAAGGGCTTGGTCAAACATCGGGTACTTTGTGATGTATTTACGAAACTCAGGCATTTCCAGAATCCACCCCAGGTGGCCTGAGACGCCCAGAATTGTTTTTTCGGGGGCTGAAGCCACCCAGTCCTGCGCCCCGGGGCGCATGTCCCTGCAACCCGCAACAAGAAAGGTAAGTAGAGCAACTGGTATCAGAAATCTCATGGTTCCACCTGGGTAATTCAGGATACGCCCTAATAGCAATCCTGTTTATTCCTTGAGCGGTTTTTTTTGTTGAAATTTAACTTAAATGATTTCAATATTTACAAAACACAACTCCGATACGGGACACATTTTCAGCGCCAAAGAAAATGGCGCGGTTTATATGGCCTTGAGACAAGCTATAATAGAGGCGGAGCCACGAAATGGATTCGCCCCTTCAAAACCTGACCGGCAGGGAATATAAGTATGGATTTGTGACAGACATAGAGATGGACTCGGTCGCCCCGGGGCTGTCTGAAGACGTGATCCGCACGATTTCACTTAAAAAGGGTGAGCCGGAGTGGCTGCTGGAGTGGCGACTCCGTGCCTACAGGCATTGGCTCACGATGAAATACCCGGAATGGCCCCATGTAAAATACAACGCGCCTGACTTTCAGAAAATCGTCTATTATTCAGCGCCAAAATCAAAGCAATCCAAATATAA
>JAISSN010000041.1 GCA_031273105.1 Holophagales bacterium | reverse complement strand
GCAGCATCGCCGTGGACGCCAGGGCCATCACGGAAGCCCTCGTCAAAGTAATGGACGGCAAATGGGTAGCCGATGAGCTGCTTGGCATCACTGATTAAACCGGTTTTTCTACGTTTTTTTACGGTCAGGAAAAAAGTATATAACGGTTTCGGCCCTGATTTTTCGCTTCGTAAAGAGCTTTGTCCGCGTTGCTGTATAGCTTCTGAAAACTAGCGCCTTGCTGGGGCGCCAGGGATATTCCGATGCTTGCCGTTATGTAGTCTGCACTGCCATCGGGAATGACTTTTTTCCAGGCTTCCAAAATTCTCGCCGCGTTTTTTTCCGCTGTTGCGCCGTCGCTTGAACCCCGGCAAAACACCGCGAACTCGTCTCCCCCCATCCTTCCTATGATGTCGGATTCCCGAAATGTTTTTTGCATAGCGTTGGCGCAGATCATAAGCGCTTTGTCGCCAGCGATGTGACCGTATGTATCATTTATTGACTTGAAGTTATCCACGTCAATCAATATGAAGGCTCCTGAGCTATCTTCGCCTTTGTCGAGGTAGTTTTCCACCATTCGCTGGAATGTGGTTCGATTCCATAACCCGGTCATGCCGTCGGTTTCAGCCTTTAGCATGATGTCGTGCATTTGCAGACGTATCAGCACTGATCCGATCAATTCGGTGATGGCCTGGACGGTTTCCAGGTCGCTGAGACCCAAGCGGGAAAGATATGGCGGCTGCTCCACCATGCGTCCGGTCAGCAGCAGGGCGGTTGCCTCACCATGGATAAAAATTGGAGACGCGATGAAGAACGGCAGGTTGAAATTGAGCCGTAAATTAGCGAATTGCTCCGGCGGGTCGGCTGCCGTCACTAGTACTGTATCCGAAATCAAAAGTTCCGGCGGAATTTCAACCGGTCTCCCGAGGATGCGCAATTGTTCATCCACAGTGAAGCCCTGCATTACCTCCGGTACAAACTCCCCGTTTCCATCTGAAAGCAGAACAAGGGTTTTTTGCATGTTTAAGGCGGCGTTGACGCGCTGGGCCACCCGAACGAATACGTACTTATAATTTTCCGTCTGGCGCAGGGAAACGGCCAATTCGGAAATCAGGCGAAAGCCCCTGCGCTTCAACTCCAGCTCATACCTCAGTAATATTGACTGGGCGTCTAGGGCCAGTATTTTTGCCGCGTTCTGTTCACACATCTTAAGCACGGCTTCCAGCGGCGTTCTTTCCTCAAGCCTGGGCTTTTCAGTCGCCGGTTTCGACACAGAGGGACGATTGGCAGAGGCTTTGCTCCGGCTGGTAACTCCGTTGCCCTGGCCTCTAGAAAACAGGCATAGTACGCCCGTCCAGTCCAAACCCCTGGGACGCCCTGCTATAGAGGCGATTTCTACGCCGGAGTAAATGCCAAAGAGAGGCGCCCTATTTGCGATGGCCTGTTGCAAGACCAACGCGTCTTCCATATCAGCGCCGCCGTAACCGGCGCAGCGCCCCCCGCAGTCAATGTACATGGCGAACGCAGGCTCGCGGCCATTCAGTCTTTCAAAAAGGGATTCGATTTTCGGTTTCATGTAGTCCAACTCAAGGGAGCGGAACATCAACTGAAACTCGGTACCCTCCGCCATGTCCGGCTCAAACATCACGATGCCGCCGCGTTCGGGGGCAATGCCCAGACAGAGGCGGCTGGCGTAGTTGTCTTCACAGTATTCGCCCCAGCGTTCCCCGCTGTTGATTCCGAATAACAGGAAGAACGGGTACTGCTCCGGCTTGATGGCCGAACCCAGGAGTTCATCCAAAAAAGTCAGGGCGGGCTTGTGATTGATTTCCAGTATCATAGGCCCGTCCGCCTTTGTGACGGTGTAGTACCCTGAAGCGGGGCGGCAGCCGTGCATTATTACGGAGTCAATGCGGATATCATCCCCAAACATCAGGGCCATAGCACAATGTTCGCCAAGGCCTTGGCCGATGTATTGGCTGGTGGCGTTACACTCAAAATCGGCCACCATGCCGACGCCTGTCAGATCGGGCAGATAACCCAAAGCCTTTTCCAGTCCGGCCAATATCCACGTGGCCATCATCATGCGCACGCCTGATTTGCTGCGGTACACGGCGTCGTACATCAGCATCACCGAAGTTTCCGGCGTCGCGCCCAGTTCAGCGATGCCCTGTCCCAATCTGAAACCGGTATCTTCTTCGCTCTTGAGGAGGCCGTCGTCAATTATGACATCGTAGTATACGCCGTCCAGCCAAAGACACGCTATTCCTACCTGATCGCCGGCATAGCCGTAGTAATCGTTGGTAATAACGCCTATGGCGCCGCCGCCATAGACAGGAACGGAATTGCCCAGCACAGAAGCCACTGCCTCACGCAGCGCCTTTTGATCATGGCGCGATGTGCAAAACAGCAGGGCTAAGTCGCAAGACTCTTTCCTACCGGCCATTTTAACAGCGTTTTTCGCCGCATGTCTTCCAGCCGCCGCGCTGTCTGGAATGTCGCTGTACCCTACACCTGCTTTCATGTGTCCTCATTATAAGCAATTTTCACTTGTGAGTTTCTATAGAGCGCACTCTGTTTTCAAGTCGCGCCGCATTAAATTATCTACTGCTGTTTTGGGGTCCGCTCCATCCAGCAGGCGTATTACTTCCTGGGTTATCGGCAGTTCCACGCCAACTTCCATCGCCAGTTCCATAGCGGCCCTTGCTGTGTAAACCCCTTCGACGACCTGTTCGCCCATGCTTTTCGCGGCGCTTTGAGGGCTTATTCCTTTGCCTAACAACTCGCCGAATTTGCGGTTCCGGCTTTGAGGGCCTGTGGCTGTTAATAAAAGGTCGCCCATTCCGGCCAGGCCCATGACGGTTTCCGGGCGTCCGCCGAGGCGATCAACCAGCCGTGACATTTCCGCCAGGCCCCGCGTCAACATCGCGGCGCGCGTGTTCATTCCCAAATTCAGCGCCTCCAGCAAGCCGGCGGCAATAGCCAGGATATTTTTTAACGCGCCGCAAAGCTCTACGCCAACAACGTCTCTGGACAAATAAACCCTTAAACGGGGGGAGGCCAACAGTGTTTGCAAACGCAGGCATTCGTCATCTGGTATCGCGTCGGGCATGGCCAACACAATAGCCGCAGGCAGTTCACGAAAGACCTCGTCGGCAAAGGTAGGCCCCGACAGTACGCCCACCGGTACGCCGAAAATTGGCTCCAGCGCCGCAGACAGGCGTCCGTGGGTTGACTGCAAAATCCCTTTGCTAACATGAATGAGCAGGTTGGGGCGTTTTGGCAAGGTTTTAAGCATCCGCTCCCAAACATCGGGGCTGACCTGCGTGGGCAGCGCGCTCACCCATAGCTCTGCGCCAAATGCGTCGTTTGGTTCGGTCACAATTCGTAGTGATTCCGGCAATTGCGCTCCTGGCAAACGCGGATGCAGCCTTGTGTTATTTAGCTCAATGCCCGCATCCTCCGGGAACGCCCATAGCGTGACAGAGCGCCCGTTGCGCGCCCAGGTTGACGCCAGCGCGGAGCCCCACGCACCGCTGCCGAAAACGGCTATATCACTCATCGGCCGCGCCCCCGCGAACGCTTCCCCATAGCGGGTTTTCAGTACCGTTTAAGAGCCGCCTTATGTTTGCATGGTGCTTGATTATCACGAGCAGGGCAATCGCTATCCAGGGGGCTGCGGTCAACATAGGTTCATCCGCGTTGTTTTTTAACAGTCCTATCAGCAAAAATACAGACAGGGCAAAGGCTCCCAAAATACTGCCCAGGCTGATAAAACGGGTTAACGCCACAGACAGGATAAAAACGCCCAACGATGGCAGAACCATCCACCATGTCCATGGACAAAACGCCAGCGCGGCGCCTAAGGACGTAGCGACGCCCTTGCCGCCCTTAAAACACAACCAGGGCGTAAAGATATGGCCCACGACGGCTGCCAGCGCCACGAGGGAAACAAGGGAAAGCTGAGCGCCGTTAAGCTCAAAAAAATGTAGCGCGAAGAACACAGGAAAAAAGCCCTTGGACGCGTCAAGCGCTAATGTCAAAATTCCCAGAAACCTGCCGCCAGCGCGTACGACATTAGTCGCGCCGATATTGCCGGAACCTACAGAGCGCACGTCTCCCTTGCCCGCCAGCTTGACGAGCAAAAGGCCAAAAGGCGCGCTGCCAACCAGAAAGCTGACTAGCAGGAAGAAGAATAGGGTCATGCCGCTCATCTGTGTATTATAGCGGTTGTGCGGGCGCTATGCAGTTTGAGGACTGGAACGCTTGCGATGCCGTATCCACATCCTGGAACGCTTGCGATGCCCTGTGTCCGCTCTACGCTTATGGCAGCTTGAATTTGCGTACTTGGATCTGCAATCTGGAGGCCAGTTGGGCAAGGTCTGTGGCCGTGCGGGCTACGTCGCTGGTTGTGGCTGACATTTCAGACGTCGCCGAGGCTACATTGGCCGATTCATTAACGCTGTTTTCC
>JAISSN010000142.1 GCA_031273105.1 Holophagales bacterium | reverse complement strand
TAACAACAACGCTGGGAGAACTCTATATCGCCACGCTGACGTCCCTTTTTACAGATAAAAGCGGCCAGGCTCCAGATTCAGAAGAGGTTGTGCGGGAGTTTAAAAAGAGGTTATCCGGTATGTCTGGTGGAAAAAGGTAAGCTCAGGCGCACTGCGCTACTTTCCGGTTCAAAACCGCAGTTATGTATCGTAACATTCCTGACTACTGAACGCGGTTTTGAATCGGAAATGCTATAAATCCTCGTAGTCCTGCGGGCGGCTGCATCTGCTCGGTTATTTTTTTTGCTTTACCAGGCACACAATCGTTCCGATTACAGCAAAGCCCGCGCCTGTTAGCATGGCTGTGCGGTAGCCCCAAATGAAAGCCTTCGCGCCCGGACCGCCGGGGCCGTATTTCAAAAGAGCCTGCCATCCGCCATCCCCCAGATGGCTGGCCGCAAGCCCGCCTAGTATTGCCACGCTGAGGGCCATCCCCGTTACGCGAATCGTGCCCAAGATAGCTCCAGCCAGGCCCAGTTGGCGGCGCTCCACGGAACCCATCACGGACGAGCTGTTTGGCGCGCTGAAAGACGCCATTCCTACCCCCACAACCGCCAGGGACGCCACAATCGCGCCAAGCGCCGCGCCACGGCCAAAGTAAGCCAACAGCGACATCCCCAGCGCCGTCATCGTCATGCCGAAAGCGGTCAGGGCGCGCGCGCCAATGTGGTCGCTGAGCCTGCCCGCCACAGGGCTTAACAGCGATTGCACCACCGGCTGGCCGAGCATGAGCCAACCCGCGTGGGTGGCGGAAAGGCCCTGCACCAGTTGCAGCCATACCGAAGTCAGCAGCGCCACGGCGTAAAGGGCCATGTAGTTAAGGAGGGCCGCGACGTTACCGAAGGCGAATTGCGGGTTGTATCGTAGCAGTTTTATGTCAATCAACGGCTCAGACGCGCTTCTCTCACCCAAGACGAAAGCGACAAAGGAAATGGCTGAGAGGACAAACAAAGCTAAGGCGGGCGCGGAGGTCAATCCCCATTTCGCGTGGAGCGTCAGCGGCAATAACAGAGTTATCATAGCCAGCCCCAATAGTATTGCGCCTGGCATATCCACCCTGCCCTCGGTCCGGGTTTCAGGCGTAACTTTGCGCAATCGCCGTCCCCATAGCAGGACGGCTATTCCGATAGGTATATTTATCAAAAAAATCCAGTGCCAGCTAAGGCTGTCAACCAGGAAACCGCCAAGGGGCGGGCCGAGGCTCAAGCCGGCATAAACCGACATGACGTTTATCCCCATAGCCCTTCCGCGCTCACTGGCCGGAAAAACTGCTATCACGAGGGCCGATGAAGTTGAAGTAAGCAGCGCGCCGCCGCTGCCCTGGATCACCCTGGCTAAAATGATGCTCGCGCCGCCAACGGACAGGGCGGCCCCGATAGAGCCCATTGTAAACAGAGCTATGCCCGCCAGATAAAAATTCAAGCGCCCCCGCTGATCCGCCAGGCGCCCCAGCGGTATTAAGAGAACGGCCATGGTCAGCAGGTAGGAGGCCTGAACCCAGAGCGCGCCTTCAAAGCTCAACCCAAGGCGCTGACCAATGACAGGCAGGGCGACAGAAGTGATTGAACCGTCGAGGGGGGCCATGAAAGCCCCCACGCAAGTGAACGCCAGCATTTCCCAGCGGCGGCTGAATCCAGCGTCAGGCGTCATCTTAAAAGTTTTAGCTCCAGCCTTGGCCCTTCCAGTAAGACTATACAGTCGGGTACGGCTGGAAATACGGCGTCCAGGCACTCTCGGATTGAGCCAGGCTTTCCGGGCAAATTGATGATCAGTGTCCGCCCCCTGGTTCCGGCTATCTGACGGCTCAGTATGGCCGTGGGTACATAGCGGAGCGAAACGGCCCGCATTTGCTCGCCGAAGCCGTCCAATACCCGGTCGCACACGGCTGCTGTGGCGTCAGGCGTGACATCCCGTTTAGCCGGGCCAGTACCGCCCGTTGTGAGTATCAAACAACACCCTTCAACGTCGCATAATTCTTTCAGCGTCTCTTCAATGACGGCTTGTTCGTCGGGTATCACCCGGGCCAGGGGCCGCCAGCCGCCGATCAGATAGTCATTCAGCGCGGCTGCTATCGCTGGGCCGGACAAATCCTCGTACTCGCCCCTGGAGGCCCGGTCAGATACTGTAACGATGCCTATGGGTATCAGCAAATCCATGATGAACCGTTAAAAAGCCTTCCTCTGAATAATACCAAACTCCACACTCATCAAGTGTTGACTATGCGTCAAAAGCAAATTAAACTTCTTAGGTTCTGATTGAGACGCCCCCGTGGCGGAATGGCAGACGCTGCGGACTTAAAATCCGTTGCCAGCAATGGCGTCCCGGTTCAAGTCCGGGCGGGGGCACCAGACAAAACTGAATAATTACGCTGCGATCGCCCTTCATCGGTAAATTCCGCCCATTCACCGACAGGCGGACGCCGTTGGCCTATTAGCCGTGTCTTTCGCGGCGTATGGCGGCTACTATTGATGTTTTGGAAAAACCCATAAGGCAATGTCAAAAAAATCGCTAAACCAAACTTGGAATTGAGCGAATACCATTTATCCTGTAATTAGGGTAATTTTTCTGGAGCCACGCGCATGAAGGGTAAAATCTGGATTTTTGGCGGAATAGCTATTGTCGCCTTGATTGTGGCCGGGCTGGCTTTCCGCAGGGACACAGGGCTGGTGATTACAACTTCAAAGGTGACGCGAGAAAACCTGGTTTCAAAGGTGAGCGCCAACGGCAACGTACAGGCCGTCCGCAAGGCCGACCTGAGCGCCAACATGATGGGCGAGGTGACCAGGCTCGCCGTTAAAGAGGGCGATATTGTAAAAGAGGGGCAGTTTCTCTTAGAGATAGACCCTTCAAGAACAAAAGCCTCCGTTGACGGTCTGGAGGCCGCGAGGCTGGTGGCTGCAGCCGACCTGGAATCCGCCAGGTCCAGGCTGTTACAGGCCCGCTCCGATTACAACCGCGCCGAAACCAATAAAAATGCGGGCATTCTTTCAGAAGCCGAGATGGAAACCATTAAAACCGCGCTGTTAACCGCAGAGAGCGCCGCCATCGCCGCCTCAAACAGGGTTGAGCAAGCCACAGCGATCTTAGCGGAAGCCAGGGTGACGCACTCTAAAACGGTCATACTATCGCCGATGGACGGGATTGTCACAGCCAGGCGCATTGAACAGGGCGAAACGGCCGTCATCGGCGTCCAGAACCAGCCGGGGACGGTTTTACTCACGATTTCCGACATGAGCAAGGTCGAAACCGAAATGGAAGTTGACGAAGCCGCCATACCCGAAGTCAAACTGGGGCAAAAGGCCCAAATCCGCATAGACGCCTATCCGAATAAAACCTTTAACGGCTATGTCACCGAAGTTGGCGGCAGCCCCCTGCTCTCCAGAACCGGCGCCCAAGAGGCCATTAAATTCAAGGTTAAAATACAAATAGAAGACCCGCCGGATACCATCAAGCCTGGCCTGAGCGCCCAGGCGGATATTTTTACAGGGTCTAACGACGATGCGCTGGCCATACCCTTTCAGGCTCTGGTGGTGAGGGACATAGTATTAAAAGAGGGGGAAAAGTTTAAGCCGGGCGACAAAAGGGATGAAGAAGGCGTTTATTTGGTTGAAGGCGACAAAGTAAAGTTTGTCCCCGTGGAAACGGGCCTGACGGGCGACATGAGCATTGAAGTGACATCCGGCCTCAAGGAAGGCGATGTTGTGGCATCCGGCCCATTAAGGGCGCTGAGAGAACTCAAGGACGGCGTAAAGGTAAAGGTTGACGCCAAAAAAGCAGTGAAAGCCGCAAGCTGAGGTTCTCCTTTGAATGTTTCAGAATTATTTCGCTCGGCGCTGCGCTCGCTGCGCGCCCACAAGCTCCGCAGCTTTTTGACGCTGCTGGGCATGATGATCAGCGTCGCCGCCACCGTGGCGGTCATCAGTATTATTTCCGGCCTGAACCAGTACGTGTTGAACGAAACCATGATTCTTTCGCCGGATATGTTCATCGTGGATCGCTGGGGCCTTATAACGAGCCGCGAGGAGTGGCTGGAGGCGCGTAAACGGCCCAGGATAACCGTGGATGAGTACAACCGGCTTCGCGCCGCCAATTTGCCGTCAGTTTCCGCAGTGGGCGCGGGGGCAGGCGCCACGCGGATGGTTTCCAACGGGGCAAAAAAACTTGAGGGCGCCAATATCGTTGGCGTTACGTCAAATACCACCAATATCCTCAACGTGACCATAGAGGCCGGCAGGGGGTGGACAGAAGCCGAAGAGACCGCAAGCCGTTACGTAGCCATAATAGGCGCGGATGTGAGGGATGAACTCTTTGGTCCGCAAGATCCCATCGGAAGAACCATGCTGGTTGGCGGCCTGCCCTTTCAGGTAATTGGTCTGATGCCTAAACAGGGAGCTTCAATGTTTGGCCCCTCCGATGATACGCGCGTTTATATTCCTTTTTCTGTAATAAGAAAAAATTTCATGTCACCCTGGGCCTCCGTTGAGATATATATAAAGGCCAGGAGCATTGAGCTTGTGGATGAAGCCAAGGACGAGGCTAGGGCATACCTGAGGTCTATGCGCCATACCGGCTTTCGCGCCCAGGATACCTTTGCGATTATGTCTCAGGAGGCCATCATGGAGCTTTGGAGCACGGTGAGCGCGGCCACCTTTTTATTCATAATACTCGTAGCGGGCGTCAGCCTCTTTGTCGGCGGCATTGTAATCATGAATATAATGCTGGTCAGCGTAGCCGAGCGCACCCAGGAAATAGGCGTCAGGATGGCCCTGGGCGCCAGAAAGCGCGATATAAGCCGCCAGTTCTTACTGGAAGCCTCCATGATGTCAATAGTGGGCGGGATATTGGGCTTCCTGCTGGGGGCAGGTCTGGCTCTTGGCGTAAAGGGCGCCACGGGTTTCCCCGCCCAGGTCACGTTTTTTATAGCCGCTCTGGCTATGGGGCTTTCCACGATGGTCGGGCTAATGGCGGGCTTTTTTCCGGCCAGGCGCGCCGCCAATCTGGTCGTCATAGACGCAATAAGGGCGGAGTGAGACATGGCTGTCAGATTGCACAAACCCAGCCTGCTGCGCTCCATAGGCATGGAGAATGTCCGCTTCGCGCTGAATTCAATCAGAGCGCAAAAGCTGCGTTCTTTCCTGACGCTGCTAGGCATCGTGGCGGGCGTGGCCACTGTTATCGCCATGGTCAGCCTTGTGGCGGGCTTTGACAGTTCCATCACGTCGGCATTCAGCGCCTTTGGCAGCACCAGGGTTGAACTTTCAAAAATAGACCCCCGCTTCGGCGGCGGCGATATACCGCCGGAGCAATACAGGCGGCCCAATCTAACCCTTGACGATGTTGAAATGTTAAGGCGAAATTTAACCCACGCTATAGCGATAAGCCCGGTACGCAGCAATAGCTGGAGCGCTATCTCCGTAAAAAACTCAAAAGGGGACGAAGCCAGCGCGCCGCCAATAATGGGAGTAACTCCCGAATACCTGCCCGTGAACAACGCCGAGATAGAGGATGGCCGCTTTTTTGTCCAGGCCGACATGGCCCACGCCACAAGAACCTGCGTCATTGCGCCCGATATATTAAAGGCGCTGTTCCCCCGCTCAGACCCCATCGGGCGGGAAATTTACTTTGACGGCGTACCCATGCGGATTATCGGCGTCCTTAAGAAAAAGGGATCGGCGATGGGTAATAACCTGGACAACAGGATATTTATACCCATCAGCACTTTTGACGAAATGTACCCCCAAATCCGCCTCTGGAGCTGGAATCCCCTTCGCATCTATCTCGTTCCGAAAAGCGCCGCCGAAGTGCCAGCCTTAATTGATGAAATAATAACGGCCATGCGCGTCAGAAGGGGCCTTAAACCCAACGAGCCAAATAATTTCGCCGTTTCATCAAGCGAGAGCAACCTTGAATCAATGCGTAAAATCACCAATGGCATAGCCGCCGTCATGATACTGATCGCCAGCATAGCGCTTATAGTAGGCGGCGTCGGCGTCATGAACATCATGCTGGTCAGCGTCACCGAGCGCACCAGGGAGATAGGCGTCAGAAAAGCCCTTGGGGCCACGCGAAAAGACATAGCCGCCCAATTTCTGGTAGAAGCTATAACCCTCACGGGCGCGGGCGGAATAGTGGGCATCATTTTGGGCATCGGCGGCGGCTATCTGGTAAAATTTATTTTGGAATTTCCCGCCGCGGCCCCTCTGTGGTCAGTAATTCTGGGCTTTGGCGTCAGCACCAGCGTTGGACTGGCCGCCGGTTTATGGCCAGCGGTAAAAGCGGCCAGACAAGACCCGATAGAGGCGCTACGCTACGAGTAATTCCATTTCTAAATAGAATGCGGCAGTATGTTTGGAATTTGGAGAGCGCGCCTCTGACAACCTTTGAGCGTGATTCAAATAATTTTGGGGCAAAAATTACAGCCGCGCTCCCAGAGCGTCTTTGCTGTGTCAAAATTGCGAACGTGGTTTTGACATAGAAACGAAGCCAATGAACCTGATCCTGTTATTCCCTGATGATTTTGTATCGGAGCGCCGCGTCAGATTGACTGGCCGCCGCCTGGAACACGTTAGTAGCGTTCACAGTGCCAAAGTAGGCGATAGCCTGCTGACGGGCCTGTTGGGCGGCATGATGGGGCGGGCTCGCGTAATAGCGTTAGACGAAAACGCGCTGGAAATGGACGTCAGCCTGGATAGTCCGCCGCCGCCAAAGTTGCCGCTGACGCTCGTGTTAGCATTGCCAAGGCCAAAGGTTTTAAACCGCGTCATATCCGCCGCCACAAGCCTGGGAACGGTCCGCATAGTCCTGTTAAACGCCTGGAGGGTTGAAAAATCCTACTGGAAAAGCCCGCGTCTGGATGAAGCCAATCTCTTTCATCAGCGCGTACTTGGTTTAGAGCAGGCCAAAGACACTGTGCTGCCTGAGTTGCGCCTGGCGAGGTTTTTTGCTCCATTCCTGCGGGATGAACTGCCCACCCGACTTCAACACTTTGGTTCAACGTATAGCATATAAGTTTAGTATTTTCAGTATCTTAGTTTATTTTGGTTAAATATTTGTAATGGCATGTT
>JAISSN010000134.1 GCA_031273105.1 Holophagales bacterium | reverse complement strand
CTTTTGGCGACGAGGTTGGAGACGCGCCGTGGCAGATGAGTTTGAGGCATTGGGCCGCGCTGTCGGCGCGCTGGTCATATTGGCCCGGCAGGTATTCAACGGCCAGTATTGATTCTGTTGCCTCTACAGAAAAATCTTCCTCAAAGAGAATGTCAAGCGGCCTTTCAGCAAAGATGGTCCAGAGAGCCTTGCTATAATCGGCGTCGGAGAGACCCTCTGCGTCGTACCGGACGAGTATCCGCGCGCTCTCCAGGGATGAGATACCCAGGCAGCTGGTGACGTCATGCAGCAGGTGGCTGGCTTCAACGGCGTATTCAGGCTTTTTTTCAACGAATATCCGGCGGATGGCTGGCATCTGAATCCTTCCATGATTTTTACAATTCCAAGTTACATTCAATCGGGCTTGAATGTAACTCCGTATTGTATAGCCGAGGTAATTGCAAAACTTCCGGCTTTGCCGGGAACGCGGGCGTCAGACGTGTATTTTTCAAGAATCGCCACACTGGCATGACTTTCCCATGAAGTTTTGCAATTAGCTCGTTAGAAAAAAATCTCATGCCTAAAAACCGCAAACCTGCTAATATATAGCCGTTTGCCTGTGAAGCTGCGTTTGGCTCCACAGAATAAGCCACTTTACACAAAAGAGAGGGATTGATGCGGCACTCGGCGCTTCTTGCGGCCATCATTATGCTTCCGGCTTACGGGCTGAGGGCGGACGAAGATCCGCCCAGGGAAAACCAGAAAAAAGAGGACCCGCCCAAAGAAACCCAAAAAAAGCGCGAGCTGCCATCAGCCACGGTGATTGTCTCCGCCACGAAAACCGCACTGGCGGAAAAGGAGGTCACCACTACCGTCAGCGTTAAGACAGAAAAGGAGCTTGATCAAAAGCTGGTATCCAACATTCTTGATTTAACGAGGTTTGAGCCGGGCGTTGACGTGAGCGCGCAACCCGACAGACAGGGCGCGACCAGTTTCAGCATACGCGGGATAGGCGGCAATCGCGTTCTCATTTTGGTTGACGGCGTCAACCTGCCCGACGGGCCTGAGGCCGGGCGTAATTACAGCAGGGACTTTGTCGATCTGGATTCCCTTAAAAGGGTTGAAATTCTGAGAGGCCCCAGTTCGGCGCTATATGGCAGCGACGCCATTGGCGGCGTTGTGACATACATGACAAAGGACGCTAAGGATTACCTGGAGGGCAAAAGCGGCGCCTACTCAAGCCTCAAGGCCGCCTACGCCAGCGCGTACGAAGGGGTGTCCTCTACGCTCACGGTTGCGGGCGTCCGCGGCAAGTGGGACGCGCTGTTGCTTGGCACGGTTCGCGCGGGCCATGAAATCAAGCCCGCGGCTGGCGCGACAAGTCCATATATTGAAACGAATGGGGAGAAAACACTCAACAGGGCATACCCAAACCAGATGACTTACCGCTCTAATAACGTGATGGGCAAGATAGGCTACTCGCCAAACGAAAGCCATAACCTCAATTTGTCTGTTCAATATTTTGAAAGACAAAATGACACGACGCTGTTCTCGACGCTGGGGCGCTCGACTTTTTCCAGAGAACCAATACCTAACCCGCCTCCCGGAATGCCGCCGGGGATACTCAGGTCGTACTATTCCAAAGTGACTGAATCATACGGCGACGACGCCAGCAGGCGCAGCCAGATTAACTTTGGTTATATCTTCGACAGCGACGACGCGTTTTTCCAGCACATTGACTGGCGCGTCTTTTATAATAAAGGCAGAAGTTTAGAAAGAACAACGGATCACCACGAGCCTTCCGATGACGCAAATACGATATCTTCTTCTTTGATAATCAGGGAAACTAACTATGGTTTTCAGCAGGAAATTTGGGGTACCCGCGCCCACGGCGAAAAGCGATTTAATTCTAACGGATGGGTGCATAAACTATTATTCGGCCATGAATTTACCCAAAGCAAAACGTCGCGTCCCTACGACAGGACTGATTTCGATCAGGACACGGGCGAACAAAACAAGGTGGTCGCCGGCATTAAATACCCCAGTAAGGTGATGCCGGATTCAACAACGACAACGGTGGGCTACTTTATTCAGGGCGAAGTTTTTTCGCCAACGCTGGCCTGGTCTTTCATAGCGGGCCTGAGATTTGACAACTACAATCTAGTCCCCCGCCCCGACCAGGAGTTCGCGAATTCTAACACAAGCGATTTGCACGCCAACTCCATCTCAAACTCAGCGGTAAGCCCAAAATTTGGGATAATACGCACGATTAACCCCGACTGGTCTGTTTATGGCCAGTACGCCAGCGGCTTCAGAAACCCGCCCTATGACAACGTGAATATTGCGATGTTTATACCCAACGCGGGTCCCGCTGGCGTGAGGATCATCCCAAACTCAGACCTTGGGCCGGAAAGGTGTCACAGCTTTGAAGTTGGATTGCACGGCGGCGACCAGACCAACTGGAATTTGAGCGCGGCGGTTTTTTACAGCCGATATAACGATTTTATTACTGACGTGAGGTTGCCCGATGACGCTGGTGAACCTATGGTGTTTCGCTACCAGTTTCAAAATTTGGAAAAGGTGCAGATTTATGGCGCGGAAATAAAAGCCGGTGTTACCTTTTTTAACAATTTTGTCGCCCAATTATCCCTTGCCTACGCCAAAGGGGAAAATTTAGACGTCAAAATAGAAAGAGAGGTTGATGGGGAAACAATAGAAGAAAGAATAGATGAACCACTGGATTCAATCGCTCCCCTCAAGGGCGTTCTCGGACTTGGCTACCAAAGAAATAATTGGGGCGTGGAAGCTATATACACGATGGTCGCCAAAAAAACAGGAATACCTAATTATGATTTTAATGACGCGAATTCCACTCCCTTTCAAGCCCCGGGCTTTGGCGCTCTTGATTTAATGGGGCATTTCAGTTTCGGCTCTAAGGGCAATTGGCGCATACAGGTCGGCGTCTTTAATGTTCTCGACAAGACCTACTGGAAATGGGAAGACGTGCGCGGATATACGCTGGGACACAGCGACTTGCCGCGATATACCCAACCGGGACGTAATTTTTCGGCCAGCGTGATATTTAGCTGGAAATGATGTATAATCAATCGGATTTAAAACAGGACAAGCCCTGTTTTAAATCCGATTGAAAAATTTTTGGCCTGGCTTGTGTAAAGCGTTTCCAGGTCAAACACGCGTTCAGCAGTCTGGAATGCTTGTGATGCTATAACTGCGGTTATGAACCGGAAAGTATCGCTGGCGCCAGACTTCATCTTTTTCCACCAGACATAATTGAACTACGCAATAACGCCAGCAGCGCGGTTCAACTTTGAGAAGCAACTTGTAGCGTTGAAGTGACGTCTGCGCCTTTCGTTTCGCTCCACAAGCCGAATGACTATTTCCGTCTCCAGGGCTTAAACACGGATATGAATATTGTAAATATGATTAAAATGACTTGAATAATGCCAAACCAAAAGTTTAAGTACATGCTGGAAATATACGCAGAATCTTGCAGGGCCGCGCTCCCAGTTTTTTGGGAAATATTGACCATCTCTGACTCCCACGGCCCTAAGAAAAATGTGCCGAATAAGATACAAAATATGGTGACTACCCACTTAACGGCTATCCACCTGTGGCGAAAAAATCCCCAGTTTGTAAATATTGAATAGAGCAGGCCCGTCACAAGACACCCAAGAGCGCCGAGCGCGACTATGGCCCAGTCGTCAATCATGTGAGACGCCCTGTCTATGCCGTGTAGCTCGTTGCCCGCCCCGACGCCCCCAAAGCGCAAAAAATGCAGGAGCATGAGCGATATGGCCCCCCCTGCCCACCCGGCTACGGCCAGCAGATGAATACACTTTAGCCACTTTGTTTGGGCGGCGCTGAATCGCATGAGGCCTCCTTGAGAAACGAGTATATCATTCAATAATGGACTGGTTTGTGCGGGACTTTGACCATCCCGCGTACTTTGAGATATACGCCTCTAAAGAGAGAGATGCGGAGCAGGAAGGCCCCGCTCTGGCGGCGTACCTGGACGTGAGGCCCAAAAGCCTTGTTCTGGACTTGCCGTGCGGCTGGGGCAGACTGCACCCGCATTGGATGGATGGCGGCTGGCATCACGTCGGCGGAGATTTAAGCCCCAGGAACCTAGCTATTCACGCGGCAAGACACCCAAGCGACTTAGTCCGCCTGGATTTCCGCCGTTTGCCCTTCAGGGATTGCATAGCCGATGCTGTTATGTGCGCCTTCACTAGCTGGGGGTACTTTCTGGATGAAGCCGACAACATGAGGCAGTTAGAAGAGTACGCCAGGGTTTTAAAACCAGGCGCTCCGCTGTTGCTGGACTTGGTAGGCCGACGCCACCTGGAAAAATCACTATCCTTTGTAGAAGGCTTCTGGTGCGACATAGAGGACGGAGATTACCGGGAGCGCGCCCGCTGGACCCATGACAGAAAGAGAGTGATCACGGATAGAATCAAAAACGGACACCGCTTCCGTCACAACATACGGATTCACGACGACTGCGAAATCAGGCCGGCGCTATCTCAGGCGGGCTTTGCGATTGACAGATGCTGGGGCGGCCTGAACTTTGAACCGTGGTCTGAAATGGCCGAAAGGTGGATATACCGCGCCGTGAAAAGCGGTTCGTTGTAATCAATCAATTTACAGAGAGTTCTATGACAACAAATGACGCCTCTCACCTACTCGACATAAAATCCATCAAGGGCTGGCTGCTCGAAGACGCCCCCGATAAATTAAACCAGCTCTGGCAACAGGCCGACGACGTTCGCCGCCAGCGCGTGGGCGATGACGTCTGGCTCAGAGGTTTAATAGAAGTATCCAACAACTGCGCCAGGAGCTGCGCCTACTGCGGTATTTCCGAATGCGCCCCAAGCGTGGAAAG
>JAISSN010000130.1 GCA_031273105.1 Holophagales bacterium | reverse complement strand
AGGAATGACGGCGCCCGCATTCTTTATATTAGCGTCAATTTTTTCGACTACCGCTTTGGCAACGGCCTCAATATCGGAATCAACTTTTCCCAGAACAGCGGTTGATATGTTATTACGAGTCTCATTTGGCAGCATTGTTATTATTTGACGTAATATTGACGATAGTGTTTCTTGATTTGAAAAAGAGCCTTGTTTAAAATTTAGACTAACACCTTTTTGCATCAAAAATTCGGCGATGACCTTTGGCTCTGCTTCCGCATTGCCAAGCGTCGCGGCGGCAATAATCCTTCTGATGGCCGACGGCATACTTTCCAGTAGCTGCATCAGCCTTTGCGCTTCTTGCTTTGCAGTTGCGCCACCCGTCCGGCTTTCGGTTGAAATGAGAACATTTTTTGTATTGATTTCCAGCTTTTCAATTATTGCCTTGGCAATGACCTCAATATTAGAATCGCTCCTGCCCAAAACACTGTCTGATATATTATTCCGCACGTTTTCCGGCAACAGCTTTAGCGTTTGAATTATTTGTTCTGTTATATTGCTTTTAGGAGCGTCATGGGTCGGATTTTGAATTGTTTTTTCAAGTAAAGGCGTCAAAACAAACAGTAATTCTGATTTTAACGATTCAAATACAGATTTGTACTGACCCGGATTAGAAATTGTTATTTGCTTCATTGAGCCGGATTCAAAGTATTTCAAAAATATTTCTCGCAGATTATTTATTAAAGCGTCTCTATTTTCAGCTAACTTATACTCATTGCCAGCAGGCGGGGAAATGTCATTTATCTCCTTGCCCGTAAAAACAGAATTCATTTCCATGAGCGACGCTATCGGCTCAAATCGTTCTATTAACGTGCGAGATAGTAAAGCGGGGTTATTATCTTTTAATCCAAGCAACAAAGATAATATCTGCTGGCTTGAAACAGGCAAAGACTCAATCGCACGTTGAATTTGCGCCTCTTTTGGCGCAGCCAGGCCCGCAAATAATTTCGCAAGGGGGAGCAGGGCTTCCGCCAGGTCTGACGCCTGCAATTTTTGAAGCAGCATGGCCGCTTCGCTTTGTGAGAGCGGCCCCAGTATTGAAGCAGGGGATGGCGGTTTGGCTTCCAAGGTTTGTAGTTTGATCAAGTCGTTCTGGACGGAAACCCTGACCTGAAGCTGCGTTCCTTCTGGAAAGGGCAAGTCGCCTTTGGCCGTAATAACCTGGCCTGTAGGCAGTTCCAGTTTTATTCCTTCGGCGCCTCTTTCAACCAGCGTTACAGACACGTCCCGCCCAACCATCCGCAAAACGTGATTGTACTCCACGCTTGAAGGCGCGGTTGAGAGAAAAAGCTGCGTTGTTTGAACGGCAGGGGGGGTTGTTGGGGCGGCGTTTTCCATTCATGCCCCTCACTAAAAAGCTAAACCTGGAAGTGGTGCCTGAGGATGCCGGCCATATCCTGGATTGGGGCAACAACGTCAACACATCCCAATTCAACCGCCGATTTAGGCATCCCGTACACTATGCAGCTTGATTCAGCTTCAGCTAAAGTGTACGTGCCTTTTTGCTTCAGCTTCTTCATGCCTTGCGCGCCATCCGCGCCCATACCTGTGAGAATCATTGCAATCAACTGGGTATTGCAGGACTCATAGGCGCTTTGGAAGAGTACATCCACGCTGGGGCGGTGCAGGGTATTAGCGGGTTCGGGGTTCAATTCGATTACGTATCGGCCCAAACGATTGCGGATATGCATATGTACGCCGCCGGGAGCAATATATATGTGTCCCGATTGAGGAGCGTCGCCATTAGAGGCCTCTTTAATTTCTACTTGGCAAATGTTGTTCAGCCTTTCGGCAAACGGCTTGGTAAAACTGGCGGGCATGTGTTGCACTATGAGCATTGGGACGGGCAAATTTTTAGGTAAATATGGCAAAAATTCCTGCAATGCCTTTGGCCCTCCCGTTGAACAACCAAGCACAATCAGGTCTGCCCTGGGACTGGCCGGGATTGAAGCCGTGCTGGTGGATTTGGGAAGAACAACTGCCGGAGTCTGAGACAGAGTACTTTCTAAGCGAGACGAGCCGCCATGAGATTGGAGGTACTTGTATTTGAATTTTGGACTGTGGGCTAATTTTTTTACTTTTTCAAGTAATTCATTCTGCATGTTCAAAATATTTCCTTCGCCTGCGGCGAAATCTTTTTCTTTTGTGATAAAGTCAAGGGCGCCAAACGCGAGGGCGTCCAGCGTGGCCTTAGCGCCTTCATGCGTGAGACTGGACACCATCAAAACGGGCATGGGATGTTCAGCCATGATGCGCTTCAGGCAAGTCAGCCCGTCCATTTTGGGCATTTCTACATCCAGTGTCACGATGTCGGGCTTTAATTCTGGGATCTTTTCCAGCGCGTCGAACCCGTCGCGGGCCGTGCCCACCACCAGAACGTCGTCGGTACTCAACATGCGTTCAAGCGACTTTCTCATAAAAGAGCTGTCGTCAACTATTAGGACTCGGACTTGGTCAGACATGTTATCAATCCTGAAAAGCAAGTTGCACAAAAGAAATGGCGTGGTCAACCTCATCGTCAATTCTGAACGTGAGGTACTCAATGTCTGGAATTTCCCCTGAAATGCCAAAAACCATATCTTTAAATTTTTGATCTGCGTCAATACTTATAACTAACTTCTTATCGCCCGGGCCGTTTGGAAGCCTTGTTCTGACCAGCAAATCGCTGTAGTGAATCAGGCAGGGCAAAAGGTCGCCAGACTCAGGCGCGTGATGATCCCTGATTACTTCAATAATGACGTCAGGAAACTTCCAATCAGTAGCAACCACCATGCCAACTTCCATGTGCGTTACGCCCAGCAATCTCTTTTCCGCCTCTATTCCATCTTCGCCGGTCTGAATTGCATCCA
Source organism: Holophagales bacterium (assembly GCA_031273105.1). Taxonomy (GTDB): domain Bacteria; phylum Acidobacteriota; class Holophagae; order Holophagales; family Holophagaceae; genus WRHW01. The sequence goes on along the minus strand of JAISSN010000130.1, from coordinate 5,744 downwards.
ACACGGGCATGTATTCATCGGTGAAACACCTATCCAACGCTATTTTCCCAATATCATGTAACAGACCAGCTAAAAAGGCTGTTTCCGCAAGCGAGTAATTCTTCAGGTGCCTGCAAATTGCTTTGGCCGTCAGTCCCACAGCGGTCGAGTGCTGCCAAAGATGCACGACGTCCAGTAATTCGCCAACCCTGTAATTGCGTATTACGGCAACACCGCGACATAAATTCAGAATTGCGTCCATCCCCAGCCTCTGGATAGCCGTACGCAAATCAGATACCAAATTGCCGGAGGCATACACGGCTGAATTTGCCAGTTTTAGTACGCTTGAAGTAAGGGCAGGGTCTGTTTCCAAGACACGATAGATATCGTCTATGGTACTGTGTTCGTCCCCGGCAATTTTTGTGAGGGACATAACAGATGTCGGAAGGCTTGGCAACCCCTTGACTCGTTGCAGTATTTGTTCTGAAGTAATCATAAGCGTCAAAATCCCGTGATAAGAACCCTGTCAAGTTCCAGATAATCAAGAACCACTTCTCTCTGAGCAGCCAACGCCTCTTCTGTAATGCCCGTGTGTTCAAGAGCGTCCGCTTTTGGCGTAACTAAACTCTGAGGTTTTCCAATACCCTTTCCGACTTCAAGAGCAAATAAATTTCCCAGGGCGACATAAGAAGCCAGGACAATGTTTTCAGGCTCCGCGCCGCCAGGGTTGTGATGCCAGCGCACACATTGTGAAAAAGTCCTGGGGAGGTTCCAGGCATCCGATAATGCCTCGCCGACCATTGCGTGGTCAAAGCCAAAAGCGTCAATCTCCGCCTGCGAACCGTCATCTAATTGACCATCGTTGACCGATTTGAGTATTTTCCCATAGACGTCAGGATATTTGATAAATATCACCGATTTCCCTATATCGTGCATTAAGCCGCCCAAAAACACTTCGTCGTATGCGGGAAAGCGGAAAATTTTCGCAATAGCGCGCCCCGCAAGAGCGGAAACCAGGGAGTGTTCCCAAATAGCCATCTGAAAAGGGGTCGTGGCGCCGCGCATATACAAGTCTTTTGCGCTGGAAGCAACCACAACGCTTTTTACAGTATTGAGGCCCAATGTCATTATTGCCTGGGACAGCGTGCGAACTTCACGCATCATGCCAAACGTCGCCGAGTTAGCAATTTTGAGAATCTGGGCGGCTATGGCCTGATCAGAGCCAATTACCCGCTGAAGCTCGCTCACAGAGCAATCAGGATCAGACGTCAGTCTGAGTATCTGAGTCGCAACGCGCGAAATTGGGGGCAAACTCCCCAAATCGGCAACGAGCGTGTTTGGCGTAATTGACATGATTAGTAAAGTCCCATAGACATAAAAACTAAGCCTTTTTCCTGTAGCCGGTCGCCATGCTGAAGTGAATCAGCTCAAATCCCGTTGCGTAGGCGTGAATAGATTCACTGTGTCCAACCATCAGGTAGGTTAGCGGGTACAGTTGTTCGAGAAAGCCGTGAATGGTTTTTGTCTTGACCGCGTCATCGAAATAAATCAGCACGTTTCGGCAAAAAATCACATCGAACATACCCAAGGTGCGATAGTTCTGGTAGTCAACCAGATTGAAATTTTTATATGTAACCAGCCTTTTCAGCTCAGGCTTGACTTCGAAATCGTCATCGCCCTTTTGATCAAAGTGCATCCTGAGCCTTGTAGGCGTCAGATTCCTCAGGGTATAGCTACCGTATTGACCGAGCGCCGCAAGTTTCATGACCCGCTCGCTTATGTCGGTAGCGATGATTTCAACATTAAAGCCGCGCAGCACTGTGTCTTTTGCCTCAACGCAAACCATTGCCAGCGTGTATGGCTCTTCGCCGGATGAGCAGGCGGCTGACCAGATTCTGAACCTGTTGCCCCCCCGTTTGCGGGCAATATCCGCAACCTCAGGAAGGATGATGTTTTGAAATGCCTCTATTTGGGGAGGATTCCTCCAAAAGCTGGTTTCATTTGTCGTCACCTCGTTGAACAGAAACTTGAGTTCTTCCGACCCGCCAGGTCCTTGGAGTAATTTCAAATAGTCTGAGTAAGAATTAAGCGAAAGCTCACCAATCCTTCTGCCCATGCGAGTTTCGAGAAAATACTTCTTCGTCTCCCGAAAGTAGATGCCAGACCTGTTGTAAACAAAATCCCTCAAGGCCAAAAAGTCTTGAGCACTCATCTGCAGGCTAGAACCAGACCCTATCATTTTTCACCTAAATGTTGCAAGCGTTCGTTAAACAATGTCTGAAGGATATCAGATTGAAGAATATCTTTCAAGCCCCGCTATTCCTTGCTACCGCAAGTGGTAGTCCGACGTCGCAGCTTAAAGTAGCATGGTTTTTCTCCTCAAGCGCGGCCTCAAGTCTTTTTCGGTTTTCCATATCCTTCACCTGACCCGGTAAATATTGTAGCCTATGTAATTTCCATTAGCACAATTCAATTTTCTTTCCGCGCTCCTGAAATATTTTTCTTAAGATTACACAACCAAAATAAAGCCGTCGATCTCACAGCAGGATGCAAAGTTTGGTATTCTGTGTAATCATTAGACTATCTTTTTTTAGGAGCGCCAATGGCACAGACGAAGGAACGCCCAAAACCTTCCCTGATACCGGAATATTGCAAAGGGTGCGGCCGCTGCATAGGCGTCTGCGCCAGAGGCTGTATTGCCTTCAGTGGAGAAATCAACCATTTGACAGGCATTGCTCCAGTGGTTCTTGACCTGGAGAAGTGCAACGCCTGCGGCCTCTGTATAGACACCTGCCCTGAACCATATGGCCTTCTTGGATTAGAACAAGGGCTGCATTTTGAACCGCAAGACCCTGCCAAGCTCTTTGGGGAGAAAAAAGGCGCCGCGCCTGTGCCGGTGGCCATACCCGGTGAAAAGGTGGCGTTGCCAAAAACAGAGCCTATGGTAATCAAAGGAAATTACGCTGCGGCCATTGGCGCGATGCTAGCCGGCTGCCGCCACATGTACGGCTATCCGATCACGCCGTCCTCAGAAGGCGCGGAGCTGATGGCCAAGTTTCTTCCAAAGTTAAACGGATGGTATCTGCAGGCCGTTTCGGAAGTAGCTACCATTAACCACATGTATGGGACTGCGGGCGCCGGGCTTCCTACCATGACGTTCACTTCAAGCCCTGGCTTCTCGCTGATGGTCGAAGGCATCAGCTACATGATTGGCGCGGGGCTTCCCGCCGTCATCGTAAACGTCATGCGCGGCGGCCCCGGACTTGGAAATATCGCCCCTGAACAGGCCGACATAAAATTTGCCTGCCGCGGCCTCGGCCACGGAAATACGCACGCTATCTGCCTTGCCCCGAGCACGCCCCAGGAAGTGCTCGACCTGTCCATGGACGCTTTTGAACTGGCGTTCAAGTACCGAAACCCCGTGATCATCCTGGTTGACGGCTATTTGGGTCAAATGACGGGAAAGGTCAACTTGCCCGACCATCTGGTCAAGCCCGGTATCCCGGAATGGGCTGTGTATGGAGACAAGAGCCACAGGGGCAATTTAATCAGTTCTATTGACCTGACCGAAGTTGACCTCGAAAAGAGAAACGAAAGAATTTGCGCCAAGTACGACTCAATGAAAGCCGACGCGAGGGCTGATAGCTTCATGGCCGGCGACGCCGAGATACTGCTTGTGGCCTGCAACACTCCGGCGCGCATCTCAAAGGGCGCTGTTCAAGACCTCAGGGATATGGGGATCAAAGCCGGTCTGTTCCGACCCATCACGCTCTGGCCTTTTCCTGTTGAACAATTAAAGAGCGTGTTGCCGAGCGTCAAGCAAATAGTAGTTGTAGAAGCAAGCGCCGGTCAGTTGGAAAATGAGCTTCGCCTGGAACTCAATAAAGCGGGCGTAGAAAAGTTCCCGAAAATGAGCCATGTCCGACGCATGGGAGGCATGTTGCCCCAGCAGGCGGATGTCGTCGCCCACGTTAAATCCATCGCCTAAGGAGAGCTCAAAATGTCAACAGCCTTTTACAGCAAGTTTGAACGCCACTCAAACGGCGAGGGTCTCAAGGGCAACAGCACCCACTACTGTCCAGGGTGCGGTCACGGCCTGGTGCATAAGTACCTGTCCGAAGCCATAGCGGAACTGGGGATTCAGGACGACACCGTTCTGGTCAGCCCGGTGGGCTGCTCCGTTTTTGCCTATTACTACTTCGATACCGGCAATACCCAGGCCGCTCATGGACGCGCCGCCGCCGTCGCCATCGGCCACAAGCTGGCCAACCCCAGGACAAGCGTTATAGCATACCAGGGTGACGGAGACCTTGCCTCCATCGGCCTTGCCGAAACCATCGCCGCCGCCCAGCTTGGCACGCCTATTTCCATCATTTTCATCAACAACGCCATATACGGAATGACGGGCGGCCAGATGGCCCCCACCACCCTCATGGGACAGTCCACTTCGACCAGCCCGTATGGCAGAAAGCAAATCCACGGCCAGCCTATTAAGATGGCGGAGCAGATAGCCCTGTTAGACGGGCCGGTCTATGTCGAGCGCGTGGCGCTGTTCAGCCCAGCCGAGCGAAATAAAGCCAAGAAGGCCATCAAGAAAGCGATTCAGCTTCAAAGCGAAGGGCGCGGCTACACCTTTATCGAAGTACTGGCCGAATGCCCAACCCACCTGAAAATCTCGCCTTCTGAATCTGAAAAAGCGGAAAAGTGGGTAAAAGAAAACATGGTTCCAATTTTTCCTCTTGGCGTCAAGAAGGACATAACGCTGGAGCCATGGTGGAATATTGAGCCGCCAAAATTTAACGGCGAGGAGTTTGTCAAACTGATTGGCGGGACTACAGAAAAAACAGAACGCCACTGCAAGGCGTTTCCCGCTCACCTGCATCCGGCGGATATAAGCCTGAAACTGGCTGGCTCAGGCGGAGACGGCGCTCAGACAGCCGCAATTCTCATAGCAACAGCCGGTATCAACGAAGGCTTTGACGGGACGCACATACCCGCTTACGGTCCCGAAAGCCGCGGCGGAACATCGTACGCCGACGTGCATATCGCCAAGACAGAAGTCCTCAACCCCGCCAGCCCAACCCCGCACATTCTGATTGCTTACAACGCCCCCAGCCTTACAAAATTCGGGCCTACAGTCGCCAAAAACGGCTTTATCATTTACGACACGCTGGCGCCGGAGCCGAAATCAACAGACCCAAGCGTCAAGGTTATTGGCGTGCCTTTTGCCGAAATAGCAAATGGCCTCGGAAAGATGGTTGTAAAGAACATCGTCAGCTTAGGCGTCCTGTCCGCCGCCACCGATATTTTCCCACGGGAAACCTTCCTGGCCGCCGTCAAACAGGCGTTGAAGGAAAAAGCCTCACTGATGCCCCTCAACGAGGAAGCCTTCGACCTTGGCTATAAAGCCGCTAAAGAGTGCATGAAGGCTAAAGGGTATTGATCGTTAGTAGGCGAGCGTAAAAACACAACTCGTTCTGTTTTTACGCTCGCTTGTATTTGCAGGCGTTTTTGGGGCGCCGTGTTCCTTTAGGTAAGCAAGCGTCGCGTGGCAAAACTTGCGTTTATTCCGCCACGGCAAACACAACTTTGTCGTTTTTGAACCTGTCTGCATCCAAAATCTTTATCAGGGCCGCCTGTTTGTCTTGGGTGATGGTCACGCTGAAGTGCTCGCCTTTTATGTATGAACCTGGAATGACGTTCAACTTGCCTATTGAATTAAGGCCGACTTCATTGGCGTTGATGGTAATGCCGTCGCTCGACCT
>JAISSN010000104.1 GCA_031273105.1 Holophagales bacterium | reverse complement strand
AACAAAGCCCCGTCCCAGCCCGCGGGGAGTACGAATTAGCCAGGTCGGAATACTTCTTCTGGGTGGAAGGCAAGCCGGACGCCGCCTGGACGCACCTGGCTGAAGTGCCTGAAAAATTTGTTGAAAACTATCGTCCCAGGTTCACGGCCCAAATGCTTCTGTCAAAGAGGTCTTATGAGGAAGCCTACAACAAAATATCAGAACTCTTAAGAGCACAACCAAACGATATTGACTTGCAGCTTATGCAGTCAGAAGCCATGGCGGGCATGGAGGCATGGGAGGCGCTATTGCCCCACCTGGACTCCATGGGCGATGACGCGCGTGAACGGGCGGCATACTGGTATTTGAGAGGTCTGGCAAATAAGCGCCTGTCAAACCACGGCCAGGCCAGGGAAGATCTTGAGCGCGCCGCCTGGATGGAGTCTTTCAACTTGCGCTACGTGCTTGACGCAGGCCGCGCCTGCATTGAATTGGGCGAGTGGGAGCGCAGCGAGCAACACTGGAGAAGGGCTCTCAAACTCGACCTGCATAACAGGGAAGCCCTATGGCGTCTGGCGGAGTTCAGGGAAGCGCAATGCGACATAGTAGCGGCCAAATCTCTTTTGAGGGAGTGCCTCATACACCACCCCGACTTTCAACCGGCCCAGGAAATGCTGCTGAGGCTGGATATGAATTGAGATTTGTTTTCGAGTCAAGCGTAAAATAACGAATCAGGCGATACGTCCATTCACAGGAAACTAAAGGAAAGGGAGTATTTATGGCTGGTCATTGGTTGGTTTTTGGGTTGGCCACCTGTTTAGCGGGGTTGCCGGGTGTTCAGCAAACTAAAAGCGCGCCCGTTAAGCCCATCAGGGCTGAAGAGCTTACTGTGGAAAATGTGTTCCGCACCCGGCCTTACGCGGGACAGCAGGCCAGAGGCGCCGCTTTTAGCTGCCAGGGCAGGTATTTGGCTTATTTGTGGAACCCCTTTGGCGAAAACGGTACAGACCTTTATGTCTATGACGCGCAGACAGGGCAGGCCAGGCGCGTTACGTCAATTGAAACCATGAAGACCTTCGATGCGCCCGAGGCAATAGAGCGGTTTCAGAAAAAAGCAGAGGAGCGGGAAAGGCTGTTTGAGGAATCTCAAGCCCGGGCGGAGGCTCAGGCCGCTTATCTGGCGGGCGCAAACATAGATTTAGACCAGTGGGATATGGCGGCCATTGAGCTACTAAAGAAAGAAGCCGCCGAGAAAAAGGCCAGGACTGAAGCCGAAAGTGAGAGAAAAAAGGCCGAGTCAGAAAAAAAAGAGACAGAGGGAACAAAAAGGGCGGAAGGCGCGGACATAACAGATGAGGGCGATGCAAAAAATGCCGACGATTATGCTAAAAAAGCTGACGGCTCCGCCAAAAAAGATAGCGAGAAAGAAAAAGAACTCTGGGAGTGGAGGGATGAGCTAAAGAAAAAGCGTGAAAAAGAAAACATAAAACCCGGGGACTTATATCCGGGCGTATCAAGTTTCAAGTGGGCAAACAAGGCCGATGAATTGATTTTTGTGTACAGGGGCGATTTATTCCGCTATGTAGTTGAAACAGATAAAACAGACCGCCTGACGAATACCGACAGGGAGGAGCGCGTTGTTGGCTATACGTCTGGCGATGACGGCTTTTTTTTCCAGGATGGAACCAGTATTTTCAGAGTTGATTTCAACAGCGGACGCCTGTTGCAGTTGAACCGCGCCTTTGTGTTTGGCGACGACGCTGAAAAGAAATACAGCGTACAAGGCGCCGATCTCTCTCAAGATGGCCGCTGGATGGCTATTTACGCCCAATTTCAAGAAGACGACGAATCGGGCGCGATGGGCAGGGGTCAAGGTCAAAGAGGGCAGGGCGGCCAGGGTAATCAGGGCGGCAGGCAAGTCCAGATCATGGATTACACAAAGCGATTTGCCGAATCCAGGCAGGTGCGGCGCGAGGTTTCTGACGATAAAAGAAGGCTTCCGGCAACAGCCATTTACATCCGCAGTGTGGACGAGGCCCCAACCCGCCAGCCAGAGCCGATATTTACCAATGACGGCGGCGACGTATGGTTTGAGAGAACGCCGGTGTCCTGGTCTAAAGACGGCAGCAATTACGCTTTCGCCACATGGGAAAGAGAAAAGGAAACGCTGAAGATTTATCTGGGCGAGGCCAGCGAAACCGAAGCGCCTGAAGTAGTATTGGAGCGCGTGGGCGACGTGGGTCACGAAGTGTTTAATTCTCTGGCCCCAAGGTTCACGCCCAACGGCAAGACATTAGTAGTGGCGCTGGATGAAACGGGATTCCGCCAGCCATGGGCCATGGACGTTGCCACTAAGTCAATAAGGCCGATATTGAGCGGCGATTTTGAGGCCCACACCATACTGGGCTTTACGCCTGACAGTAATCACGTATTTTTGCTTGCCAACAAGGATTCCGCGGCAATGAACGTCTTTCGCGCTGATTTGGCTTCAGGGGCTATGGAACTGATTGGAAAACAGGGCGACTACCACCGAAACCCCGCCATATCAGAGAATGGCGAAAAGGCCGCGATGAATTCGGGCAATTGGTTGAAGCGAAATGAACTGCACGTTGTTGACATTGCAAGTAAAGACATAAAAGTCATAACAGACAGCCACGACCCCGCCTGGCCCCAGATCAACCTATTGCAGCCTGAGAGGTTCAATTTCACAAACCGCCACGGAGATAAAATCCAGTGCTATATGTTTAAGCCAAAAGGCTGGAAGACCTCTGATAAACGTCCTTCCATCGTCTATATTTACGGCGGTCCCCTTGGCAACAGGAACAGCGTGGAAGTTGACAGCTTTCAGCCCACGGGCTATCTGTTCGGCATGTACATGGCCGCCAAACATGGATACGTGACCATAACCATAGACACCAGGGGGCAATCTAACTATGGCCGCAGATTTTCGGGCGCAAACTGGGAGCAGCCCGGCCTGCCCCAAACTGAAGATTTGGAAGACCTGATGAAGCACATACAAAGGGGTTTCGGTATAGACACAAGGCGCGTTGGCCTCACCGGCTGGAGCTTTGGCGGTTTTCAAACCCAATACACCATGTATTCAAAGCCCGACCTCTTTGCCTGCGGCATAGCCGGCGCAGGTCCGACTGAATGGGAAAACTATAATAGCTGGTACTCGGGCCGCACCATAGGCAAGGTTGACCGCGCAAAGCCAGTACTCCGCAAGTACAGCCTGTTGCCAATGGCCAAGAATCTCAGAAAGCCGCTGCTTTTAGTGCATGGCATGGCAGACCCCAACGTGTTGTATCAAGACACGGTGAATGTCTATCGAGCGTTGCTGGAGAGCGGAAAGGAGTCCATAGTTGACCTATTCCTCGACCCAGACGGCGAACACGGCATGGGCGGCGCCGTTAAGCCCAAGGGCTGGCACAAAAAATACGAAGCATTTTTCTTGTGGCGTCTGGGCAGGGGGTAACGTTGGCAAGCGCGAAAGAAAAGGGTCATTTATGAAAAGTTTCAAGGAAGAACTTGCAGAGCTAAAAATGTGGATCAGCGAAAGCTATGAATCTAAGCGTGAAACCGATTGGGTAAAACAGCAATTGGCAGATAAACCTCTTGTTCTGTATGGAGGAGGGACAATTGGTTCCTGGGCGGTTTATTTTTTAAGGCATTATGGCATAAACGTAACTTGTTTTTGCGATAAAAACAAGACGGGCGTTCATGGTGAAACAAAACTGCCTGTTGTTTCACCACAATCACTACTAACTGATTATTCCGACGCCAATATTATCATTTCCTCCACGATTTACGTAAATGAAATCAGGCGGGATTTACATCGTCTGGGCATAACGCAAGAGCGCCTTTTTTCAAGAAGCTTTATCAATTTTCAATATATGACGCCTGAAGCCTTTGAATTTCATCTTTGTGGTTATGAACGAGCCTATAATTTATTTAACGATGACGTTTCAAGGCAAACTCTATTGGGTAGAATAAAGTGTTGTTTGACCCCATTCCCTTTGATGCAGCCGCCATTTACTACATATTCGCCCGAACTACAATATTTTGATCCTGAAATCATAACACTGTCTCAGGATGAAATTTTTGCTGACGGCGGAATGTATGTGGGAGATACCGCTGAACAGTTTTATAAATTATCTCACGGCAACTACTCGCATTATTATGGATTTGAGCCTGACAAGCACAACTACGCCGCAGCGAATAAAACTCTGGCGGGAAAGCCAAACATGACATTGATTTCAAATGGACTGTGGAACTGTGAAACCCGATTGGGCTTTACTGACGGACCGGTCGGCACCTCCAGATTGAACGAAACAGACGGCAATATTGTTGACGTAACCTCCCTTGATTTATATTTTTCTGATAAGGCTTCTCCCACCTTCATCAAGATGGATATTGAGGGCGCTGAATTTGAGGCGCTAAGAGGCGCGGAGCGCATCATACGCGAGCACAAACCAAAATTGGCGATTTGCGTCTATCACAAACCAGAGGACGTCTATACGTTGCCGGAATTGGCAAAAAGCTATCGTGACGACTACAAATTCTATCTGCGACACTATTCTAATACTTCGTTTGAAACTGTGTTGTACGCGGTTTAGGCCAATTCAACTTTGAAAAAAGGGGAATCATGAAACAACAATTGACAACGCCGCTAACTCAGGAAACCGCCTCTGGCCTGTCCATGGGCGATGAAATACTACTCAGCGGCACGATTTACACGGCCAGGGATCAGGCACACTCAAGGTTGTGCGCCCTGCTCGAAAAGGGCGAAAAGCTGCCCATTGATCTTGATGGGACTGTGATTTATTTTGCAGGCCCCACGCCGACGCCCCCTGGCAGAGCCGTTGGCAGCGCGGGGCCGACAACGTCGGGCCGCATGGACGCCTTTTCGCCTAAGCTCATCAAAGCCGGACTGAAAGGCATGATAGGCAAGGGCGACCGCTCTGTGGAAGTAATAGAAGCCATGAAGCTGCGCGGCGCAGTCTATTTTGCCGCCACGGGTGGCGCGGGCGCGCTGATAGCCAGGTGTATCAAAAGCTCAACCTGCGTAGCCTACGAAGACCTTGGCGCCGAAGCCATTTATAAGATGGAAGTCCAGGATTTCCCCATGGTTGTAGCCATAGACTCAAAGGGGGAAAATCTGTATGTCGCGGGGCCGGAAAGGTATAGAATTTACGGAGGAGGTATCTGAAATGATACGGCTTCTTCACATTTTATTACTGCAATCAATAGCCGCCGTCTCGCTTTTTTCGGGCGACCTGACGATAACTTACAAAGTTAAAAAAAGCGCTATGATGGGGCTTGTTTCTGACACCGGCGCTATAGTGGAGTATCATTCGTCCCGTCACAAACGCGTTAGTGACCAAAAAGACCAAACCGATATCATATATGATTACAACGACTTTATCAGATATACTATTGAACACGAAAAAAAGATTATTCGTAAATTCGCGCTGGAGGATGTGATTAAATGCAGAGAAATAATTAACCAGGCAGCAAAGGAAGCAGGGGATTCTGTAAAGATAGTACAAGGTTTTGGAGACATGAGCAAGACAACGGTAAAAAAAGACGGCGTTGAAGTAATTCTCAACAGAAAGTGTGATAAACGGGTAATTTCAATGGGAAAACTCAATGCAAAAAGCAGCGTTGACCCTGACTTAGCGCCGCCAGTCCCGCAAGGCGACAAAGTGGCTATGCTGCGTGATATTCCATTTTCCATAATGCCAAACTATGCCGATACTTTTGGAAAATTTTTTGATCTGGTATCTCAAAGGGGGATTCCGTTGAAGTCAACTGTGGAAATGCCGATTGGGACGCTAACATTAAAAACTTCTATAGAAGCCACAGAAATTGTGGAGGGGGCTATTCCTGACTCAGTTTTTGCGCTCCCAAAGAGCTATGCTATGGAAGATGAGGGGAAAAAGGAAGTTGAAAAAATAACTGAACAGATAAAGAATGCAGAACAGATAAAGAATGCAGGGAAAAAATAGCATGGCTATAGTCGTTATGTAAAATTTGAACCCGAAGTCGCCTTGCCGGAAAAACTGCCCCCTTTTTTACGACATCTTTTTCTATCAACACAAGCCGCGTCGCCAACACGGAAATAAAGGTAAAATAATTTTGAACCTTTCATGGCGTCCCATGTCAACACCAATGACGCAGCAGATAGCGGCTCTCAAGCGGGAGGCGGGTAGCGCCATACTTTTGACCAGGCTGGGCGACTTTTATGAGTTGCAGGGCGAAGACGCGGTTGTGGCCGCGCCAATAATGGAAATAGCGCTGACCACAAGGAGTAAGGGTACAGAGGCGGAGACGCCCATGTGCGGCGTACCTTATCACGCGCTGGATCAGTACCTGCCAAAACTTCTTATGGCGGGCCACTCCGTCGCCATCGCGGAGCCGACCGCCAAGCCCGAAGAAGTCAAGGGATTGCTGCCAAGGGCCATTAAGCGCATAATCACGCCCGGCACCTGGCTGGACGACGACTCCCGCTGGCTGGCGGCGTTGCACCGTCATGGGCAGTCCTGGGGCCTGGTTCTCCTGCAACTGGCATCGGGACGCCTGAAGGCCATACCGGGCGAAGGGGAGGAATCGCTCATATCTGCTATAAAGCGCCTCGCGCCTCAGGAGGTCATACTGGCGGAGAGCGCGCCCGACGGCGATTTCGACGGCGCGGTTCGTACGCGCCTGCCAGATTGGCGCTTTGAGACCCTGAGGGCAAAACAACAAATACTCACGTTTTTTGGCTGGCAACACCTGGAAGGCGTTGGCTTAGACCCATATCCTGCTGTCGTCAGCGCCCTTGGCGCATTGTTGGATCAAGTCGAGGCCACGCAAAAGGATCGTCCGGCCCACATACTGGGCGTATCCCTGGAGTTAAGCGCGGCCGGATCGCTGCTGGACGCCACAAGCGCAAAGCACCTGGAAATAACCGCCAACTCCCTGGACGGCTCCAAAAGCGGTACGCTGATAAATTTACTCGACGCATGCAAGACGCGCATGGGCAGCCGATTGATGCGCGCATGGCTGGATCAGCCCCTTAAAGACAGAACCGGCTTAGAAGAGCGGTGGGCGCAAGTAGAGTGGTTTACGGATGATAATCGCAGGGGTAAGTTGAAGCGGGTTCTGGCCGAAATACCAGACATAGAGCGCCTCCTGGGCCGCGTCGCGCTGGGTCTTGCCACGCCGCCTGAACTGGCCCAAATCCGCTCCGGTCTGAAAGCCGCGCAGGTGTTACCCCAGGTATTATTGGATGAATCCTGGTTCAATGAAGCTCGCGCTCTGGGCCTGTGGCCGGAAGATACGCCGCTTTGCGCCAAACTCTGCGAAGAATTGGAGCGCGTTCTGGAAGACGCTCCCCCGCCCGAACTCGAAAAGGGCGGCGTGATACGCCCCGGCATTGACGCCGAACTGGACGCCGTTATGCGCCTTGCCACGGACGCCAGGCAGGTGATGCTTGACCTGGAAGAGGAAGAGCGGCGAAAAACGGGCATTCAAAGCCTGAAGATCAGGTATAACAGGGTATTTGGCTATTATTTTGAAATAACAAAAACCAACCTGGCCTCGGCGCCAAGTTATTTTATGCGCAAACAGACCCTCGCCAACGCCGAGCGATTTACTACGCCGCAACTAATGGACTTTGAACAGCGACTGCTGAGCGCTGAAACAGACCGTCTGCGCCTTGAGAGCCGTCAATTCGAGCGGCTCTTAAACGCGGTGCTGGATAGTCGGAGCGAATTGCAAACCCTGGCCCAGGCCATAGCCAGGCTGGATGCAATCTGCGCCTTTGCAGAAAAAGCGCGTCAGGCGGGATGGGTCAAGCCGGAGCTATCGGAAGAAAGAGACCTGCTTCTGGTGGGAGCGCGCCACCCGATGCTGGAAGCTATTTTAGGGCGCGGTTGCGTACCCAACGACCTCACGCTGCTCCCCAAGTCGCCCATGGCGGTTGTTACAGGCCCAAACATGGGGGGCAAGAGTACATTTCTTAGAATGGCGGCCGTATTGGTGGTGATGGCTCAGGCGGGCAGCTTTGTTCCCGCAGAACTCATGCGCTTTGGCGTTGTTGACCGCATTTTTACGCGTATCGGGGCCAGCGACTACTTGTCCAAAGGACAAAGCACCTTCATGGTCGAGATGACGGAAACTGCCCAGATACTCAATCAGGTCACGCCCAATAGTCTGGTGATCATGGATGAAATAGGGCGCGGGACTTCCACACGGGACGGCCTCGCCCTGGCGGAAGCCATAGCTCTGCACTTGAGGAACCTCAAGGGGGGCGCTCCGAGAACGCTATTTGCCACCCACTACTTTGAACTGACCAAGCTGGCCGATGATCCAAGGATTGCTAATTTACATGTGGAAGTGCAGGAGTGGGAAGATCAGCTTCACTTTCTGCACCGCATAGCCGAAGGTCCCGCGGACAGGAGCTATGGCATTCAAGTGGCTAAACTGGCAGGGCTGCCAAAAGACGTTATAGCCAAAGCCCAGCGAATATTAGCCGAAATGCCGGACATCCCCATAGAGCCATTACGTCGCCCCAGGCGGCAGGAAGTCACCCAGGCGCCATTGCCTATCTTCGAGCCGGAACCAGACCCTATCCGCCAGGAAATTGAAGCCCTGGACTTGAACAGCATGACGCCGTTAGAGGCGATGAGCTGGCTTGCTGAAAGAAAGACCAAGCCCGATTGAATGTAACTTGGTATTGTAAAAATCATGGAAGGATTCAGATGCCAGCCATCCGCCGGATATTCGTTGAAAAAAAGCCTGAATACGCCGTTGAAGCCAGCCACCTGCTGCATGACGTCACCAGCTGCCTGGGCATCTCATCCCTGGAGCGCGCGCGGATACTCGTCCGGTACGACGTAGAGGGTCTTTCCGACGCCGATTATAGCAAGGCTATTTGGACCGTCTTTGCCGAAAGGCCGCTTGACATTCTCTCTGAGGAAAACTTTCCCGTTGAGGCTACAGAATCAGTACTGGCCGTTGAATACTTGCCGGGCCAATATGACCAGCGCGCCGACAGCGCGGCCCAATGCCTCAAACTCATCTGTCACGGCGGGACGCTGACCTCATCGTCAAAAGTGGCCTGTTCAAAGGTATATGTTTTCAAGGGCGCGTTAACGCCGGAGCAACTGGGAAAAATAAAGAAATATCTTATTAATCCGGTTGACAGCCGGGAGGCCTTACTGTCAAAGCCTTCCACGCTGAACCCGCTGCTGCCTGAACCTGAGGCCGTTTGTGTTTTAGAGGGCTTTACAGAGGCTGACGACGCCGGTCTTCAGGAAATGCTATCTGACCTCGGCCTGGCCATGACGCTTGCAGACCTGCGCCACACTCAAGCGTATTTCAGGGACACAGAAAAGAGATGCCCTACGGAAACGGAAATCAGACTGCTCGACACCTATTGGTCAGACCACTGCCGCCACACAACCTTTTTGACAGAGCTTACAGATATAAGCATTGACGATGGCCCGCTATCCGCGCCCATCCGCCAAACACTGGAGCAGTACCGCCTGATTCGCGGTCAGGTATTTGGGGACTTGCTGAGCGAAAAACCCGAATGCCTGATGGACATGGCTCTGCTGCCCGCCAGGTATTTCAGGCGCATAGGCAAATTGGACGATCAGGAGGTCAGCAACGAAATCAACGCCTGCTCACTAGTCGTTGACGTTGATAACACGGCGGCGCCTGGCGGGGCAGAACCATGGCTGTTGATGTTTAAAAATGAAACCCACAACCACCCTACAGAGATAGAGCCTTTTGGGGGGGCGGCCACTTGCCTGGGCGGCGCCATACGCGACCCGCTGTCCGGCAGGGCATACGTATATCAGTCCATGCGTGTCACAGGCGCCGGCGACCCAAGAACGCCCGTGGAAAAAACGTTGCCCGGCAAACTGCCCCAGCGTAAAATCACTCAGGAGGCGGCGCGGGGCTTTTCTTCTTACGGCAACCAGATTGGCTTGAACACGGGGCAGGTTACAGAAATATACGATGAAGGCTATGTGGCAAAGCGCATGGAAATTGGCGCCGTGATTGGCGCTGTCCCAATGGCGCAGGTCCGGCGGGAAGAACCCATACCAGGCGATCTGGTTGTTTTAGTTGGCGGCTCCACGGGGAGGGACGGCATCGGCGGCGCGACAGGTTCCAGCAAGAGCCACACCGAGGCAAGCATCGAACAGTGCGGGGCGGAGGTTCAAAAGGGCGACCCGCCTATGGAGCGCAAGCTGCAAAGGCTATTCAGGAGCGCGGAATTTGCGAAGCTGGTTAAAAAATGCAACGATTTTGGCGCGGGCGGCGTTTCTGTCGCTATCGGCGAATTGGCCGACGGTCTGAAAATAAACCTGGACGTAATACCAAAAAAGTATGAAGGGCTTAATGGCACTGAGCTTGCCATCGCTGAGAGCCAGGAGCGCATGGCCGTCGTGATTGCTCCAAACGACCTGCC
>JAISSN010000069.1 GCA_031273105.1 Holophagales bacterium | reverse complement strand
GTAATCTCTCCTTCTGATTACTTTAGACACTATGGACTACAAAAAGTTGAACTGCTATAAAGAAGCCGATAACACATCGGTCAGGTGTTTTTCGGAGGGCGTGCCTGCCGTTGAAACAGAGGCCCAAAAGCGCGTCCGCGAGGCGCTGGGGGGCGAAAACGATGGTGAGAGCCGGGAATGGGCGAGGTACGTCAAGCGATTTGGCGAACCGTATTCTGAAAACCTGGACATCTGGCTGATGCTAAGGCGCGACCAAATATTCGCCATAGCATCGGTTGACGCAAACGGCAACGAGAGCATACCCGTTTATCCAACAGCCATTGGCGTCAGGTGATATGGCGTTTCCGGTTCAAAATCACGTTCCGCAATTTTGAATTTGTGACGCTTGCGAGTGGTTTTTGCCCTCGCAAGCATCACAAACGCTTGAATATCAATACATGTCGTCCATACCGCCCATGCCTGGCGCGCCTCCAGGAGGCATTGCGGGCTTGGGTTCGGGGATTTCCGTGATTATGGCCTCAGTGGTCAGCATCATGCCAGCCACAGATGCGGCGTTCAGCAACGCGCTCTTGGCTACCTTGGCGGGGTCGATGACGCCGGACTTGACCATGTCGCCGTATTCGCCTGTGGCGGCGTTAAAGCCAAAGTTGCCTTTTTCTTCCTGAATGCGGTTGACTATTACCGAGCCTTCTACGCCTGAATTGTTGGCTATCTGCTTGGACGGCTCAATGAGAGCCTTCTTTATGATTTCAACGCCTGTGGCAAGGTCGCCTTCAACCTTCATGGCGCTCAGCCTGGCGAGGGCGCGGATAAAGGCTACTCCGCCGCCGGGGACGATGCCGTCTTCAACGGCGGCCTTCGTGGCGTGCATGGCGTCTTCAACCCGGGCCTTCTTTTCTTTCATTTCTGTTTCAGACGCCGCGCCCACCTTGATTACGGCGACTCCGCCAACCAGCTTGGCTAAACGCTCCTGGAGTTTTTCCTTGTCGTAATCAGAGGTGCTCTGCTCAATCTGGCTGCGGATCTGCTTGACGCGGCCCTGTATGGCGTCGGATGTACCGGCGCCTTCTACTAATGTGGTGTTCTCTTTATCAATAACCACCTTGCGGGCAGTGCCAAGGTCGGTCAGAGTCAGGTTTTCCAGCTTGACGCCAAGGTCTTCGCTGATGGCCTTTCCGCCCGTCAGTATGGCTATGTCTTCCAGCATGGCCTTGCGGCGGTCGCCGAAGCCCGGGGCCTTGACTGCGGCGATATTCAGCGTGCCGCGAATCTTATTGACGACCAGCGTAGCCAGAGCCTCGCCGTCAACGTCTTCGGCGATTATGAGCAATGGGCGGCGGCTGTTCACGACCTGTTCAAGCAGGGGCAGCAGGTCGCGCATGTTGGATATCTTTTTCTCGTACGTCAGGATATAGGCGTTTTCCAGCTCAACCTTCATCTGGTCGGCGTTGGTCACGAAATAGGGGCTGAGGTAGCCGCGATCAAACTGCATGCCTTCCGTAAAGCTGAGTTCCGTATCCCGGCCCTTGGCTTCTTCTACGGTTATGACGCCGTCTTTTCCGACCTTGGCCATGGCTTCGGCTATGGTTTTTCCTATTTCCTCATCGCCGTTGGCGGAAATTGTGCCTACCTGAGCGATGGCGTTGCCTTCGACGGGCTTTTTGATTTCATCAATGGACTTGACGACTTCGCTAACGGCCATGTCGATGCCGTGCTTGATTTCCATGACATTAGCGCCTGACACGACGGCCTTGATGCCCTCTTTGTAAATTGAGCGGGCAAGCACGGTGGCGGTGGTGGTTCCATCGCCCGCGATGTCTGAGGTCTTGGAGGCGACTTCGCGCAGCAGCTGAGCGCCAAGGTTTTCGTGCTTGTCCTTCAGCTCTATCTCTTTGGCCACGGTCACGCCGTCCTTGGTCATCAGAGGGGAGCCGAACTTCTTTTCGATAAGAACATTGCGACCCTTGGGACCAAGCGTTACCTGAACTGCGTCGGTCAATTTATTAACGCCCCGCAGGATTGCCTGGCGAGCGTCTTCTGCGTAAACGACTGATTTTGCGGACATTTGTGTGTCTCCCTTGAAAAAATGCTGGGTTATTTAACGATGGCGAGAATTTCGTCTTCGCGGACGATTACGTGGTCAACGGCGTCGATTTTTACTTCGGTGCCGCTGTACTTGCCGATCAAAACGCGATCTCCGGCCTTGACAGACATGGGCATGCGCTTGCCGGACTCGTCAAACTTGCCTTCGCCGACCGCCACGACTTCGGCCTCCATCGGCTTTTCTTTGGCCGTGTCGGGAATTATGATGCCGCCCCTGACGGTTTCGGCAGGTTCAACCCGCTTCAGGACGACGCGGTCGTGCAGAGGTGTAATGTTCATCTGATCCTCCATGAAAAATGTTCCCCTGGAAAAGTAAGGGGGGGGGGTTAATATTAACAAATTCTAATCTTACCTGATCTTTTCAGGATGTCAAGTACTTTTTTCATCATGGTTACAAAATTTTAGTAAATATGACTAATATTATCGGATGTCAAATACTTAGATTATTAATTTTGGTGTAGAAACAAAATAAAGTTGACTCGCGGAACAAGAGAGTATCTTAACGCATCCTGGCATTTGCTATGCAAGGCAAAGGACTATATCATTAAGACTTATGAGCGTGCTGGCCATACTTAAAGAACTACAGGTAGCCCACGATGGCCTAAAGGTCATCCAGAGGGATCTCAGCGCCCTTCCGCCGGAAATGGCAAGCATTGACGTTTCCCTCAAGGCTGCGGCCAAACGCATTCAAGAGGTTGAAAAGGCCATTCTGGCGGCCAAAGATAAGTCAGAGGCCCTTGAAAAACAGCAACAGCAGGCCATAAAGGCGGAAGCCCACGCTCGCAAGGAATTAAAGGCTTCAACCCACAAGGTTCAATACACGGCGGCGATGCGCTCCCTGGAGGAAAAGGAACGCCAGATTGAAACGTCCCAGCGGGCGCAGAAAGAAATCGCCGCTACGCTATCTTCGCTGGAGGCCGAAAGGGAAAGCCTGCTCTCATCACAAGCCGAGGACCAGCGGCAATTTGATGAATTACATGAGATATTTCTGTCCGAGCACGAAAATCAGGTGGTCGGCAAAGACCGCCTGACTAAGTTGATTGCCGAGCTTGAGGGCAATCTCGACGCGGCAACGCTAAACAAGTTCAACCGCCTGATGCAAAACAGAAACGGACGCGCCGTCGTGCATTTAGAAAACGACGCCTGCACCGGCTGCAATACAAAGCTGCGCATACCGCTGATTTACAAGCTCAAGGCCGAAGGCTCCATCATCTGCGAATACTGCCAGCGGATTTTGTACTTGCCTTCGTAAATGGCCATGATGAACAGCTTTAAAGAACGCCTTGAGAAGGTAAAGACAAGAATTCGCCTGACGGCTGAAGCCTGCGGGCGCGATCCCTGTTCTGTTTCGCTACTGGCCGTCTCCAAGTATCATCCCGTGGAAGCCCTGCGGGAGGCGATGGAGTGCGGCGTCACCCACTTTGCGGAAAATTACGTGCAGGAAGGGGCGTCTAAGTCGCTGGAACTGCCCGGCGCGACATTTGCTCTGAGCGGCCCCTTGCAGCGCAACAAAGTAAAACCCGCCCTGCAGTACTTCAAGGAGTTAATGACTGTAGATCGCCCCGAATTGGCCTCAAGGCTGTTTAGGATCGCCGAAGAGATGAATGTCAGCCGCGACGTTTGGATACAGATAGACCTCTGGGGCGAACTGACCAAAATGGGAGGTTGTTCGCCGACAGGCGTCCAGCCAATACTGGACGCGCTGGACGCTCCTGGCGATTCAAAAAGACTGTCATTAAAAGGCTTTATGGCCATCCCCCCTTTTGGTATGACTTCGGCCTTTGGCGAAATGGCCAACTTCCGTGAAGACTGGCAACAGCGGCTGGGCAGGCGATTATTGCTCTCCATGGGCATGAGCGATGATTTGGAAGAAGCCATCAGGGCGGGATCAGATCAAGTAAGGGTTGGTACCGCGCTATTTGGGGAGAGGTATTAGTTTTTTTCCCCGATTCTGGAGCGGTTCAACTTTGAGGCCACGTTTAAGCCTTGCTATAACTTGAATTACACAAAATAGGCCCAATACGCGACACGTTATTGTCACAAAACGGCGGGAGCGTCGTATAAATAAGTGAAAAACAAACAAGGACGGGCGACGCTGGGATGCTTTTGCGGAAACCGGTTTGAGTTGGGTTTTCTAT
The DNA here is from genome assembly GCA_031273105.1 of Holophagales bacterium. Taxonomy (GTDB): domain Bacteria; phylum Acidobacteriota; class Holophagae; order Holophagales; family Holophagaceae; genus WRHW01. The sequence continues at coordinate 7,011 of JAISSN010000069.1, read as the reverse complement.
TTTTTTCCATACTTTCTGAAGGGAGGGTTTATGAACTGGTACAAAAACCTCAAGATAAGGTCAAAGCTGATTATTGGCTATCTTGTCACCATTGCGCTGATGCTGGTCGTTTGCTTTGAGGGGATCAGTTCCCTCAACAACCTGCTCAACGCCGATATTGGGCTGTACAACGAAGGCGTAAAATCCACGGCCGTTGCCGGGGATATAGGGCGCACGCTGGCCTCAGTGCGCCTGGCGCTGCGCGACGCTATCCGGGAAACAGATCCAAATATCCAGAAAAACCACAAAGATAGTTTTGAAAAGGCAAGAGCAAAATTGGCTGAACTGGAAATCGCTCTATTGGATATTTTCAAAACCGCCAAAAACAATGCCGATAAAAAACAGGCGCTTGTCAAGGACCTTCAGGCGGCGTCCAGAGCGTATCTTGATAATGCCGAGATGGATATAGAGCGCGCCATGACGGGCAGGCTGGCGGAGGCGTTGCAAAACATGAGAAACCCCAGCGCCATTGCCACCGCTACCAAGTTTAACGAAACGGTTGACGCGGTTAAACAACTCGTTGACACATCCTCTGCGGAATTGATTGACGGAAATGTAGTCGCCACTCGCCGCGCTATTACAATCATGATAGCGACCATGGCGGCAGCCATTGGTATTTCCATCATAATCGCGGGGCTTATTTCCAAATTTTTTGCCGACGCCATAAACAAAATGAATTTGGCTCTTGATCGGGTTGCGAACAGTGACCTGACCGTGCAATCAAAGGCCGAATACACCGATGAATTAGGACACATGGCCAACGCTATCGGGTATATGGTTTTAGGACTCAAAGAGATGATCGGCCATGTGGCCAGAGACGTGGATGGAGTTGCCAGCGGCTCAACCCATTTATCCGCTGCCGCCGAAGAAATGGCTGCGACGACGGGTGAAATTGCCAAGAGTACCGAGGCCCAGAAGAGCGGGACAGAAAGAATAGCCGCCGCTATGACAGAGCTGTCAGCTTCCATTGATGAAGTGAGCGTGAGCGCCAAGGCATCGCTGACCCAGCTTGAAGAAGCCATGGACGCCACCCGCCAGGGCAATGAGGCCGGTGAAGCAACCAAGACGGCCATGGACGACATCACTCAAACCGCAGGCAGGATTGCTCAGGCCATCGGCGTCATACAAGAGATTGCCAATCAGACCAACCTGCTATCCCTCAACGCCGCCATCGAAGCTGCCAAAGCGGGAGAACAGGGCAAGGGCTTTGCGGTTGTGGCTGAAGAAGTCAGAAAACTGGCCGAGCGCAGCGCCGTATCCGCCAAGGAGATTGCCCAGTACAACATTGAATCCCGCACTTCTGTCCAGCGCGGCGCTGAAATGGTAGAAACTACTGTGGAGTTGCTTCACAAGATAAGGGCAAGCCTGGATCAGTTTGCCGTTCAAACCAAGGCGTCTGTGGCCGCCACGTCAGAGCAGGCCGCCGCAGGCGCCGACGTGGCCAAACAGATAGAGCATAGCGCAAGCGAATACGTCTCCGTTGCCTCCGCCACGGCGGAAATGGCCGCCAGCACAACCGAGGTTGCCCGCACGGCCTCAGACCTGGCCCGCTACGTGAGCGATTTGCAATCAATGGTGCGAAAGTTTAAGCTGGATGCCTGACTCTCTTATAACTTGCCCTTGGCGAAACGCGCTATAGCTTTACCGGCGCTTCGTCATGAGTGAAAACTAATAACGCAGCACTTGGCCTCTGACGGCCCTTTTGGAGACTATAATGCTCAACTTGAAAAACGCCTTCATAGCTTCAACGCTATTGGCCGCAGGGCTTCCCGCCGCAGCCCAAATGCCCAAAGTAGGCGGCCTCGTCCAGGTTTGGTATTCGCAAATGATGGATAGCAACCTCAGGAATTACGACACCCAGACAATTAACTATCATAAATCCTTTTTCAACGCGGCTCCCGCGTTTAAGGAAAACGGCCTTGCCATCAAGAGGATTGACGTCAGGATTTCCGGCAGCTTTACAGACAATCTCGAATACTGGGTGATGTTTGACCCCACAATCACCACCGCGGGAAGAAGCGCGAACCCAAACATAAACACAAGCGGCAGCGACGCCAATATTGTCTTGCAGGACGTCTATATCAAGTACAAGATGCCCTATAATCTTGAATTACAGGTTGGACAGTACAAGCCGCTTCAAACCTTAGACGGCCTTATCCCTCCATCAGATTCGCTGTTTGTCGAAAATACGATGATGGGCCTTTTGTTTGGCGGAAGAGACCGCGGGGCCTCGCTGAGCGTTGGTTTTGGCGATAAGGAGAGACTCAGCGGCCGTTTTCACGCAGGCGTATTCAACGCCAGCGGAAAAGCCTCCGCTGACTCCAACTCGCAAAAAGACTTGGTTGCCAGGCTTGAAATGAACTATGGCAAGCATCACGCCTTTGGCGCTTACACGTTGCAAGGTATCGGCGCCGCGGGCGGTTCAATTAAAGCCAGGAGCTTTGAGGGAATCAATGTACCAAGCGAAGCGGAAATAATAGACAACAACGACAAGACAACCAACATGGGCGCGTTTTACAGTTTCCAAAGCGATAAAATTTATGCCTCGGCAGAATTTATCGCAGGGCTTTGGGGAAGGCGCTTTCCGTCGCTGGCTTCAAACGCCGAGTTAAGCGCTGCCAGGGAGCATTTAGAACAGAGTTTTCTGGGCTACGCTGGCGTCTTTGCTTACAAAATCAACAAACAGCATTTTTTTCTTGCCCGTTATGACACCATGAACTTCAACTCAGGCGACAAGTGGTACACGCCCGCAAACCCATATCTGAATAAAGGCTATTCTAATCCCCGCTACACCGAAATTACGCTCGGTTACACATACGTGATGTTTCCTGAAAGCTACAGAACAGCCAACATAAAAGTCAACTACATCAAGCGTGACAAGGGCTTCCTTATGCCAATGCTGGGACAGACTGGCGAACAGGGTGGGGATACATTCGTAATTGCGCTGCAGGTAGGGTTTTAATAATGTTTTGGCGCCTATGCGCCGACCCTGAGCTAGTGTAACGTCTTCTAATTAAGTAAGCATTAAGTAATGAAGGTTCATCAGTGTATTTCCAGCGAAAAGGCTCATACATGCATCCACTCATGGAAATATTATAACATATTTAATTCACGGACGCGACACTAGAGCGGTTCAACCGTTTTTGTGCCGATTTTCAAGTGCGTTAACTATAGTTAGTAAGAGGCGTTTATGTTCCGCGTACTTGTGGTTGACGACAGCAGCGATACTTGCGACTTGCTGGAGCTCTTGCTGCGACAGATAGACATGGTAAAAAAGATCGAAGTAGCTAAAGCGACGCAGCCCGAAGAAGCCATTGAGCTATTGGAGCGCGAGCCATTTGACTTGATGCTCTCGGACATAAACCTGGAGGCGGGCCAGGACGGGCTTGATCTTCTGAGGGTCGCAAAGCCGCTGGGCGTGGAAACCATACTGCTGACCGGCTTTGGAACCGTTGAAAAGGCACTCGAAGCAGTGCGGATAGGCGCCTTTGATTTCGTATCTAAGCCGTGGAACAACGAAGAGCTTAAATCCCTCGTCAAGCGCGCCCTCCTGCGGCGCGAAAACGATGAGATTGGCAAATCGCCTAAATCCCGCATTACGCCCAGCGTTATGATTGGCGCGAGCCCCCAGATGACGGAAGTATATAAAACGATCGCGTCGCTGCAGGACAGCAAAAGCACGGTTTTGATTGTGGGCGAGAGCGGCACGGGGAAAGAGCTCGTGGCCCGCGCGATTTACCAGAGCGGCAACAGAAAAGACCGCCCCTTTGTCACCGTCAACTGCGGCTCGCTGACCGAAACGTTGCTGGAATCAGAACTGTTTGGTCACGTTAAAGGCGCGTTCACAGGGGCGCTAAACGAAAAAAAGGGGCTTTTTGAAGAAGCCCACGGAGGAACCATTTTTCTGGATGAAATCGGAGAAACAAGCCCCAGCTTCCAAGTCCGTCTCCTCAGAACCTTGCAGGAAGGCGAGGTGAGAAAAGTAGGCGGAAACAAGGCCGTATTTGTTGACGTCCGCGTGATTGCCGCCAGCAACAAAGATTTGTTTCAACTGGTCAAAGAGGGAAAATTCAGAGAAGACCTGTACTACAGGCTGAGCGTAGTGGAAATAAAAATCCCCCCGGTGCGCGAGCGATATTCCTGGGACGAGCGCGCAAACAAAAAAATCTCTGACTTGCCGCTTTTAATAGAGCACTTCCTGGAAGAAGCCAGGTGCAGGAACGGCCAGGAATACCACATACGCGCCGACGCAATGGAACTGCTGACGAAGTACAGTTGGCCCGGCAACGTGAGAGAAATAGCCAACGCGCTGGAACACGTCACCCAACTGAGCAGGGGGCGTCAGATAACGCCGGAGTACCTGCCGGAAAAGATCAAAAGTGGTTATGGGGAAGACAATAATGATACTAACAATACGCAAGCGCCCCGGGCCCAGACGCCCCTGCTGGAGCTGATCAGGGATTGGGATCGCCTGCCCACGCTGGATGAACTGGAGCGGCGGTACATCCAGGTATTGCAAAAACACGAGCCGCGCAAGGGCAAGCTGGCCGAAATACTGGGCAAAGACCGCACCACGCTATACAGAAAACTCCGCGACCTGGGTTTGGGCGATGGCGAAGAAAGCTAAAAATAAACTTTTCAATATTCAATGATTCTATTGTATTGTTACCATTAACCCATGCGCCCTTAGGGGCGCAAATCAGGAGATTTTTATGAAAAACTTAGCGATTCTTTTGTTGGCGATTGCTTTTGCAATCCCCGTTGTCGCGCAGGAAGACGTAAAGCCAGCCAAGCAAGAGTGCCAGACCTGCGCCCACTGTGAAGGCAAAAAGGAAGAGTGCGACCAGGCCAAGGAGGCCCCCGCCTGCGCCCACTGTGAAGGCAAAAAGGGAGAGTGCGACCAGGTCAAAGAGGCCCCCGCCTGCGCCCACTGTAAAGACAAAAAGGGAGAGTGTGACCGTGCCAAGATGGAATGCGCGGGAGATTGCGGCCACGACCACGCCAAAAAGGACGAAATGAAGAAATGCGACGAAGACAAAAAGGACAACAAAGAAAACAAAGACCAGTAATAAATTTTCAGTCAAAGCCGACAGGCCCGGAAAATAGGTTGTATCCTGTTTTTCGGGCTTGTTTGCTAAAGTCAACGCGCCTGGAGAGCAGAACAAAAATGCCTGTTTATGTCCATGTTGTCGTTTCGCTCGCAGACTGTCGTCGGCTCGTTGCGTTAATGCAAGGCAATAGTCTGGCGCGTCAGCGCATTTGACTTGTGGATCGCCGTTATGCTCCACAAGTCAAACGACTATAATCGGAGGCTCCATGTCTTTTCCCCAGTACCTTGACCTGACCAATCTGCAAGAGCTTTTTCCTGATGATTTCAGTCCGTCTGAACTGGCCAGGGCGCAGACCGTGTTCTTAAAGCGGCTTGCCATAGCCGCGCACGGGTTTTATGGCGGCAAGATGCGAAGTATCCCCAAGGCCGGGATATACGGCTTCGGGTGGTTTGGCGTCTGGTACACGCCAGGAGTGAGCGCCGTCTCTACAGCCATCAGGGATAACAACATGCGCTCCTACCAGTTGTCCAACCGCAGCAATCTGGTTGCCGTCGTTTCAGACTCCACCCGGGTGCTGGGCGATGGCGACTGCACGCCATCCGGCGGCTTGGGCGTCATGGAGGGCAAGGCGTTTTTGATGTACTACCTCGGCGGGATTGACGCCATCTCCCTCTGCATAAATACGCATACGGAGGCTGACTCATACAAGCCTGACTTTGATTTCAACTACGGAAAACATGACCATAGCGCCGAAAAGGTGATTGATTTTGTGCGCATGCTTGCCCCCAGCGTCGGCGCCGTCAACCTCGAAGACATATCCCAGCCAAATTGCTTTAAGGCGCTCGACTCGCTCCAGGACTGCGGCATACCCGTGTGGCACGACGACGCTCAGGGGACTGCCTGCGTGACCCTTGCGGGTATGTTAAACGCAGTCAAACTGGCGGGCAAAGACTGGAAAAACGCCAGGGCTGTTTTTTACGGCGCGGGCGCGTCAAACGCCACAATCATACGATTAATGCTGGCCGAGGGCCTGGATCCCAAAAACGTCATAGCCTTTGATTCAAAGGGGGGGCTGCACGCGGGCCGCGACGATTTGCGGAACGACGCGCGCTTTTATCGCAAGTGGCAGATATGTCAGGCCACAAACCCGCAGCGCGTTGACAATATTTCAGAAGCCTGCAAGGGCGCCGACATCCTCTGCGCCCTGTCAACGCCCGGCCCCGACATTGTTAAAAAAGACTGGATTTTGGCAATGGGCGAAAAGCCCATAGTCTTTGTCTGCGCCAACCCGATACCCGAAATATACCCCCACGACGCAAAAGACGCGGGGGCTTTCATCGTCGCCACGGGTAGGAGCGATTTTCCCAATCAAGTCAATAACAGCATGTGCTTCCCCGGCCTCTTGAAAGGGTGTCTGCTGGTTCAGGCCAGCAGGGTGACGGACGGCATGGCCATAGCCGCCGCCCACAGCCTTGCCAGGGCGCAGCAAAACAGGGGCCTGGACATAAACCACATCATGCCCACCATGGACGACGTTGACGTTTTTCCCCAGGAAGCCTCAGACGTGGCGGCCCAGGCCGTCAAAGAAGGCGTGGCCAGGATTGTTCTCACGCCCGAAGAGGTTTTCCAGAAGGCCGACCGGGACATCAAGGAAAATAGGGATATAGTCCAGTTACTGATGGAGAGAGAAAAAATTCCCACGCCGCCAAAGAGTATGATTGACGAAGTCGTAAGTGACACAATAGCCGAAATCAGGGGGCAATTGGAGGCCGTGAAGGGTTCGGCTGACGAATAGGAATAGTCTTCCTGACTTTGACACTTTTTCCGGGTATTTTTTGCAAGTTGTTATTTAGCATATACTTACGATTTTTGATTTTAGGTTTTGGGTGACGCAAGGCAGAAAAGTATGATTGTTAAATGT
>JAISSN010000020.1 GCA_031273105.1 Holophagales bacterium | reverse complement strand
GGCCCAGGGAGCCAATCAGACTCATCTTGACCGCTTGAACAACTACAGCGGTAACAAATTGGTTCTCCTGGGCGATTGGAAACCGGAAGAAATTGCTAAGTGGAATGAGCTGCTGTCATCCGAAGGCGTCTATGAATACGACTTCAAATGGCTGGGACGCCATCAAACGCCGCTTATTTTTTACAGCGACACAGGCAAAAAATCCTTTGACGCGTGGGTAATTGAACAGAGCGGCTTTCCTGGCTCACGTTGGGTAGCCTTCGACTCGTCAAACAATGTCATAGCTTCTGGAATAAGTGTTCCCGACGTCAAAATTCTAACCTCGGCAATTGAAAAAGCCGGCGTCATAAGCGCGCCCAAGCAACTTCGCGCCTTTCTGAGTGAACATCCAGAACATATTGACGCCCGCGTAGATTTATTGAAAGAAGCGCGCAGGCGCGCATTATTGGCAACGCCAGGCTGCGGATACGGCTTCGCAAGCGTTCCAAGCTGCGGATACGGCTTCGCAAGCGTTCCAAAAGACTTGAGCGAAGACTTAGACATTGAAACCGACCTGCGTATCTGGGGTGTATTAGCCAGGGAGTTTGATTTAGCCATGAGCCATAATAGCTGGCTGGGCTTTGGTCTGGATTTTTTTCGTCCCGAAGAAAGCCAGCCAGAACAATCAAGCCCCCTGATGAAAGCCGTTTTCCGCAAGCATATATACCGCGTTGAGAATTTGCTGAGGGAATTTCCCACAAACGAAAACCTGTGGGATATATGGGCCTGGATGGCAAGAACACTGAACGACCGCCCTGTAATAAAGTTTTTGCAAACCCTTGAGCCATTTGTCACGCCCGGCGGGCCGCAGTGTCCATCGCCCAAAGTTGCCGTGTGGCTGACGACAGTGGCAAAGTCAATGGAACAATGGGACGCTGTCGTTCAGTTAGCAAGGATTGGACGCCGCTTTGACAGCCACACGTTTGTACATAGCGCAAACTGGAACCCGGCGGAAGGATTCATATACTGGATAAGCTACAGTCCAATTCCAGGATACCCTGAAAAATCGTCATATTTCCCACTCCTGGAAGCCCTGCTCAAACTGGGGAGAATTGATGAAGCCAATGAGTCTTTTAATGAATTAATCAGACGCAAAGAGTATATTTTTGCTGAAAACACGGACGCCTTAGCAAGTGAAGCCGTTAAAGGCGCCATTGACATTATCCGATCCAACGGCTATGAACACTTGCTTGAAACATGGTTAAACAGCCTATCGCAAAAGCCCGCGCCGTATGTTCGCCTTGAACAATATGGATCGGGACGGATTAGCTTTGCGTGTCATGAAACCAATAGAGGCAATGAGTTTAGTCAGCTAAGCAGGGTAATAGATGAACTATATCTTCCTGATGTACCAATTTTGGGAGTAAATCACTCTCCTGCTAAAAATACGCTTGGGTGGCGCGGTGACGGTTTCCGATGGGCTATGATTGACGAGAACGGCCTTGTGATGGAACAAGGGACCGAAATGCCAACCGTTGAACAGTTGCGACAGGTTCTTGAAGACAACGACATTAAAATTAAATCCATTGGCGAGCTGGCAAAAGAGTTTTTAAAAGAAAACCCAAATCATATCGAAGCGCTCATGGCTTACGGCGCTAATAGCGTTATGGAGAATCTTAAACAGAAAAATACTGAAAAGATACCAGGGGCGGGTCAGGACGAAGCCATTTGGGGCAAGCCCGCCGCTGCCTGGGCAAAAATTTTTGACCACGAACATGCTATATTTGCGGCATTTGTTTTTTACCATAAAGAAATCAAGTTATCCAGCCCGGCAATGAAATCCGTGTCAAAGCGATATCTGCCAAAGATCGAAGCGGCGCTGCGCCAATCGCCAGGCTCAAGAAATCTGTGGGAACTCTGGCTCTTCTGGCGGCGTGCCGGAGACGACGAGAGGGATTTTGAATCATTGCTCTACAGCGTTGAACCAAGTCCAGCGGCGCTCAAAAGCGATTTCCCGCCGGCCTTCGTCCTTGAAAGTTACTATGGAGAATGCAGGAAAAATGAACGATGGCCCCAAATAGCCAAGCTGTTGAGGGGACTGTGGGACAGGGGCGTTTCAGAACAACTTATAGAAAACAAGGCCAATGAAAGCAAAAATCAAAAGCATCGGCTCAGGCGCGCCGATATGGGCGACAAAGTAGCCTTGCCTCTGATTGACGCGCTGTTGCATACAGGCCGGGGGCAAGAAGCCGATGAAGTCTTTAATGCCTGGCTGGATTGCGGCGGCAGGTTTACAGATATTTCAAAAATACTTGAGTTGGCAAAAGCCTGCGGTCAGGAAAGGCTTGCAGGAAGTTGGGAAATAAAAAACAGAAAATAATCCAGCCAGAACATGAGGTAGCAAATGCCCCGTGACTTTCAATCCTTTCTTGAGCGGCTTGAGGCGATTGGCGAATTAAAGCGCGTATTGGCCCAGGTTGACCCATATCTGGAAATGGCCGCCATCGCCGACAGAGTAGCCAAGCGGCCATCAGGCGGTTGCGCCTTATTCTTTGAGCATCCAAAAAACAGCCGTGTGCCTGTGGCAATGAACGTCTATGGGAGCCGCCGCCGCATGGAAATGGCCCTTGGCCTTGACGACAGTGAACGCGGCCTGGACTGCGTCGGAGACCGCATAGAAAAACTGCTCGCCACGGCCATTCCCAAGCCAGGCGGCGGCTTTTTTGACAAACTGACAAAACTGCCCGTACTGGCAGACATTTCCAGATGGGCGCCGGAGACAGTCCGCAATGGCATTTGCCAAGAAGTAGTAAAAAGGGGGCGCGAGGCCAGCTTGAAAGAACTGCCGGTACTCACAACCTGGCCTGAAGACGGCGGTCCTTTCATAACCATGGGCATGAGCCACGTTCGTTACAAAGACGGGCGGCGCAACATGGGGCTTTACCGCTTGCAAGTTTTTGATGAATACACGCTGGGCTTCCACACACAGCTCCACCACGACGGCGACAGAGCAAGACATGGCTACGCGCCGGGCGAGCGTATGCCGGTGGCCGTAGCCTTTGGCGGCGACCCGGCCCTGCTGTACGCCGCCACGGCCCCCCTGCCCCCGTTTTTGTCCGAGGTCATGTTCACCGGCTTTCTGCGCGGCAGGGGCGTCGAAATGGTAAAGTGCGTCAGCAACGATATAGAAGTGCCCGCCGACTCGGAACTGGTGATAGAGGGCTGGGTTGACCCGGCGGAATTGCGCCGTGAAGGCCCCTTCGGCGACCACACGGGCTACTACAGCCTGGCCGACGATTACCCCGTGTTGCACGTAGAAGCCATAACACACCGCAGTAAATTTATCTATCCGGCGACGGTGGTGGGGCGCCCGCCCCAGGAAGACGCGTACCTTGGCCTGGCCACAGAGCGCATCTTTCTCCCCCTCTTGCGCCTGATGCTTCCTGAAATTCGCGACATGCACCTGCCTGCCGCCGGAGCTTTCCATAATCTGGCAATCATCAGCATGAAAAAGGAGTACCCGGGCCATTGCAACAAAGTCATGCACTCTATCTGGGGCATGGGGCAGATGATGTTCACCAAGTGCATCGTAATAGTTGATGAAGACATAGACCCGCACGAAATGGGCGAAGTGTTGTTCCGCGTCGCGTCCAACGTTGATCCAAAGCGAGATATATTATTTACGACCGGGCCGTTGGATGTGCTGGATCACGCCAGCGACGCTTTTTCCTTTGGCAGCAAGATAGGCATAGACGCCACCCGAAAAAATAAGCCCTTCGACAATTTCAAGAGAGAGTGGCCCAAAGACCTGGTATTTCCGAAAGAGATAATAGAAAAAATCGAAACCCGCTGGCGCGAGTACGGTATATAATTCCAATTCTAAATAGAAATTGCTTTGATTTTTATTTAGAATTGGAATGCGCGACACGGATGTCGCGCCGAAATGCGCAGCATTTCGAGAGGCAAGGCGAGACCACGTTCTCGCCGCAGCCGACTACTTCAAAATTGCAGGAGGCAATTTTGAAGTAGAAATGGAATAGGCAGCTGCAGCCATGCACACAGAAATCGAACGAAAATTCCTTGTTAATATGGACTTATGGAAGCCGATAGATGAAGGCGTCTATTACAGGCAGGGATATATCAGCGCCAATAATGAACGCGTCGTGCGCGTGCGGATAGCGGGGCAAAGCGCCTTTTTGGGCGTCAAAAGCCTGATGGCGAACTTCACCAGGTATGAATTTGAATACGAAATTCCCGTTAAAGACGCGGAGCTTCTACTGGAGCTGTTCTGTAAGAAACCACACATAGAAAAACACCGCCACAGGGAAACCCACTGCGGCAAGCTGTGGGAGATTGACGTGTTTCACTCAGAAAATGACGGGCTGGTGGTTGCGGAAATTGAACTGGAATCCGAAGACGAAATAATAAAACTGCCCGAGTTTGTCACAGACGAAGTCTCTACAGACCAGAGGTATTTCAACTTCAACCTGCATAGAAAGCCCTTTAGTTCTTTTTCTGCTTGAAAATCGCGTTCCGCAATTTTCAAGTAGAAACGTGTCCTGCTTCCATGCCGCCAGGCGCGAATCCAAGTCGCTCACACGCGCCATAAACGTTCTACATCGTTTCTCTTCTGACTTCTTTCAGACGCCCGGCCTTGCCGAGTTTTTCGCGCAGGAAGTACAGCTTGGCGCGCCGCACCTTGCCGTGGCGCAGTACCTCCATCTTGCTGATGGTGGGGCTGTTCAGGGGAAAAATGCGCTCTACGCCAACGCCGGAGCTGATCTTGCGCACTGTAAAAGAAGCCCGCATACCGCCTCCGCGAATGGCGATGACGATGCCCTGAAATACCTGGATACGCTCTTTTTCGCCTTCCTTAACCCTGACGTGAACCTTTACGGTATCGCCCGGCGTGATTCTGGGAAGGTCTTTCCTGACCAGTTCCGCTTCCAAGCGGTCAATGATGTTCATAGCAACTCCATGGGCCAGCGGTCTGACGGCGGATGACCCAGACATGACGCGAAATCCGCGAAAGGCGGATTTATTAGTTTAGCGCAAAAGAAATATTTAGCAAGGGGAATTTTTGCATGGCTGCCTTCGAATGACGTAATTCCAATTCTAAATAGAAATTGCTTTAATTTCTATTTAGAATTGGAATGCGCGACACGGATGTCGCGCCGAAATGCGTAGCATTTCGAGAGGCAAGGAACGCTTGCGAGGCCGTATCCGTAGCAAGGCGAGACCACGCTCTCGCCGCAACCGACTACTTCAAAATTGCAGGACGCAATTTTGAAGTAGAATTGGAATAAAATCCCCATCACGCGCAAGATGAAGTCGGTCTCGCTAACATGGTTTGCCTTGTTTTCGGGTTGATTGATTATACCCATCTCCACCCCTTCGGCTTCTCTCTCCCCCAATCCTCGGGATACTCCACCTGCCAGGCCAGCCATTGTTCCTGGCGGGAAAGTTCTTTTAACTTGTCGTTTAGATAAACGCGCCACAGATCAGGCCTGATTTTTTTTGTCAGGGCCATGGATTCCCTCATGCGCCAGTGGGCTATTGCGGCGTGGTTGCCGCTTTTAAGCACTTCCGGTACCGGAACTCCTTCAAATACTTCGGGGCGCGTGTAGTGAAGGTGATCCAACAAGCCATTTACAAAGCTGTCCTGCTCGGCGCTTTCCTGATTCCCCAGGACGTTTGGCAGCCACCTGCACACGGCGTCAATCAAAAACAGCGCGGGAAGTTCTCCGCCAGATAAAACTGCTTCGCCAACGCTGTATTCTTCATCCACATATAGCTCTATGGCCCTCTGGTCAACTCCTTCGTAGCGCGTGCAGATAAGCTCGAGCTGGGAAAACGCCGTTAATTCCAACACTTTTGCGTGTGTCAGCGGGGGGGCTGCTGGACTGAAGTGGACCACCCTTCTTGGTTCAACCACCGGAACGCTCTCCAGCGCGTCCTTTAATACATTAGGACAAAGCACCATGCCAGGCCCGCCGCCAAAGGGCGTGTCGTCAACACGGCCATAGGCGTTATCAGCAAAGGCGCGCAGGTTATGAACATTCAACTGGTGCCCCAATTCTCTGAACGCCCTTCCCGTAACGCCAATGAGCGCGGCGTCAAAGTAATCAGGGAAAAGGGTCAATACGTCAAAGCGCATCAGGTGAGCCAGCGCCAGACCATTCTAAACGCCTTGATACACGCATTTAGGATTAGGCCATAGAAAAAGCCGAAATAGATAGTATTCACTACAGTGGCGAAGGCGGCGGCCCAGCCCCAGCTGGGGCGCCTTTCCAACAGCGTCGCGCCGAATAAAACAAGTATCGCGGCTGGTATGAAGTTGGCAAAGGGCAGCGGCACAGGGATAAAAAGTAAAAAGGAAACCCAGGCGACCATGAGGCCAACCCATCTGTTGTTCAAGGAACTTCTGGTCTTGTCGCGCCGTCCGAATCGCTCCAGATATCCTTCGATTTTCATCAGAGCGGCGCCAACCCTGCTCTTGTGAACCCGATGCTGTTTTATTTGTTTGGGCAGTTTTGGCGATCGCCTGCCAAGGGCCATTTGAACCCCAATCCACATGGTGATCAGACCGCCTATGGGCGCCATACCGAGATTGACGCCTGGCAGCAGACTTGGAATGGACAACAGCAGTATCAACAGGCCGTATGCCTGCTCTTTTGCGATATTAACCAGGTCGCCGTAAGTGATGGACTTATCCTGGTTTAGAAAGTAATTGACCTGTGTAAAAAATGGCTTAGATGGATCCGCTTCGCGCTTACGCGGTCTGAATTTTAAACGCCCGAGCGCCCGGGGGAACAATTTTATTCGGGAATGCGCTCTGAGCTTGCGTGTTTGATTTGCCACAGCAATATTATATAGCGTTTTCGGTTCAAAACTGCGTTCCGCACTTTTGAACCGGAAAGTAGCGCCGGGCGCCTGACCTCGCCTTTTTCCACCAGATGATAGACAAAGCCCCAAACGCCCTCAACCCCCTGATTCGGCCTCGCTCCAGCCCTCGCCGTTCTCAGCTTCCGGCTGTTCAGGTATCCGATAGCTCTCGCTGCTCCAGGCCCCAAGGTCAATCAGCTTGCATCGCTCACTGCAAAAGGGACGCCACGGGTTGTTTTCCCATCGGACAGAATTACGGCACGTCGGGCAATAGAGCGGCTTCATCTTTGAGATTATAGCATTTCCGGTTCAAAGTTGAACGGCTATAAGTTAATAAATTATAAATTTGATAATACCAGACTAAAATTTTCTTACTTTTTTTACTAAATTTTCCTTGACAAATTTTAAACTAATGCCGATACTTAAATTCGGAGAGCAACTCTCCCTGACAAAGAAAGGAGACAACATGGGCAAGATAATCGGCATAGACCTCGGCACCACCAATTCCTGCGTCGCCGTCATGGAGGGCGGACAGCCGAAAATCATTCCTAACGCCGAAGGCGCCAACACTACCCCTTCTGTGGTGGGCTTTAATCCCAAAACATCTGAGCGTCTGGTGGGCGCTACGGCAAAGCGCCAGGCCGTGGCCCAGCCAAAGAGCACCGTCTTTTCAATCAAACGCTTCATGGGCCTGCCATTCGCTGATTCTGAAAAAGAGCAGATATTGGTTCCGTACGCTTTAGAGAGGGCGGATAAGGGCGGCTGCTCGGTGGTCGTCATGGATAAGCGCCTGAGTCCCGAAGAAATCAGCGCGATGATACTCATTAAGATGAAGGAGACGGCGGAAGCCTATCTGGGCGAAAAGGTGACTGAAGCCGTAATCACCGTCCCCGCCTACTTTAACGACGCCCAGCGCCAGGCTACCAAAGACGCCGGAGCTATAGCGGGCCTGGATGTAAAGAGGATCATCAACGAGCCAACGGCGGCGGCTTTAGCATACGGCCTGGATAAAAAGAAGGACGGAACCATAGCCGTTTTCGACTTTGGCGGCGGAACCTTTGACATTTCTATCCTCGAAGTTTCTGAGGGCGTGGTGGAAGTTAAATCCACCAACGGCGACACGCACCTCGGCGGCGACAACGTTGACCAGGCCATTATCGACTGGCTGCTGGAGGAATTTCAAAAGGCCGAGGGCATTGACCTTCGCAAACAGGCCGACGCCATGCAGCGCCTCAAAGAAGCCGCCGAAAAAGCCAAGTGCGAACTCTCCAGCACCACGCAGACAGACATCAACCTGCCTTATATCACAGCCGACAACAGCGGCCCCAAGCACCTGACTGGCACATTAAGCAGGGCCAAATTCGAGCTGATGATTCAGTCCATACTGGACAAACTCAAAGTCACCTGCGAAAACGCCATGAAGGACGCCAAGCTGAACCCGTCGCAGATTGACGAAGTGGTACTGGTGGGCGGCTCGACGCGCATACCAAAAGTGCAGGAAATGGTAAAGGCGCTGTTTGCCAGAGAGCCTAACAAGAGCGTCAATCCCGACGAAGTGGTGGCCGTCGGCGCAGCCGTCCAGGGCGGCGTGCTGGCCGGCGACGTAAAGGGCGTACTGCTCCTTGACGTCACGCCGCTATCATTAGGCATCAATGCCAATAGCGGCCAGATGAGCGTAATCATACCGCGCAACACAACAATCCCGACGCGCAAGAGCGAAATTTACACAACTGCGGTTGATAACCAGCCCGGCGTTGACATAGAGGTATTTCAGGGCGAGCGCCCCCTCGTCGAGGGCAATAAGCTGCTGGGCCAGTTCCACCTGGGCGGCATCCCCCCCGCGCCCCGGGGAATGCCCCAGATTGAGGTCACTTTTGACATTGACGCCAACGGCATCGTTCACGTAACCGCAAAGGACAAGGCCACGGGCAAGGACGCCAGCATTACGCTGACAGGCTCCACGGGTTTGTCTAAAGACGATATCGAGGCCAAGGTCAGAGAGGCCGAAAGCCACAAGGCCGAAGACGAAAAGCGCAAAAAGCTGCTGGAAGATAAAAATATACTGGATCAAACCATCTACCAGCTTGAAAAACTATTGAAGGAAAATGGCGATAAAATCCCCGAAGCCGACAAAAAAGAGGTCGAAGGAGCCATCACCCAGGGCAAAGAGGCATTAAGCAGCCTGGACGGCGATAAGATAAAGGCCGCCCTTGAAAACCTGAATAGCAAGAGCCACAAGATGGCCGAACACCTCTACAAACAGGGTGACGCCGCCCCGCCAACCGGCGCTCCCGCACCATCGGAAGAAAAGAAAAAGGACGATGACGTAATTGACGCGGAGGTTGTGAATTGATTTATTGTATAGCCGTTCAACTTTGAAAAAGTTGAACGGCGCGGTGCGCTTGGAACGCTTGCGAAGCCGTATCCGCAGCAATGCGGGGAGCGAAACGGGAAGCACAGACGTAACTTTAATGCTGCAAGACACTTCTCAAGTTGAATCACTATATATTGCGAAACGCCTTACGACGTTTCGCAATATGCACATTAAGGAAGGAGCAATTTTAACACAAAAGGCAACATAGGAATAATTCCTATCGTAAATATGAATATCCAAGCGTTTTTGTGAGCAAGATTTGTTGCATATTCACTTTCTGAATTGCGCTTTGGCACAAATAGCCGCTCGTCCTTTTTATTAAAGTAATATGTATCGTTGCATTTCCAGAATTGTTCCTGGCGTATGGGGTCATTTTCCAGCAAGACTGGCGGAGCATGTTTACTAAATTTTATAAAAAACGCTACCAATCCTATAAAAATGGCTAAAAAGTACATGCCAAGCCCTATACCAAATCCGGCATCGCCCATTGTTGGTCGCAACAATAGCCCTAAACCCATCAACAAAATACAAAATGTAGCAAGACCGCGCATTGGCGTCAAAGAATCCATGAGGCCTTTGCCCGTACGTATAAGCATTGTAAGGAAGCCCCAAACAAGCGTCGCAAGTATGATAATTCTCAGCAATGCTCTGGCGTCCCAATGCGCGGACATTGTGCCATCGAAATTGGTTCGCAGCGTTATATAAAAAACAAGAATAACCGCCAATGCAAACATAGGCAGTAAATCCCAGATAGCGAATGAGACGGATTTAGGCTTTTGTTCCGTCATCTCG
>JAISSN010000005.1 GCA_031273105.1 Holophagales bacterium | reverse complement strand
AGCCCAGGTTTACCAGGCGGCCCTTGGCCAACAGTATTATGCGCTTGCCGCCGGGGAATATCACGTGGTCAACCTGGGGCTTGATCTCTTCCCACTTGCAGTGTTTTTCAAGGATGGCTACGTTGATTTCGCTGTCGAAGTGGCCGATGTTGCACACAATGGCCTGGTGCTTCATGGCCTTCATGTGCTCAAATTCAATAACGTGGCAGTTGCCAGTGGCTGTGACAAAAATGTCGGCAAAGGGCGCGGCCTCTTCCATCGTGACGACGCGGTAGCCCTGCATCGCCGCCTGCAGGGCGCAGATTGGGTCTATTTCCGTTACCCAGACCTGGGCGCTCAGGGCGTTCAACGCCTGGGCGCAGCCTTTGCCAACGTCGCCGTAACCGCACACAACGGCTATCTTGCCGGCTACCATAACATCGGTGGCGCGCTTGATGCCATCCACCAGGGATTCCCTGCATCCGTATAAGTTATCGAACTTACTCTTGGTGACGCTGTCGTTGACGTTTATGGCGGGGACTTTTAACTCGCCCGCTTTGGCCATTTCGTAAAGGCGGTGGACGCCCGTTGTGGTTTCTTCCGTGATGCCTTTGATACCGGCGAGCTGACGCGAATACCAGGTTGGGTCTGTTTTGAGGCGGTTTTTGATAGACGCGTACAGCACCGTGGCTTCTTCGCTGTCGGGGTTATCCAGAACGTGTATGTCTTTTTCCGCCTTTGCGCCAAGATGCAACAGGAGCGTAGCGTCTCCACCATCGTCGAGTATCATGTTGGCGCCGTCTTTGAAATCAAAAATTTTGTGCGTAAAGTTCCAATAGTCCTCAAGAGTTTCGCCCTTAAAGGCAAAGACGGGCGTGCCTGTCTGGGCGATGGCGGCGGCGGCGTGATCCTGTGTGCTGTAGATGTTGCAACTGGCCCACCTGACTTCAGCGCCCAGCGCTTTTAGGGTTTCAATAAGGATGGCGGTCTGAATCGTCATGTGAAGACTGCCGGCAATCCGAGTTCCCTTTAATGGCTGTTTGGCGGCGTATTCTTCCCGCATGGCCATCAGGGCGGGCATTTCAGATTCGGATATCGTGATTTCTTTTCTTCCCCATGGAGCCAGCGACATATCGCTGATAACAAAGTCCTGGCCTTGGTTTTGTATTGGCATTGGTTCCCCCTTGTGATTTTATTGATTCGCCTTATATTTGGCGATGATGTCGTCAACGGAGCCTGTGTCCGTGCTAGCGATGACGCCGGTATTAAAAATGTTGTTCTGCGTGGCCGCGTTGCGATTTTCAAAAACGTCTTTGCCTGAGTCTTGTTCTTCCTCTTTGATCTTGAAAATTTCCAGCAGGCGGTCAAGAGACTGGCGGAACTGCTTGAGCATCAGGACGATTTGTTCGGTCTTTTGCCGCGTGATGTCCTGGAATTGAAGAATGTTCAGGATTTCAAAAGCCTCGTCCGAAACAGTTCTGAGTAGGTTTTGTCCTTCTGTTAAATCCAGTGGTTGCGGTCTGGGCGCTACCTGAAACTCAAAAACATAATCCAATATCTCTTGAGCCACCACTGTATGGCTTTCACCATCTCTGGCGCGTTCCAAAAAGTTGGTTATCCCCGTGATCAGATGTTCTTGCCCTACCTTGTATTCATTGGTGTTTTTTTGAATTTCCGAAAAAAACCGGCTGGCGTCATCCGCAGTTGCCATTAGTGTATCAAGCCTGTTCATGACGTTTTGCGTGGCCTCTTCTGTATCGGCAGTAATGGCGTCAAGCTGGGCGGCGAGTTCCGGCACCTTTGTAGTCTGGTCTTTTACAGAGGCGTCAAGCTGCTGAAGATTAGTCAGCGTTTGATTAAATGTTTTGACCAGGATGCCGAGTTCGCCCTTAGCCTGTATGTCAATGTATTGATAAACGCGCCCGTTCATCATGTCAACGGCGGCCTGGGAGAGGCGCGCCAGGCCGGATTCGGCGTCCTGCTGAATTTCTGAGCGGATTTGTTGTATTGATTCGAGGATTTTGTCGAATCTGGCGTTCAGCGCCTCGTTTCTTTCACGAAACTCGCGTAAAAGAGTGTCTGGGCTTGGGCGATCATTTTCGCTTTGGAGTTCATTCAGCGCCGTGCTCGGTTGTTCCATGATTCACTCCGGTTGCATTCCAAAGGTTAGATTGAGGCGGCGCCACAAGTCAGAACTTTTAAAAAATTTCATTACGTACTTCATCGCATTGTCAGAATAACTTGTTTTCAGCCTTGATGGAAGCATGTTTATGCCTTATTTGAATAGGACGCTATTCCAGCCCTCTTTATATTTATCGCAGTATTTAAGTAAATCTATAGCTTTTTTTAAAAAGCAAGGGTTCATTGACTAAAAATATCAGGCTCTCTAATTGCTTTCAGCATTTCCCGGACGGCTTGCTCTATGCCGACAAAGACAGAGCGGGCCACTATGCTGTGACCGATGTTGAGTTCCATGATTTCTGGAACAGAGGCTATCGGCCCTACGTTTCGCAGATTTAATCCATGTCCGGCCAGTACGCCTAGTTCCAGGCGCGAAGCCAAACGACAGTTTTCTTTAAGCGCGGCTAACAGTGAATCGGGGTTTGTCGTGAGAGGAAGGTCGGTATAAGGGCCGGTATTAAATTCCACGGCGTCCGCTTCCAGCTTGGCGGCTGTTTTAACCTGCTCCGCAACGGCGTCAACAAAAATACTCACGCGGATTTCTGAGGCGTGGTAATCGCGTATCATTTGCCGCAGATGAGACTGTAGAAAGGCTACGTCAAGACCGCCCTGCGTAGTGAGTTCTTCCCTGGTTTCGGGTACCAGCGTGACCCACAGGGGCCGCATTGAGACAACGGTTTCCAGCGATTCCGGAGTTGCGGCGCACTCGACGTTGAGTGGGATGGACAGCATTTCTTTGAGGAGGCGTACGTCTCTCTCCTGAATATGGCGGCGATCCTGGCGCAAGTGGACCGTAATGCTGTGAGCGCCCGCGCTCTGGGCGGCCAGGGCCGCCGTCACCGGATCAGGTTCATGCCCGCCCCGCGCCTGACGCAACGTGGCGACGTGATCAATATTTACACCCAGACGCATTGCAATAGTCCCCCGTAAAAAACGCTCTGTTCCCTAAGATTATAGCTAAATGGGGAATTAGGGAAGTGGGAGACAAGGGACAGGGGACAGAAAATAGGGACATAGGGAATAGAGGGTATGGGGCGGAAATTCCACACTCCACACTTCAATCTAAGTCCGCCCTGGCCGCTTTTGTCAAATTTTCCAGGACATGTTCAACTTGCCGCTGCTCTTTGGCTTCGGCCATCAGTCGGAGCAGGGGTTCAGTGCCAGACCATCTTACTACCAGGCGAATTGAATCGCCGAACTCTTGTTTTACCTCATTGATCGCTTTTTGCAGCGCGGGACACCGATCTAACTCTTTATGCGCCCGCGCCTCAACATTAATCAGCTTTAAGGGCCAAGGCTTAAATCGCCAATTCCAGCGATGTTCAACTGGCTTTTTTACCAAAATCTCCAAAATAGCCAGAGCCGTCGCCAGGCCGTCGCCCGTTGGGCCGAGATGTCGCTGAATCAAGTGTCCCGATGCTTCGGCGGCTAAATCCCAGCCTGTGTTGTCCAATTCACGAACCATGTACTTGTCGCCGACGGGCGTGCGAATAAATGAAATGCCTGATTCCTTCAAGGCTTGCTCCAGACCGCCGTTAGACATGAGCGTGCCTATGACGCCAGGGGGGGTATTGCCGCTATGTTTTAGTTCCTGTGCCAATAGCCACAGCATTTGGTCGCCATCCACCACCTCGCCCTTGTCGTCCAGAATCAGGCAACGGTCGCCGTCGCCGTCGAAGGCCACGCCTGCGGCGGCGCCAGAGGCAAGCGTCTGTTTTCGCAGGGCGTCTAAATGGGTAGAGCCGACGCCAACATTTATACGCTCGCCGTTGGTTGGCGTACCAAGCCACTGGACCGCCCCTTTAAAAAGACGACCGGCCCACGGGGCAGTAGCGCCAAAGGCGCAATCTATTAGAATAGGAAACGAGTCGGGTATCAGTAGTTCGCCAAGATGGGCTACGTATTCTTCCATCGCCCGCGGTTGAATTAAAATTTCAAAGTTTTCTTGTTGTTGGGGAATTGCTTTAATATTGTCGTTGGATATGGCGTCAAAGGCTGATTCAATGGCGCGTTCAATATTTTCGGCCAACTTTGACCCGCCGGAGTCAAAGCCCTTCAAGCCGTTGTCTTCAGGTGGGTTATGGCTGGCGCTCAGGACAAGCCCCCAGGCGTTTGTCTGGCGGGAAGTAACCCATGCCACCGCCGGAGTGGGGACGACGTCCAAAAGAGTTGTTTTGATGTCAAGGCCAAAACCAGAGAGAAAGGCTTGCAACAAGGCTGTACAGCTTGTCCGGCCATCCCATCCTATTACAAGGGTTTGAATGCCGTTATCCTTTGCCACAGACGCCCACGCGCCGCCCCATTTGCACATATCTTCAATAGTCAGGGGCGCTTCAAAGGCGCGGCCCCTTACGCCGTCTGTGCCAAAATACTTGAGCGTCATTTGCCTGTTGATGGAACCCGATTCAATAAGAACAGTATTCATGTTAGAGTCTGTATTTGTTATGATTCTTCCCCCTGCGCCACTGTAACACAAAACCATAACAGCGCGACAGCGCAGGAATAAGGCTATCTGTGTGAAAGGTAATGGAGCGGCCCCAACCCACTCACAGCGGCAAAGACGGCGGCTGTCCACGAATTGCGGCCACTTGCTGAAGCGCAGTCGGCTTTTGCCACTCTTACAAAAAATCGGGGAATCGCCGCAGATAGGCTTAAAAACCTGTTTTTTGAGTTGATCGACTATTGGACATGCCGCTCCACTGTAAATCGTTGCAAAGTTACAGGCTCATTCCGGCCTATGCCGCCTTTCTTCCGGCAAATTTCGATCTGGTCTTCTACAGAATCCACACCCTCCAAAGAGGGCAGCAACAGGCCCCGACGCCCATCGGGCGTGGACACAATGACGCCGTATTTGTGCGGATCAAGCTGGTCAGGAGAGTCAATCGGCTCCGGCTCGGAAAGCACATCCACCTTGACATCCAGCGCGTCAAGCTCATCGGGCCTGACCGGTCTGAATCTGTGATCCCGAGAACAGGCCCAGCGTGCGTTTTGTATGATTTCTTCCGCCAATGAACTAAGGGTTGGCGTGATTGTCCCGATGCAGCCGCGCAGCTCGCCAGAGGCTTTATGCAAAGACACAAACACCCCAGCTCTTATGACCGGAATACCGCTGGTCAGTGATTCGGGAGCGACTTTGCGCCCCGTCATTACAAAAGACTCAATGGCGGCGCGGGCGAGTTGAACAAGGGGATCCATGACTACCTTTAGAAGATTTACGAACTGAAGGGTTTCAAATCTTTGCAAGTGACTATTACAGTAAAGCCCCCTGTCAGTGTGTTGCGTGATCAGGGGGCTTTGTTATTTTAACGTCGCGGCGACCTACTTTCCCACTCATGTTCAGGGCAGTATCATCGGCCCACTGAGGCTTAACGGTCGTGTTCGGGATGGGAACGGGTGTGGCCCTCAGGGTATAGCCACGA
>JAISSN010000018.1 GCA_031273105.1 Holophagales bacterium | reverse complement strand
CATCTCACCCCCCCCACGTAAATGCTGTAAATAAAGCGCTTACAAGCGTTTTTCACAATCTGGTTTCTTGGTTTTTGCTGCTTGCCGCTGTGTTGTTCAGCGGCATTTTTATTAGGGTGTGGGAGGCCATGACGGACGGCCGCCCATCGGCGGCAACACGTCCATAGGCGTGGCGGTTTTTAAGCACGACAACCCCAATACGATTTATCTCTCCCTGGGCGACATGATGACAGGCTCGGCCAACGACACGGCTGCGGGCAGGGGTTTCTATATTTCCACTAAGGTTATGGGGTGGTGACCATGAGTATCGCCGCCCATTTTTTCGGCCACGTTGTATGGCCTGGAGGATTTATGCGTATCTTTCGCAAGTTCAAACTTCAACAAATTTGCAAGGCCGTCATTTTAGGCCTTTCAGCCCTCCTGTGCGCCGCGCTCCACGCCGACGATGGAAAGCGCTTGGCGGTGGCGCCCTTTGAAAATAAAAGCCGGTTTAGGGATACCAGAGATGACAAGATAGGGGACAGATTTGCGGATGTATTTATTAGCAAACTCATGGAGAACGAAAACTGCGAAATTGTTGATCGCGGTCGAGTTGAAAATGTGATAATGAAAGAACTGGCCGATGGGCTGAGCGGCCTTGTTGATCCATCAAAAGCCGCGCAAATTGGCAAAAAACTGGGCGCGAATTATTTTATATTCTGCAGCATCCATGAGGCAAGCGCTAAAACTGCCAACATTCCAGGTATTCCTATCTTCAGCGCTATGGCGACGTGTACTGTATCTATAAACGTCAAAATGGTTGAAGTGCAAACCGGTAAGCTTGAGTTATCCAAACTAGAGAGCGCCACAACGCGAATACCTATTGTTGGCGGGTTAGAAGGGTTAACAAGCAGCGATTATTCAAAAGCGGCCTCCAAAGCCTTTGATAAAATTGCGATAGACATATGGAGGAAAGTTGATCCTACTTATACGGCGCCGCGTTCGCAGAAGCAATATGAGGTGGCGGCGGTTGATCTCGAAGAAGTGTTTATTGATATTGGGGGGGGAATTCGACATCAAGAAAGGACAAAGGCTTGAGGTATTCAGGGAAGGCGTTGTGAATCGCCCAGACGGCTCAATATTAGGGCGAAGAGTAATAATAGTTGGCGAAATTAAGATTACCAGCGTTGAAGAGAGCGTGGCCGTCGGCAAGATAACAAAAGTCATAAAAAATCCCAGAACCAAGGAAGAGCATGAAATAAGGCCGGGCGATTTTGTAAGAGAGGCGGGCAAGAAATTTTCTATGCCTTTTTCTGACTAGAGAGATGGCAGCCATGACCATGCCCGGCATGATGGATAGCCCTTTGTCGGCAACATTGGCGGCGCCGATTAAGCGCCTAAATACCCACATTAAATTTGTTGGCAAATCACAGCCGCCCGGGGCCTGCACGCGCCCCGCGGAAGAGGCGGTTGAGCAGGCGCCGCAAGCAAATATACAACTATTTCACCTTTTTCACGGCTACTTTGTATAGCCAGGAGGATTTATGAACGTTTTTCGCAAGTTCAAAACTTTCCTATTATGCCTCGCCGCGCTAACCTCCGCCGCGCTACCGGCTCAGGACCTGCGGCCCACTGTGGCCGTCATGGCGCCAGTTGGCAATTCCAGGGTGACCCAGATGAATAAAATGACGGCCCAGGGCGCGCTTCAGCAGTACATCGTCAGCACCAGGAGGTACAAGCTCGTTGACAGGTCGCGCATAGACCAGATCATGAAATCGCACACCTTTGACAGGGGCGGCATGGTTGATACCTCTAAGGTAAAGGAAATAGGCAAGATGCTCCAGGCGGATATAGTCTGCGTGACGGAGATGCGAAAGGAAGATGGCAATTTTATAGCTGTTTGCTCGCTCATTGACGTAGAAAGCGGCGAGGTATCAGCGTCGGCTTACGAATTGATAGAGTCGGACACGGCCCCAAACATCAGGGACGCCATGAACAGAGCCGCCATGACCATGCTCGGCAAGATGGACGGTTCGCCGCCGCCAGCAGCATCAGCGTCGTCGCCTGTACAGCCGCCAAAACCGGCGGGCGATCCCTTGCAGGACCCCAGGCAGGCGCGGATTGCCGTCGTCATACCGGAAATACACATAACGAGGCAAATTCCCGACCCCGCAGGCGAGACGGCCATCATCAGAAAATTTCTGGAAGCCGGATTTACACGAATGGTTGACAAAAACCAGGTGGATAAAATTCGCAACAGCGACGCCGTCAAAGCCCTGCTGAGAGGCGACGTAGCCGCCGCCGCGAGTATCGGACAACAACTGGGCGTTGACTATATCATTGTGGGCGAAGCCTTTAGTGAAGCTGTGGGATTCGTCGGGAGCGGGTTATTTTCCTGCCGCGCCAGGGTGGAGGCAAGGGCTATAAGGACGGATAACGCCAGAATACTAGCCACTAACGGTTTTCACGCAGGCGGCGTTGATCTCACCGAAAGCACCTCGGCAAAGGTGGCCTTAAATAACGCGGGCGAGATGATGGGCGACTACATGGTCAAACAGCTCCTCAGTGGTATTGGCGGCGGCAGCGCGTCGGGCATAAAGCTCACAGCCACGGGCGTAAAGAGTTTTTCCAATGTGTCTGAACTCGAAAGGGCGCTAAAGAGCATAAAAGGCGTTGATAGCGTCCGCATAAACGAGTTCAACGGCGGCGTAGCCACCATTGATATTTCCACGAGCCTTTCAGCGCAGGCTCTGGCGGCCAGCATCGGCGCCTTAAAAGCGCCGCGACTGGAAGTTGTGGAAACATCGGACAGCGCGATGAAGATTAGAATGCGCTGATTTGAAAAAGGAGGAACGTGGACGCCATGTGATTAATTTTGTTTCCGCTTAAAAATCGCGTTCCGCGTTTTTAGGCAAAAAGTCACGTTGAAGCGCGGCCTTACTGTCATTGCCTGAAATAGCCCTAATCGCGTCGGCAGATGGCAAGGCGCGCTTCCCAACCCTCAACTTTAATGACGCATTCTACGCGGAAAGGCTGGAAGTCATGAAACACATGAAACACCTGAAAATAGCGATATACCCCATCATCGCGGCAATTTTGATGTTGTTTGCCGCCTGTCATAGCAGTGATAGCAACAATGACGACAGTCTCGACAACAACATCCCGATAGTGGAGGCTCCTATAAATCCAGATTATTTGGCGTGGCTGGAAAGACTGAATTCAGGGGAGGAAGAACTCGAGGAAAACCCAGAAGAGCGCACGGGGTTGATACCATCGCCATACTTGTT
The DNA here is from genome assembly GCA_031273105.1 of Holophagales bacterium. GTDB lineage: Bacteria > Acidobacteriota > Holophagae > Holophagales > Holophagaceae > WRHW01. The sequence continues at coordinate 9,859 of JAISSN010000018.1, read as the reverse complement.
GCCGGAAATTGACGATTCACTGACAGATTTTGAAGCCCTGGCTACGAGGGGTCAGGAACCTTATTCCGGCTCTTATCCCGCCCAATACTTGCTTCCGGAAATTGACGGCTTTCCCACAGATTTTGAAGCTAAAAACAAGACAGACCAGGGGCTATACGCCGCCACTTATCCGGCCTTTTATAGCTTGTTGTATGATGATTATGTAACAGACATCCGTAACCAGGGCGGTTATGGAACCTGCTGGGCACACGCTGTCATGGCTTCCCTGGAATCCAACATCAAAAAGACAAGCGGGGCGACTATAGACTTGTCCGAATGGCACCTGGCATGGTACGCATACAGCCCCATAAATGGGTTTCCGGCATTCAGCCTCAACAAAAACGAAAAAGGGATACTTGATCAGGGTGGAAACGCGCATATGGCCTTAGCAATCATGTCACGGGGGCCGCTTGCAGGGGGGCCTGTTGCCGAGGCAAGCGCGAAATATGGCTCTGCGACGCCGCCAAGCGCGTCGGCGCCCAGCGCGGTGACCATCAAAAGCGCAATCATGTTCGCAAACGGGCACATAAATTCCAAAAATACAATAAAAGGCTTGGTGCAAAGCCGTGGCGCCGTGTATGTGGGTATGCCTTGGAAGAAAAATGATGATGATTCTTGGATTAAAAACTGGACTCATACCTATAACCCGCTCACATGTGCTTTCAGCCATTTGTCGGATAATGCTGACAAGACGCACGCCTTAGCCATTGTCGGCTGGGATGATAACTATCCAAGGGCTAATTTCCCTGGAGAATACAGGCCTGCCACTAACGGCGCCTGGATTGTCCGCAATAGCTGGGGACGACTTTACCATAATGCCGGATACCTTTGGGTGTCTTATGATACGCCCCTTAAATCTGTCGCTTCTTTTGAAGCCGCCACAAACATTGACTACAACAAGATATATCAGTACGACATGCACGGCCCAGCATTAGGATTTGGTATGTATGGTGATTCTGACTCTGCCTGGTTTGCCAACATCTTTACAGCCAGCGGCGATGAATGTATAACGGACGTAGCCTTTTACACACCAGGCAATATGCCCACTGAAATAACCATAAAAACAGACGTTGGCGCGACGCCTGCCACGGGCACATTAGCAAGTACCACGGCAGTAATGTTAAATTTGCCAGGCTATTACAGGATAAAGCTGAGTAGGCCTGTAAATGTCAACAGGGGCCAAAGGTTTGCTGTAGTAGTCAAGTCGACTAACAAGAGTGACGGCATTATCTCTACCCGCGTTTCTGCGGCTCTACGAGGATATTCAGACAGTGCCAAGGCGACGTCTGGCGTTGGTTTTGCATCGCCTAACGGCACCAAATGGCGCGACGTCACAACATACGATTATACCTCAAGCCTCTGCATAAAGGCGTTCACGCAGCCACGGTCAACGATCCCCGTCACGGGCGTCGCGCTGAACAAGTCTGAAACCACTCTCGTGGTAGGGGCTACCGAAACGCTTGTCGCCACGGTGCTGCCCGGCAACGCCACCAATAAGACGGTGACCTGGACTACCAGCGACGACTCCGTGGTCGGCGTATCCGGCGGCGGCCTTGTGACCGCTATAGGCGCTGGCACGGCCACGATCACGGCAATAACACAAAATGGCGGTTTGACGGCAAGCTGCGTTGTTACGGTAAACGCCGCCACAGGCCAGGCCACGGGCGTATCGCTGAACAAGAGCAGTATAAGCCTCTATCCTGGCGATACGGAATTGCTCATGGCAACAGTGCATCCAAGCAGCGCTAATCAAGCCGTCACATGGACAAGCAGCAACAGAAACGCGGCCTCGGTGAATGACAACGGCCTGGTGACAGGCCTGGCGGCGGGCGCTACTACCATTAGCGCGACAACACAGGACGGCGGCCATAAAGCTGAATGTCTTGTAACGGTATTGGCGCCAGTAGTGTATATGGCAGGACACGACGGCAGATACACAGGCAGTCCGGAAGATAAATACTACCCTTATTTCCTCAACGATAGCGATAGAGGCCGCGCCATTCTCTGGGAAAACGGCAATCCCCGGTACCTTTCAAGCGCCTATTCCTTTGCTAATTCCGTTTTTGCGTCGGGCGATGATATATATGTGGCGGGGTGTGAAAACAACGAGCAAGACGTAATGGTGGCCACGCTCTGGAAAAATGGCGTTTCCCAGCGCCTCTCAAATGTTAGATCCTTTGCCAGCTCTGTTTATGTGTCAGGCTTTGACGTGTATGCGGCGGGACGCGCGAACAACGCGCAAGGCGTAATGGTTGCCAAACTCTGGAAAAACGGCGTTGAGCAAAGCCTCAATTCAGGGAGCTATTCGGACGGAAGGGCCATGTCTGTTTTTGTATCGGGAAACGACGTCTATGTAGGCGGGTATGTTTGGAATGATATCAACAGTTTCGTCGGCGACGTTGGCGTGATATGGAAAAACGGAACCATTTTACTAAGTAATGTCAGCGCCGAATCCATCTTTGTTGATGGCGGGAATGTGTATTCCGCCGGTCACAAATTCACTGGGACTACAATATTATTCGACGCTTGCGTAAATGGTCAGAGCCTATCATTAAATACATACGGCATAAATCCGCATTATAGGTCAATTTTTGTTTCAGGCGTCGACGTGTACGTGTGTGGCGCCGAGATTGCGTATGAGGAGGTTTTTCAGGACTATGTTAAATATCCCACACTGTGGAAAAATGGCGCCAGGCAATACCTGGACAACCACGGTCCTACTGATACAAGCGGAACGTCAGCCTATTCCGTTTTTGTGTCAGGCGACCACGCGTATGTAGTAGGATCTTATCAAGATAATGGTGGATGGTATTGGCCCCATCTCTGGATAAATGGCGCCAGACAGGATATAGTTCGGACTGGCGTTAGAGACAGGCCTTATTCCGTCTTTGTAAGAGGCAGCAACTATAACCCGGACACCATTTATACAACGGGCGTGTCACTCAACAAAGCCGAAACAACCATAAACGTGGGCACTGCTGAAACGCTTGTGGCAAACGTGCAGCCGGCAGACGCAACCAACAAAACCGTGTTATACGCGAGCAGCAATACAAACGCGGCGACGGTGGATGGCAACGGCCTGGTGATAGGCGTTGCGGCGGGTACGGCGACCATTACTGTAACAACTCAGGACGGCGGTTATAAGGCGGAATGCCTTGTAACCGTAATACCCATGGCGCCTGGGCAGCCAGACGTATATTCGGCGGGATACAGCTATTTTAATAATATAGGAGGAGGCGAAGCCGTACTCTGGAAAAACAGCATGCCCCAACGGCTTCGTCCCAATAACGTGGGCAACTACCCTTCGAGCGCCAGTTCTGTTTATGTGTTTGGAAACGACGTGTATGTGGCGGGGTTTGAATACGACGGTAACCAAAAATATGCTGTGCTCTGGAAAAATGGCGTACTTCAACGGCTTTCAACCACATTTGAATATTCCTCCAATGCGAATTCCGTTTTTGTGTCAGGAAACGACGTATATGTGGCGGGGGTTGAATACGACAGTAACCAAGAATATGCTGTGCTCTGGAAAAACGGTGTAATTCAACGGCTTTCAACCACATTTCCAGAATCCCGTGCGTATTCCGTTTTTGTGTCAGGAAATGATGTGTACGTAGCGGGGTATGAATGGGACGAATGGGAGGACGGCCCGATCGCCGATCTCGGCGGTGATTTAGTACCCGCGCTTTGGAAAAATGGCGTCCCTCACTCCTATAGTGCGGAGTGGTGGGGTTGGGGGGTGGTGTGGATAAATTCCGTTTTTGTATCGGGCAGCGATGTTTATGTGACAATAGACGGGCACCACGAACTCAATCATGGCTATGTCGGCGCTCTCTTTAAAAATGGCGTCAGGCAAAACCTTGACACTTACAATTGCGTTACTCAATCCGTCTTTGTATCAGGTAACGACGTATATGTGGCAGGGGCGGCCGCTTACGATAATGAATACGCCGCCAACTATGCCACGCTATGGAAAAACGGCGTACCCCAACGGCTTTCAGGTAACTATTCAATAGCGAATTCTGTTTTTGTGTCGGGCAATGACGTATATGTTGCAGGCGAGGAGGGTGGCTATGCCACGCTCTGGATAAACGGCGCGCAACGGGTTCTTGGACCTGGTGGGGCTAAATCCGTCTTCGTAAAATAAGGTTAAAAACAGGAGACATCATGTCAGAAACAAACATGCCCATTATAGCGCTTCCCCTAAATATTAGCGTTATTACGTAATTCAATTATGTCTAGTGGAAAAAGATGAAGTTTAGCGCCAGCGCTACTTTCCGGTTCAAAGCCGCAGTTATAGCATCACAAGCACTCCTGACTGCTGAACGCGGGTTTGAACCGGAAAGGCTATAAATCAAAATTACTCGCCGTCAGTATGATGATGGCCTAAAACCATAGGAGAAAAAAGAGAGCCGCCGTAAGGCGGTGAAGGGAACGGCAAGCGCAGACGTCGCTTTGGTAAAAAAGTTACTTCTCAAAATTAAACCGCTCTAATTCCATTTCTACATAGAATGTGCCATTTTGTTTGAAGATGAGAATTGCGCCGCGTTTGAGTCTATCAATGTAACTTGAGCTATTTCGAAAAGAAAGTGATGCCGTGCTTTTAAAACAACTTTCTGCTTCAAGATTGCGGAACGCAATTTTGAAGTAGAAACGGTATAATCCCTATAGTTTGCAACTTGGATTGGAACGCCATAGTTTTTTGTGGGAAACAGGCAATAAATTGAAAAAAAATCTAAAGTTATTAGAAAAAATGACCGATAATATTATTGTAGGAGACAAAAATGAAGTTCTGGGAACTCGAAAAGATAATCAAGGCCGATGGATGGCAACTGGATAGGGTCAACGGCTCGCATCATCAATACTTGCATCCAACCAAAAAAGGGCTTGTGACGATTCCGTTCCACGGAGGCGATGTTCCCAAGGTAGTTGTCAAAAATGTTTTGCGACAAGCTAAACTTAAATAGGAGATTTTGTTATGAGGTTATCTTATCCCGCCTGTTTTTACAAAGACGATGAGAGCGACGCTTATGCAGTTGTCGTTCCCGACCTTCCGGGCTGTGTTTCTGGTGGCTATAGCCTCGCTGAAGCCATTCTTATGGGCGTTGACGCCGCTTCAGGCTGGGTGCTTACAGCGCTGGAAAAAGAGTGGTCTATCCCCCCGCCCAGCCGAATTGAGGACATTACGCCCGACGAAGACCAGGGCAGCGGCTTTGTAAACTGGATAGCGTTAGACATCGAAGCCTACGCGGAAAAATACGGCTATCCCTTACCAGTCCATGCTTAAATAATGACCCGCCGAGTCACACTTCCCGAACCATGGCGCTCCCTGGCCGAAGAGGCCGGGGGCGTCGGGGAGCTGGCCAAGCTGTTCCGCGTATCGCCAAAAACATTATATAATTGGGCGCACGGCAAAAGCGCCGTAAGCGGCCCCGCCCAAATTCAATTTGACCGCCTCAAAAAGAAGTTTGCCGTCAAAAAAAAAATATTGACAAATACGCCTACACCAAAAAAAATAAAAAAGTAGGGAACCTTCATGCAACACTGTGGGGTGACGACAGGTTTGTCATGCCAGCAGGTTTGTCATGGGGGGCGCATCGCTTTGAATGATGCGGGTTTGAACGAAAAGAACAAAAACTGAAATTGCCACCAGGTTTGTCATGAAGTGGCAAAAGTTGTCACAAAATGTCAGGAAATGTCCGACCAAATGACAACCGTGTCACTCATCGGCACCGGGGTGACGCCGCCGCAAGCGGCAAGGGTTTGACACTTGTTTGTCAACTCGTTGTCTGAAATGGAGCTAAGACGTCTCGGTGGTCTTCCCTGCGGCGTATGCGCGGGCGATGGCGCGGATTGTTTCTGAATGTTGCAACAGGTCTTCAACTTTGGCTATCAGGACGCTTTGGCGCTCTTTGCTTTGAACGCTGGACACGATTTCCGCTATCAGTTTGTCTGCATTTTGAAACTCCAGAAACACAAGTGGCTTGGTTCTGGTGTTGTCCATGATGACCTGTGATCTGCCCGTTCCAGCTAAATCTCGCAGTGTTACACGATCTGTGTCAATTATGCCCATTAATATAGACTTTACTAAATAAAGGGCTTGCCACTCGTTTTCGGTGATTATATCAATAACCGCAGGGGGCGCGGCTTGGAGAGGCGGTTCGTCCTCTTTCTTGGATGAGGCGGCCAGGGCTGACTTTAATCTGCTATCAACCTGCTCTGCTATAAACTCGTTAAAAGCACGTTTTGTATATGGAAGATAGCGATCTTCCTTTGTTTTCTGCCTAAGACCTTTCAGACCAGCCTTAGTCATTAAGTAGTCAACAAAATCCATGTCTGGGCCTTCAAGGTTGCTGGCGAGGGCCAGCTTTACTTGGCGATTAAACTTTAACTCGCAGACGGTATCCAGGGTGTTTTTTAAATCGAATTTGCCCTTACAGAGCTTTCGTAATTCGGGGAGCAGCGTGGGGTCTATGTTTTCAATATCAAATTCCATGAATGGCGACACGTCCATGTTTTTGCCGTCATCGCCGTGGGAAAAAAACTGATAGCGCAGGCCATCGGTCAATATGCCGATGCAGGACTCCACGGTCAAAAAGTAACGGTGCAACTGCTCACGATTGATCGCGTTAAGGTTTGTTCCGCAAGCCTTACACTCAATAATCATGATAGGGTTGCCGTCTTGCACGATGGCGTAGTCAACCTTCTCGCCCTTGCGTCCGGCTACGTCGGCAACGTATTCCGGCACGACCTCCAGCGGATTGAAAACATCGTAGCCAAGCGCCTGAATGAAAGGCATGACAAGGGCGGTCTTTGTTGCCTCTTCTGTGTTCAAACTGGTCTTGACTTTCTGCGCCCGATCAGCCAATGCTTTGATTTTCTCGGAAAAATCCATAAAGACTCCATTTTCAATTATTACCAGCGTTTGTCAGACCAGACAAGCCTGCCAATAAAATGATAAGGTTCTTCTAGTGTGAATGGCTGGTATTCCTTGTTGTCGCTGCTGGCCACGAACTGACCGCGCCCCCGGTGCGATACCCTCTTGATGTGGACAGCGTTGTCCATGCTGAAAAGCCAAATGCCGTCCTTGAACCCTCGCTCTATAGCGGAGGTGTCAATCATTATTAAATCGTTTGGGCTGAGCGTTGGCGTCATGCTATCGCCGTCAACGCTTAATACGACTAACCTCTCGTGTGCAATGCCGATGCGCTCGTGGAGCCATTGTCTGCCGAAAAGCAGGTAAGCAGTGCTTAGTGGCTCAAGTTCAACAATAGAGCCATGCCCCGCACTGGCCTTCATGTCAACCAAACGGATGTTCAGATACTCTCCATCCGCTGCCACGTGAGGCGTTACGCTTTCTGCCACCATGTTGGCTTTATCCCCCACCATCATCTCGCCTTTGCCTGTCAATAGCCAATCAATGGACGCTTTGTAATAATCTGAAACATTTAATACAACCGCTCTATCTACTTCTTTTTTGCCAATTTCCCAACGTCGGACAGTTGAGTGCGAAACATCTAACGGAGACGCAAATTCCCTATAAGAGAGGCCAAGAGACTCTCTTAATATTGTCAAGCGTTGTCCGGGCGTGGTTTGGGTAATCATGTAAAATTTTGAAAAAAAATGAGTTGACATTGTTTCAAGTTGAAATTATCGTGTTTCTAGTTGAAACACAGGAAGCAATGGCACAAATATGGTAGCACGGCAACCCAGGGATACAAAGGAGACAACGGGAGACAACAAAAACTGTCTCCCTTGTATCCCTGGAACAGAACTTTGTATTCCTAGAAAAAGCGAGTGTTTACGTTGGTTTGAGCATGATTTGACGTTTTCTGTTGCCAAGGCGGCAACGTTAGCCGGTATCAACCGGCCTAATATGTATAAAGCCATAAAAAAAGCCCCCCTCAAAACCATCAAAATCGCAGGCAAGACGCGCATTTACGCCGAATCACTTTTTGAACGATACGAAGTTGCGGCAAAAAACTACAAACTTGAGATTGAAAGGCAAAATTCATTAACTGTTAATAAAAACCAGATCGAAAACCAACCCGCCCATCCGCCGGCGGAAATTGTGTTTAGGGAAAAGACTGACCGGGACAACGCCAGGGCCTGGCACCTCAGTCGGTTCAAGGTGTTCCAGGCGGCCTGCGGCAGGTGTGTCGGCGAGGCGTCTGTCTTATATATAGAGGCTTTCAAAAGGGGCGAGCTGGACGCGCCGGACTGGGTTATGGCGGCCCACAAGGGCCACGGCTGGAAAAGCATTGACGGCAAGCAGTGGGGCAATCAGGGAATGTTCCTTGGCACGGAGGATGAGTAATGGGAGCGGGACGCCCGGCGGGGAAAGAGAGCGTCAAAAGCCCGGTAGGAACCAAGCGGTCGGCCATGTGGCAAGCCATGCGGGTGATGGTCACGTTCACCTGCGCGGACGTGGCGATGGTCACGGAGGCGAATGTCCCCGCCGCGCTGACTTTTATATCGGCTCTGATGCGCGTTGGGGTTGTCAAGAAAATCCAGAACCACAACGCGATTCCAGGCAGTCATGCCAAATACAGGCTGGTCAATGACATTGGGCCTAAGACGCCCGTTGTGCGGCGCATTTACGTGGTCTATGACCCGAACAGCAAGACCTCATTAAAACGAGTTAATCCAATCCAGGGGGAGTTATAAATGGCTAAGACGTTTAACGCAGAGGACTATATTGAAGACGCTACGGGGGCGTTGATTCCGCGGGCGAAGGTCCACGAGATTGACTTGCGGCGCGACCGGCTTGTGAAGGAGCTGGTGGAAAACGCCAGGGCGCACAGCGGCATCCTCACTGAGTTTAAGAAAGACTGTATGGACGCCCTCGACGATTTCAGGGCGGAAAGCGCCAAGGAAATAAAGCACAAGACCAAGACCTTTAATACGCCTAACTATCAGATGGATTCGTTTGACGGCAGGTATAGGGTGAAGATAACAACTGCTGAGTTCTTTACCTTTGACGAGCGTCTGAGCATAGCAAAGGAGCTGATAGACAAGGCTGTCAAGGCGGAGTCTAAGGGCGCGAGCCTCAACCTGGTGGCCATCGTGAATAAGGCGCTCTCTATAGACAAAACACGTTAAATTTGTTCTATTGGCGCGGCCAGGGCGCGATAGGCTCTATCGTGCGCCACGCGAGCAGTAGCCAGTGGGGGCATGTTGGGATTGGTGTTCGGCTGGATGGCGCAGAGTGTTATATGGAGTCGTTCCCTGGCGCGGGCTTTAGGATTGTGCCTTTCGCGCCAGACAACCCGCCGCAAGGCTTTCAGTTGACGGGGCTTAAATGGCGACCGGAACTGCTGGATGAGGTGCTTGGATTACTTCAAAGCCGCCGCTATTCGTACTCCAATGGAATACTGGCCGCTTTTGGATACAGGCGCGATTCTAAGAATATCCAATGCGCCCAGGCCGCTGAGATAATATTGCGCCTTGCGGGTCTGCCTATCCGCCAAGACTTAATACCAGAGCCGCAAGGCATCGCTAACGAGGTGGAGCGGCTAACTAATAACTCTGTCCGCCGCGTCTTCACCTGGTATGGCCAGCCGGTTTTCTACCGTGGTATGCCGAGGTCTGTAAGAATAATTTATAAAATTTAGGCGGCTTGATTTAAAAATTTGCCATTTGGTTTGAGATGACAAACCAGTTGGCAATGGTATGACAAACCAAGTGGCAATTTACAAACACATCTCACCCCCCCCACGTAAATGCTGTAAATAAAGCGCTTACAAGCGTTTTTCACAATCTGGTTTCTTGGTTTTTGCTGCTTGCCGCTGTGTTGTTCAGCGGCATTTTTATTAGGGTG
>JAISSN010000149.1 GCA_031273105.1 Holophagales bacterium | reverse complement strand
GGCCAATACTTCCCGTGGAGCGCCATAATCCCGCTGTTTTACAATTTTCCATACGGACTTAAACGATACAAGCACATGTGGATATATACAAGCGTTGGCGCCGGCTTTTGGGGGCCTCCAAACCGCTTTTTGCGGCATGCTGAATTAACGCTGCTTGTATTGAAGCGGACGCTTTAGAGCGTTTTATAGTAAAAATAATTTACAAACGAGGTAATTGCAAAACCTCCGAATTTGCCAGGAACGCGGGCGCCAGACCCTCATTTTTCAGTGACTGCTACGCTGGCTTGCAACGTTTCCAGAGGTTTTGCAATTACCTCAAACAATTCAAACAATTAAGTGTAATGGAAGTTCAACTTGTCATATCATTGAGTGAACAGGATACCTGTTGGATACCTGTTATCATTGAGTGAACATGGCTGCCCCAGAGGAAAGTCCCCAAGTTGCAAACGTAAATGCGCCTAATGGCAATAAATTACTGCTGTTAGCCGAAGACGACAGGGCAACCCAAAATTTGTTCCGTGCGGGTCTCCGCAAGTTGTCGGGGTACGAAGTCATCATTGTGAGCAATGGCGTCGAAGCCCTTGAAGTCCTGAAAGAGCGGCCCGTGAATGTGTTGGTCACAGACCTCCACATGCCCATAATGGACGGCTTTGAGCTGATTTCCATTGTTTATGAGCGCTACCCCCACATACCTGTGCTTGTAATGACTGGATTAGCGGAAACCACCCATCAGAACGCTCCTATGTTCCTTGGCGCGCTGTGCATACTTCCCAAACCGGTCAAGTTGGCGGTTCTGATAGATCAAATCAGAGAGGCGGGAGAACGTAAGCCCGACGGCGTTATTCAGGGGATACCGCTGAACAGCCTTCTACAATTAATGGCCTGGGAGCGCAAGAGCTGTACAATTGTGGTTGAATCGCCCCAGGGCATAGGGATGCTCTACCTTCAAGAAGGCGATCTGATCCATGCAGGATTTAAGGAATTTGAAGGCTTGGACGCAGCTTACAAAATATTGGGTTGGACAGGCTCGCGTGTCGAATTTACAGACGTATGCCGCGCCAACAAAACCATCAAGATTCCGCTGACCGAAGTGCTTTTGAACGCCGCTATGTATAAAGATTTAACAAATGGGGCGCTAAGTCCCAGTTGATCGCGGTCACATGAAAACCTGGCCCGAATTGGTTTCATTCATGTGAGAATGCTTAAATCAACGCCTTGACCCTCGCGTGTTTTAGGCGATGTTTTTTCACAACCTGAAAGGAGCGCCATGTCCCAAATCAAGCCCTTCCGTGCCTTTCGCCCAAAGGCCGAATTAGCCGTCGAATTAGCCTCTGTTCCCTATGACGTAATTAACTCAAAGGAAGCCAGGCAGTTGGCGGCAGGCAAGCCGCACTCATTCCTGCGCGTCGGACGCCCTGAAATCAACCTGCCCGAAGGCGTTGATGAACATAGCGATGAAGTGTATGCAGCCGGCGTGAGCGCGCTGAAAGGGTTTATCGCCGACGGAGTCCTCTTCCGGGAGGCCAAGCCGTGTTTTTATGTCTATCAGCAGCGCATGGGCGACCACGTTCAGGCCGGTCTGGTCTGCCTTTGCTCCGTTGCGGAGTACGAAAATAACTTGATTAAAAAACATGAATACACCCGCAAAGACAAAGAAGACGACCGGACCCGCCACGTCACCGAACAAGGCGCAAACGCTGAACCCGTTTTTCTCACATACCCCGCTGTTCCGTACATTGACGGCCTGGTAAATAAAGCCAGAGAGACAAAACCCGTATATGACATAACAACGCCTGACGGCATTGGGCACACGGTCTGGGTCATCGGCGACGAAAGCGTTATTTATTCACTGACAAACCTCTTCAGCGGCATCCCCGCCCTGTATATCGCCGACGGACACCATCGCACAGCCGCGGCCATCAGGTACGGGCAGGCCCGCCGCGCCGCCCTCGGCGCCGAAGCTACAGGGGAAGAGCCTTTCGAGTACTTCATGGCGGCTGTATTTCCTCACAACCAACTAAAGGTAATGGACTACAATCGCGTCGTCAAAGACCTCAACGGCCTGACCGTCGAGCAGTTCATGGCTAAGGTACAGGAAAAATTTGAAGTAAGCCCAAACAAGACCTGCGCGCCCAAAAATATTCATACCTTTGGGATGTACCTCAACGGCCAGTGGCGCCTGCTGACAGCCAGGCCCGGCGCCTGGGAGAAAAGCGACCCTGTTAAATCGCTGGACGTGAGCATTCTGCAGGATAACCTGCTGCAGCCCATCCTCGGCATACAAGACCCCAGGACAGATACGCGCATTGATTTTATCGGCGGCATCCGGGGCATGGAAGAACTCGAAAAGCGCGTTAAAGAAGGAGCGGCGGTGGCCTTTGCCATGTTCCCCACATCACTCGAAGAACTGATGGCCGTATCCGACGCTGGTCAGATCATGCCCCCTAAATCAACCTGGTTCGAGCCTAAGCTGCGCTCAGGCCTGCTCGTCCGGATTTATGAAGAGTAACGCTTGCGATAATGACTGGAGTCCCCATGCCCTACCTACGTCGGATCGACTTTCTGCCTTTAACCCGGCCAGTGATTGGTCTGGAGGAAATTGAAGAAATAATTGATTCAATCAAATTGGGCTGGATTACCACGGGGCCGAAATCAGCGCGGTTTGAGGAAGAACTGCAATGCTATAACGGCATTCCTTACTGCCTGGTTATGAACAGCGCCACTACAGCCCAGGAGATAGCATTGCAAGTCCTGGGCTTAAAACCAGGAGACGAGGTTATTACTACGCCCATGACCTGGGCGAGTACGCTCAATACCATAGTTTTACAGGGCGGCGTACCTGTATTGGTTGACATCGAGCGCAAGACGCTTAACATTGACCCAGCTAAAATTGAGGCCGCCATAACGCCCAAAACTGTGGGCATAATCCCGATTCACCTGACGGGCCTGCCCGCCCCCATGAACGCGATTTGGGACATAGCCGAAAAACATGGGCTGTGGGTGGTTGAAGACGCGGCGCAGGCCATGGGCGCGTGCTACCAAGGCATAAAGATCGGCGCTAACCCCAGGTCTGTGATGAGCGTCTATAGCTTTCACCCCAACAAAAATCTGACCACAGGCGAGGGCGGCTGCATTGCTCTTCATCAGGAGCAATACGTCAACCGCGTAAAGCGTTTGAGGTTTCACGGCATCGAAAAGGACGCCTGGAAGCGGTTCGCCGAAGACGGTTCCCCCCATACGGAAGTGATGGAGCCTGGGCGCAAGGCCAACTTCATGGACATTCAGGCCGCCATAGGTCTGCATCAAATAAAAAAGCTGGACGCCTTTAATGAGCGGCGCGGTATTTTGTTCAGGCGATACCTGGAGGGTCTGAGCGGCATAGACGGGCTATTGCTTCCCTGGGAAGGCGACCAGGACAGCCGGCACTGCTATCACCTGTTCGTGCTGAGAATCCTGCCCGAAATAGTTGGCATGGATAGAGACGCCTTCGTGCAGGCGTTAAGGGATGAAAATATCGGTACAGGCATCCACTACAGACCGGCCCACATACACTCCTACTACCGGGAATACTACGCCCAGAACCCAGGCGCGTTGCCGCCCGGGGGTCTGCCAGAGTGCGAGTGGAGCGGCGAGCGGTTGCTGAGTCTGCCCCTGTGGCCCGGCATGATGGAAGACGACCAGGATCAGGTTATAGAGGCTGTTCGTCAGGTAATCTCTCAATAACGAGGTAATTGCAAAACCTCTGGAAATTGGATTCCCGCGACACATAACGATGAATGTCAAGAAAGCTATGTTTCATAAGGATTTTTGGCAATTCAAGCTTCTCGTTATGTGTTGACTCGTAACGAGACACCTAAATCAACGTATT
>JAISSN010000139.1 GCA_031273105.1 Holophagales bacterium | reverse complement strand
GGTACGCGTCGTCAATACTGCGTACGCTCCGCCACATCCACGGCCACTTTGAGCGCATGTCCAACGGCGAGGGCGTAATTCAGGTTAAACACTGGCTCAGATTGACTGCCTCGTTGCCCTCGCAACCATCTCAACCCTTCTAAACGAGCGATTGGGGCTGAGAAAAGGCTAGAGCAATTCAACTTTGACATGACACATATCCACATTGAAGTTACGTCTGCGCTTGCCGTTCCGTTCACCTGCTAACGCAGGCTCGCTACACTTCAAGCGCAGCCTGCGCGCACCGCGCGGTTCAACTTTTACAAAGTTGAAAATCTAGCCGCAAAACTAGTCTAATATAGAAATTCATGGAACACACATTCATTTCCGCGACAGTCTTGCTGATCCTGATTACAGACCCCCTTGGCAACATTCCCATTTTCATCAGCGGCTTGCAGAAGGTTCACCCATCAAGACGACTAACGGTGGTTTTTCGTGAGTGCGCCATCGCCTTTGGGGCGCTGCTGTTTTTTATGCTCTTCGGCAGGTCTTTCCTGGGTTTACTCCACTTGACGGACGAGTCGCTTCGCGTGGCAGGCGGCGTGATACTGTTCATGATTGCCATACGCATGATATTTCCGCCGGAAGGACCATCCGGCGGCAAGGGACACAACGCCAGGGAACCATTCATCGTCCCAATAGCAATACCGATGATCGCCGGACCTTCAGCCATGGCGACGGTTATGCTGATTGCCCACGGAAGCCCCAACAAATTGCTTGTATGGATAACGGCTTTAGTGATTACAATATCCGTGAGTATGATTGTCTTTTTAAGCTCTGTGAAAATGAAGGAGATATTGGGCGAACAAGTTATTCAGGCTATAGAGCGCCTCATGGGGCTGGTGCTTTGCGCCCTGGCTGTAGAAATGCTGCTGAGGGGTCTTGCCGCCTATCTGAGGCCCCTGATATGAAACCGACGGTTGATTTGGATTTGGGATTGTGGGCGGCCCGTCTGTCTTATATCATCGAAAACAGCCCTGTCTCCTATCTCATTATTGAGCCGAGCGGCCGTATCGCGTACGCTAACGACGCGACGAGGTTGTCCCTTGGCTCAAACATGAGCTTGGGGATAAATATTTTCAATTATTTAAATATTGTTAAAAGCCTGGCCATGGAGACCATATGAGAATCGGCATCTTAACCGGAGGCGGCGACGTGCCCGGCCTCAACCCCTGCATTAAATCCGTTGTCTATGCCGCCGCCGAAAGAGGCATAGAGGTTGTAGGCATCCGCCGGGGATGGGCGGGCCTGCTGGAGTACAACCCCGACGACCCATCAAGCTACGACAAGTGCTTTATGCCGTTAAACCTGATAAACACGCGCACCATTGACAGGTCTGGCGGAACATTTTTACACACGAGCCGTACCAACCCCGGACGCGTTGCCAGAGAGTCCGTGCCGGACTTTTTAAAATGCCAGGTCAACATGGACGCAGAGGGGCCTTTTGACTTTACGCCCCATGTGCTTAAAAATCTGGAAAAACTTGGTATGCAGGCAATCATCCCCATAGGCGGCGACGACACGCTCAGCTACGCGGAGCGCGTGCATCGGGAAGGCTTTCACATCGTCGCCATCCCAAAAACCATGGATAACGACGTCTATGGCACTGATTTCTGCATTGGCTTTTCCACCGCAGTTACGCGCAGCGTGGATTTTATCCATCAACTACGCACCAGCAGCGGCAGCCATGAGCGCATAGCCATAATTGAATTGTTCGGGCGCTACAGCGGTGAAACCAGTCTGCTGGCCAGCTATCTCTCCGGTACCGAGCGCAGCATCATAAGCGAAGTTCCCTTTGACGTTGAAAAACTGGCCAGGCTGATACTTGATGACAAGCGCAATAACCCCAGCAATTACGCGATGATAGCCATAAGCGAAGGCGCTTCAATGATTGGAGGCCAGGTTGTGGAGTACGGGCAGGAAGACGCCTACGGACACAAGAAACTGGGCGGCATTGGCCTGGTTGTGGGCGAGGCGCTCAAGCAGCTAACCGGCGAAAACATTTTGTACCAGCAAGTAAGCTATTTGATGCGCAGCGGAGCGCCGGACAGCCTGGATTTGATGGTTGCCGTAAATTACGCAAAAATGGCTGTAAGCCTTCTCAAGAGGGGCGCCAGCAACCGCCTGGTAGCCCTGCGGAACGGCACGTACACAAGCATCCCCATCACCACCATCAGCACTGGTAAAAAACGCGTTGACGTTGACGAGCTCTACGATTGCGACAACTATCGCCCTAAGATAAGGCATATAGAAGGCAAGCCGATGTTCTTGTATTAGACCGGTTCCAGGTATAAGCCTGAATTCCCGAATTTTTATATCTATGAATCTCGAAAAGCCTTGTATAGAAAGTTGCCTCGGAAGCCGGGACTGCTTAAAAACAATCCATCAGGGCGTCGTCCAAAGATAGGCCAAGCCCAGATTTTTTCAATCAACCTGAAAACAGGGCTTGTCCTGTTTTCAGGTTGATTGACTATATTCTAATTTTCTAAGCTGGCCTGGGCGGCAGCGACTATGGCTATGGGTACGCGGAAGGGGCTGCAACTCACGTAGTTCAAGCCGCACTTGAAGAAAAACTTGACGGAGCGCGGGTCGCCGCCGTGTTCGCCGCAGACGCCCAACTTGAGGTCGGCCTTGACGGAGCGCCCTTTTTCACAGGCGATGCGCACTAATTCGCCAATGCCCTGCTGGTCGAGGGTTTGGAATGGGTCGTCTTCGAGTATCTTTTTGTTTACGTACTCCGGCAAAAAGCTGCCCGCGTCGTCGCGGCTGAAGCCAAAGCCCATCTGCGTGAGGTCATTTGTCCCAAAGCTGAAGTAATCGGCGTCTGCGGCGACCTGGTCGGCTGTTATGGCAGCCCTGGGTATTTCAATCATGGTGCCTATGGGGCAACTGAAATTGGCGCCTTGTTCCTTGTTTATCTCTGCTATTTCGGCAAGCATTTCGGCCTTGGTGAAGGAAAGCTCCCTGACCGTGCCTATCAGGGGAACCATGACTTCGGGCGCCGCCTTGATACCCTTCTTTTCAACATTTATGGCGGCTTCGGCTATGGCGCGCATCTGCATACGGATGATCTCAGGGTAGGTGATGCCGAGGCGGCAGCCGCGATGACCCATCATCGGGTTGAACTCGTGCAGCTTTTCAACGCGCTGCCTGACTTCTTCAAGGGAAAGTCCAAGAGCCTTTGCCATTTCAAGCTGGCCCCTTTCGCCGTGGGGTACAAATTCGTGAAGAGGCGGGTCAATGAGACGGATATTTACGGGCAGGCCGTTCATGGCTTCAAAGATGCCTTCAAAGTCTTTGCGCTGCATGGGAAGGAGCTTGGCAAGGGCAGTCTTGCGGCCCTGCACGTCATTGGCGAGTATCATTTCACGCACGGCGATGATGCGCTCGCCTTCAAAGAACATGTGCTCTGTCCTGCAAAGGCCGATGCCCTCAGCGCCAAAGGCCCTGGCGACCAGGGAATCGTGAGGCGTGTCGGCGTTGGTGCGAACTTTCATCGTGCGGTTCTTGTTTGCCCAGGACATGATTGTGGCAAACCGCTGATAGGTTTCGCTCTGCTCTGCCTTAATGGTTTTATCAATGAGTACCTGGTCAACTTCTGAGGGGAAGTCTTTCAATTTACCCGCGTAGATTTCGCCAACGCTCCCGTCAATGGAGATATAGTCTTCACCGGCCTTTAGGGTGAGGCCTTCCACGGAGACAGTGCGTCTGGCCGTATCAATAACCAGGGCGGACGCGCCGCAAACGCAGGGCTTGCCCATGCCCCTGGCGACGACGGCGGCGTGGGACGTCATACCGCCTCTGCCTGTAAGGATGCCCTTGGCGGCCACCATGCCCGCCAAGTCTTCAGGGGATGTTTCAAGGCGAACCAGGACGACCGGCCCCTTTTGGGATAATTCCTGCGCTTCTTCGGCGGAAAGGGCTATAACGCCCGCAGCGGCGCCAGGGCCTGCGGGGAGGCCCTTGGCCATTAGCTTGCCCGCTTTCTTGAAGGCTTCTTTTTCTTTGTTGTCAAAGATGGGAGCAAGCAGCTGTGTGAGGTCGTCGGCCTTGATGCGCTTTAACGCCGTGGCTTCGTCTATCATGCCCTCTTTTACCATGTCCAGAGCGATGCGGATGCTGGCAAGGGCGGTGCGCTTGCCGTTGCGGGTCTGGAGCATGTAGAGCTTGCTTCCCTGAATGGTAAATTCCAAATCCTGCATGTCCTTGAAGTGCTTTTCGAGTTTTTGGCAAGTGTCGTACAGCTCTTTATAAACGCTGGGCATGGCTTCTTCCAGGCTCTTCAGGCCCCTCTCGCCCCCCTGGAACTTGGTTATTGGCTGGGGCGTGCGGATGCCGGCCACGACGTCTTCCCCTTGTGCGTTTATCAGGTATTCGCCGTAGAAATAAGGCTCGCCGGTTCCAGGATCCCTGGTGAAGGCGACGCCGGTGCCGCAGTCGTCGCCCATGTTACCGAAGACCATGGTCTGGACGTTGACGGCCGTGCCCCACTCGTCGGGGATTTTGTTCATGCGGCGATAGAGGATGGCGCGCTCAGTGTCCCAGGAGTTGAACACGGCGCAGACGCCTCCGATGAGCTGCTCCCAAGGGTCCTGGGGGAAGTCGCGGCCCAGCTTGGCCTTGACGATGGTCTTAAAATCAGCGCAGAGGGATTTCCACTCTTCCGCAGTGATTTCGGTGTCGAGTTTTTTCCCTGTTTTTATCTTTAGCTCTTCAATTTTTTCTTCAAAGTGGTCTTTGTGGACATTCAGGACGACGTCGGAATACATCATTATGAAGCGGCGATAGCTATCAAAGGCGAAACGCGGGTTATTGCTCGCCTTTGCTATGCCCTCCACCGTTTTGTCGTTGAGGCCGAGGTTCAGCACCGTATCCATCATGCCCGGCATGGAGTCCCTGGCGCCTGATCTCACGGACAGCAGCAGGGGCTTTTCAACATCGCCCAGTTTGCGCCCCTGGTTTTTTTCGAGCCAGGCAAGGGCCTCGCGGATTTGTCCCACTACTTCATCGGGAAGAGCTTTGCCCGCCTGGTTATACATAGCGCAAACATCGGTGATGACAGTAAACCCTGGGGGCACGGTTATGCCCAAACCCGCCATTTCGGCGAGGTTGCAGCCCTTTCCGCCGAGGGTGTTGCGCATCGCCGCGCTGCCTTCATTGCGATCCCCGCCGAAGGAATATACGTACTTGGTCATGGGTGTACCTCACGTTAAAGATTCATTATAGTTGTATGGCGGTTGCCATGGCAAAAAAATGTTCCTGTTGGGGCGCATTCTGTTTTTTAAGGCGAATTGCTATAATCACAGATGATGAATTCACCCACCATTCTTACGCTGGACGCCGGCGGAACCGATTTTGAGTTCCATGCCGTCAGGGATCAGCAAGACGTGGCGGCGCCGCTGATTTTGCCAAGCCACGGCGACGACTTGTCCGCTTGTTTAAAAAATATCCTGGATGGCTTCCGGCGCCAAAAAGAAGCGGCTGGCGGTGAGATACACGCCATCAGCTTTGCCTTTCCCGGGCCTTCGGACTACGCAAACGGCATAATAGGCGATTTGTGGAACCTGCCTGGGTTTCGCGGCGGCGTGGCTCTGGGGCCGATGCTGGAAGATTTTTTCAATGTGCCTGTTTTTATAAATAACGATGGCGACCTATTTGCTTATGGCGAAGCCATGTGCGGCGTATTGCCGGAGATAAATTCTGAATTGGCGGCAAGCGGAAGCCAAAAGCGATTCAGAAATTTATTGGGCCTCACCTTTGGCACTGGCTTTGGGGCGGGCATCGTCACAGACGGACGCCTGCTTTTAGGCGATAACAGCGCTGCCGCCGAGATACGGTGCTTGCGCAATAAGCTCGACAGGGATTCATGCGCCGAAGAGGGCGTATCAATCCGCGCCGTCAGGCGGGCGTACGCTGAAAAAACAGGGCGGGCCATAGAATCTGTACCTGAGCCAAGGGATATAGCCGCCATTGCGGAGGGTGCGCTGCCGGGCGACCCAGACGCGGCTAAATACGCTTTTGAGCGCCTCGGCGAAGTGGCGGGCGACGCGGCCGCCAACGCCGTCACGCTGGTTGACGGCCTTGTGGTTATCGGCGGTGGTCTCACCGGGGCCTGGAAACACTTTCTGCCCACGATGGTGGCTGAAATGAACCGCGAGTTGGTGGGCGTAACGGGAGGGGACGTATTTCCCCGCACGTATTTGACGGTTTTTAATCTTGAGAACCCGAAGGAGCGAGCCGAGTTTATTCGCGGACAAGCCGTCATGGTGCAAGTTCCCGGCAGCGCCCGCTCCGTGCCGTATGATCCCAAAAAGCGCGTCGGCGTAGCCATATCCAGGTTGGGCGCCGGCCGCGCGGTGTCGCTGGGCGCTTATTCCCTGGCGATAGACCGCCTGAAGGCGAAGTGACAGCGGCGACGGCAACAGAATTGGAAATTTGCCGGTTTTTTTTAACAATTTCAAGATTACCGAATCACCGTGTTTGGCCATATCCGCCAATTGCCAGCGATTCCCATTTTTCGGCGTCGTGAAACTTAGCGCGCGGACCAGACCAGCTAACCCGCTGAAATGTAATGGCTGATGGCCACGGGACGCGCTCCAGCCATATTCGCAATGCCATTTGCAGGCGCTGCCGTTGCTCGTTAGTCAGGGCTATGTCGGCATTGACCCACGCGCCCGGCTTCCTGGCTTTGACCTCAATCAGGCGCAATTCATCGCCCCTGCACACCAATAAATCCATCTCATAGCGGCCCACTTTGCAGCGCCAGGCCACCAAATCCCATCCTCGCAGCCAAAGTAGCCACAGCGTCGCCCTCTCCGCCCAGCGCCCATAGCGCCGCGCCCGCTTGCCTCGTTTGGACGCATTACTTTGGGTGGAGCGCAAAGATACCGCCATTCACAACAAATAATTTTACCACATCAGAACAAACAGTTAGGCTTACAATTTTCGAGAGTGTTGACAGAAAAAAAATTTTAAAAAAAGGGGTTGACAAAAATTATCACTTTTGATTTGATTGTGCGTGGGGATTTCCCCTGCTTTATCACGAGGGACGCAAGTAGTGTTACAATCAGGTACAAGCCAGACTCATCAGCAACCTTGCGGATTGCCGGGGTTTACAAGTTTGGCTCTGCGTTCAGTGACTAATGAAACATTTATCTGTGATTTAAATCACAC
>JAISSN010000125.1 GCA_031273105.1 Holophagales bacterium | reverse complement strand
GCCCTTTGCATTGGCGCTACGCGCCCGTACGCCAGGTGGGCGGCAATCCAGGATACAAACTCTTTGTCAATGGCATTTTTATAGACGGCCGGGATAGAAATGGGATCGGCCTGAAGAGCCTTGTCCGATTGGTACTCCCGGCACAGGGCGTCCATGGCCCTCTTGAAGCCAATATCCGCAAGGCGTATCTGGCCCCGCCCGTCTGTTTTCTTCTGCGCTCGCATCGCAATAACCGCTGATTTATAGTCGTTGAAGCCGCTTGCAAAACCGCTGAAACATTTTCCGCCACTCTCGAATAAAACTATTTACACTCCAGCCAACTGGCTCCGCTTCTTACTTCGGCCTCAAGACGTACTCCCAGCTTGCCCAGGTCGTCGGCGTCCTCCATTGCTGTTTTTAGAGTCTCCGTTGCGACGGCTATTTCATTCATTGGAGCTTCAAGCAGCAATTCATCGTGGACTTGCAATAGCAGGCGGGATTTCAGATTGCGTCCTTTAAGGCTTCTGTGTAAGCGAACCATGGCGCGGCGCATGATATCCGCGGCTGTTCCCTGCACTATTGTATTGACGGCCTCTCTCAGGCCCTGGTTCCTAAACTGGGTGTTGGCGCTGAGTAATTCAGGGATTCTGCGCGTACGGCCCCAGGCGGTTTTTACATAGCCATTTTTAATAGCCTGCGCCTTTGCTTCGTCTATCCATCTGGCAACGGCGGGCATACGCTCAAAGTAGCTCTCTATAAAGGCTTTGGCTTCAGAGTGGCTTATACCCAGGGCGGCTGAAAGGGCAAAGGCTCCCTGGCCGTACAGCAGGCCAAAGTTCACGGCCTTGGCGCGGCCACGCTGTTCTGGCGTTACGTCTTCCATGGCGACGCCCATAACTTCAGATGCCGTTCTTCTGTGTATATCCTCACCGCGCTCAAAGGCGCCCAAAAGTATAGGGTCTTTTGCCAGCGCCGCCACCACGCGCAGTTCAATCTGGCTATAGTCGGCGTCTAACAGAACCCAGCCTGGCTCTGGAACAAAGGCGCCGCGAATGGCCCGCCCTTCTTCAGTGCGTATGGGTATATTCTGTAAGTTGGGTTCGCTGGAAGCCAGGCGCCCCGTGGCTACAGCCGCCTGGTGTAATTTAGTATGCACTCTTCCCGTTATGGGGTTTATCAACTGGGGCAGGGCTTCGACGTAAGTGCCGAGCAGCTTTGACATCTGGCGGTAGCGCAATAGCGCCTGGGCTATTTCGCCGCCTTCCAGCTTTGACAGCTCCTGCAGCACGTCTTCATCGGTGCTGGGCGCTTTGGTCTTGGCTGTGCGCTGGAGTACAGGAAGGCCCAGCTTTTCATAGAGTATCCGCCCAAGTTGAAGCGGGCTTGCTGGATTGAACACCTCGCCCGCCAGTTCAAAGATGCTTGCCTCCGCAACGGCTTTTTCCTTATTGAAGCGGGCGGACAATTTATCCAATTCGTCCAGGTCAATGCGGACTCCAGTACCTTCTAAATCTGCCAGGACTTCAACCAGCGGCAGGTCAACCTCGTTGTAAAGCCGCCTGAGGCTTTCGTCTTTTAGCTGGGGCGCCAGTTTTTCCACGAGCTGTAATGTTAAATCCGCGTCTTCAGCCGCGTACTGAACTGCCTGGTCAAAGCTGGCCTGGTCAAAGCGCAGTTGCGCCTTGCCCTTGCCCACTACGGATTCAAAGGATATTGGCTTTATGCCCAGGTGCTTTACGGATAGATCGTCCAGGTTATGCCTGTTGGCGCTCCCCAGGACAAAACTCAGAACCATGCTGTCGTGTGTTATCCCATTTACTTCTAAGCCATGCCTGGCGAGTACCTGCAGGTCGTACTTGATGTTTTGGCCATATTTGCCTACGCTTGAATCCGCGAAGAGAGGCGCGAGCACATTCCATACACCAGGCAGGGGCAGGTTGCGCGAGTCCAGGTATGGGGCTAGTTTTTCCCAAAATTTATCAAGACAGCCATTGAGATCTAAAAGGGATTCGGGCAGACCGGCTTCCTCAAAAAGCCCCGGCAGCGAGCCTTCATCGCCCCCTGAAGAAACCAGGTGCGCCAGGGGAATATAAAAGCCCTCGTTTGCCCGCCAGGCCATGCTGACGCCGACTAAATGTCCCCGGGCGGCCTCCAGACTGGTGGTTTCTGTGTCCAGGGCAAATTTGCCAGCCTTGCGGCACTCTGAAACAGCCGCCTCAACGTCCCGTATGGATTTGGCGCAGGTGTAGCGGCGCTTGGCTACGGGCGCGGGGGCTTCTGAAATATATTCTTTTACGAGAGTCTCAAAGCCCAACTCCTTAAAAACGGCAAGGGCGGCGCTTACGTCCCAGCCAGAGTAGGCAAGTTCGTTGACGCCGACGGGCAATGCGAGGTCTGTCCTTATGGTGACCAGCGTGCGGGTCAAATACAGCCATGGCGTTGCTTCTTCAATGCCGGAGCGCTGTTTGGGTTTAAGGTTTTCACGAGAGGCCAGCAGGTTTTCAAGCGTAGAGTGGGTTTCCAGCAACGCCTTGGCCCCCTTTTCGCCTATCCCCGGCACTCCCTTTACGTTGTCGCTGGAATCTCCAACCAGCGTTAAATAATCCACCACTTGTTCAGGCCAAACGCCAAAATTTTCTTTTACGGCGGCGCGGTCTATCCACAGATCGCCGTCTTTGTTATTTTTTAATACTTTTATATCGCTGGTATCATCAACAAGCTGAAGCAGGTCTTTATCCGGACTAACAAGGGCGACCGGAATTTTACTATTTGCTGCGGCCACGGCCAGGGTACCCATGACGTCGTCCGCCTCGAACCCCGGCAATTCTACAATTTTAACATTCAACGCCTGGGCCAGCTTTTTGATTAACGGTATCTGGGGCCTTAAATCTTCGGGCATTTCAGAGCGGTTTGCCTTATATTCAGGATACATCTCATGCCTGAACGTGGGCGCTGACGTATCAAAAACACAGGCTATGCGGCTTGGAGCATGTTGCCTTAAAATAGCAAGCAGCATCCTTGTAAATGTAAAAGCCGCGCCGTTTTTTAATTTCATGTTTGCGTAGTAGGCGCGGAATATCAAGCTGAATGAATCAATTAAAAAGAGGCGCGTGTCAGGCATCGTGTGGGATTCCAGTCATGATCCGCTAACCGTCTGAGCCTTATCTGCGAGCGTAAATAAAGCGTCTGGATACCTCGCTCCACTTGATGTTTTCCATAAAGGCGCTGAGGTAGTCGGGGCGCTTGATGCCGTAGTCAACCATGAAGGCGTGTTCCCAACTGTCCAGAACAATCAATAGTTCCTGCTCTATCGGCAGGCCCAGGTGGTGCTCGGCTATGAAATAAGTGTGCAGCTTGCCGTCCCGTCTATTGTGCGTGAGCAGCGCCCAGCCGGGGCCGCACAGCGCCGCCGCTTTCAGGTCGGCTATTATCTTTTCGAGACCGCCCCGGGCATCAAGCGCGCTTTGCAATTCAGGCGCGACTGTGTTGTCATGGCCCAGGTTTTCAAAGTACAGCTCGTGCAAAAACGAGCCGTTAAAGGCTACGGCCTCCCGGCGCTTGAGTTCGCTGTAATCGTTAAAGCTGTAGTTGGGCGCGGTATTGGCCGTTTCCGCCAACCTTGCCTCAATTTCATTGAGCTTGGCTACATACCCCTTGTATAGGGTGAAGTGCTGCTCAAGCTGACTGTCCGAGAGTCCCTTCAAGCTGCCTTTCAGATGGCCGTAGTCCTTTGGTTCGTGTGCCATATATCCTCCGTTGGCGGGAAACACGCTTTTTGCGCCGCCGCTCAGGTTTAATTCTATAGTCAACACGCTTGGAAAGCCTGACAAAAAAGCGCGTTTAGAACTACGGCAAGGCTCCGCATACCAACTGTCGTGGTCTCGCGGAAATTGAATATAGCTCATCTCAAAAGAAAACCATGCGCCATTTTCTGAGCTATAATTTCAAATCGCGCTAAAATTGAACCATGTAACGCCACGGGGCGTTTATCAAACCAGGGAGCTATATGGGCGGCGTCATCGAAGCTATCAACGTCAAGCGGAAGATGTTTTTTGAATTTGAAGACATTCCCTATCACTGCCTTGACGCTGAAGTTTCAACGCCCACGGCCAGGGGCGGTCAAACATTGGTGCGCCTCAAGATGCGCAACCTGCTGACGAGGGCCGTATTTGATAAAACCTTTAAGGCGGGCGAAAAGTTTCAACAGCCCGATTTAGCGGTTGTACCCGCCAGCTATTTGTACAGCGACGCCGACGGCGCCCACTTCATGGATCAGCAGTCTTTTGAAACTCTGTCCCTTAGTGGTGAAATGGTTGGAGACGCCCTGGATTTTCTGGTTGACGGTCAGATAGTTCAGGTTCAAAAATTCAATGGGAACCCTATAGGCTTGCAGATACCTCCTCATGTGGAGCTTTCGGTTACGTACACCGAGCCTGGGGCGCGGGGGGATACGGCTTCGGGCAACGTCACCAAGTCGGCGAAATTAGAAACAGGTATAGAAATCCGCGTACCCCTTTTCATCAAAGAAGGCGAGAAAGTGAAGGTGAATACAGAGACAGGAGAGTTTGCGGGCAGGGCGTAGGGAGGCTTTACAGAATGGCCCGCAAGAAATTCCGCCTTGGCCAGAGCAGGGAAGCCGATGATCTGGATGGAGGGGAGTACTACCAGCGCGAAAGAAAGGTTGACAGCAAACGCCGCCAGGTCAGGGCGGAAAGGCTGGCGACGGAGGTTGAGGCCCATGACCCGGACGCCATGCTGCGCTTGCCTGACCCGTCCCAGTGGGAGCATTTGCCGCTGGCAACAATTAGACAGCGCCACAGCCAATGGGTGGACCTGCTGCAGGGCGACGGCTCTGAGATACGCGCAACCCTCGCCGGCAAGCTCAAGGGCGTCAAGCTGGTCTGCGGCGACAGGGTTTATTTCAGCAATTCACCCATAGAAACTGTTGAAGACAGACTGCCCAAAGCGCAAGTGGTGGCGGTACTGCCGAGGCGCAGTTTGTTGAAACGGGGGGGCATTGACGACCGCGAACCCTGGCAGTTGGTCTGCGCGAATGCCGATGAACTTTGGGTGTGCGCCGCAGTGACAGACCCGCCCCTGCGCCCTGGCCTGTTGGAACGCGCTTACGCGCTGGCTCTGGACGCAAGCCTTGATTTCAGAATAATTGTCACTAAGAGGGATAAAGCAAGCCCAAAGGACACGCTGCCGGAGCTTGACCCGCTAAGGGAGATGGGCCTGCCAATTATTGAAACCAGCGCCAAAAACGGAAATGGGCTGGATGAAATAAAGGCTCTCCTGCAAGGCCATGCGGTGGTCTTAATAGGACACAGCGGCGTTGGCAAGAGTACGCTGATAAACGCCATGCTGCCAGGACGCAGTCTAAAAACAGGAGATATAAGCAAATACGGAACTGGGCGGCAGACCACCACCTCAGCGTGTTGGCTGCAAACGCCATACGGCGGCGTCCTGATTGATACGCCCGGAATCAGAACCCTGTCTGTCCGGGGCCTTGGCAGGGAGTTATTGCGCCAGGTTTTTCCTGAATTTCCGCCAGAGTGGATTGAAGACCCGATGGCCTTTGACCCAGAGGACGAGGCGCTGGATATACCCTATCCTGAACGCCTGTTGAGCCTTCAACGCCTTTGGGAGGAGATGGCGGCGAGGAATCCCAATCAGAATGTGTATAGATGATCACAGATGATCCACAAGCCAAAATTCTATCAAAATATAGATTTAATTTAGAAGTTATACTATTTGAATACAATAAACAAAAAGCAAATCCAACATTAAAAACTATTAATGAAGAAACAATGAAAGCAATTCATAATGCTCTAATGACAGGAAAAATTATGAACTTGGAACATGAAGTTTTACTAAAATCAAAACCAATCGTACCACAAAAATACATTGAATACGGAATAGGTAAAGAAATAGAAACATTTTTAGCTAAAATGGAAGTTATGGGAAAAACAGAAACCGCAAAAAAAATGCTGGACGCACCACCAGACAAATTCGCCAAAGCAATTGACCGATACAAATACTTACACTTGCTGACACTACCAGGACCAGCTTACCTGACCTCATTCCAAACAGACTATTCAGTACTGAAAGACCTGGATCACGCTGAAAAATACCTTTTCAAAGTAATCGAAAAATCAAATCAATTACCCGAACCTCAAACAACTATACAACATCAATCAATAACTTCCAAAACAACCAAACCACCATTAAACAATACAAACAAACCATCACCAAAATCACAATCTAAACCAATTCCCTGATAAAGAAAGAATAAAAAAATGAGTTCTCTAACACTATTACCAATTTTGAGTATTCTGCTAATCGGACTACTGCCTCTTGGCACTCTTCTTGAACTAAAGAAAAAACCCACCCCCATGCCAAAATGTGGTAGCCTTTCACCGCATGAAACAGCCAAACAGATGATAAAGATAGTTTTAGAAGACGGTTTCCTTATGCACACCCTCAAAAGCGAGGCATCTCCATCTGACGATAGCGTAAATTTGGAGGGATATGAAGAGTATATTCAAGACCCAAATATGGTTCTTCGGCAACAACTACTAGATCAGGAACACCTTGGCCTTCTTCATCTGAAGGAATCAAACCAATCAAAGGGAAATCCAAATCTGTAAGTAAATTAGATTTGTCTTTTTTAAACAATTCAATGTTGTGTATTCTAATGACCTTTTGACAATTAAAACAAAAGCTAAAATCAGGTTGTTTCAGGTCTTCAATTATTTCATCGAGACATGATGGCATTGAGTTTCTCGGCATAAGCTTTGGATTCAGTTGGAGTGTCGAGTAACAAATCTGAAATACTAATAAATGACGATGGTGAATTAAATTCATTTGAAAATCTCTACACAGCTTCAACGTCTTCTTTGGGCTTCCCGAGTGCTTCAAGAATATCCTTGGGGGGTTCAGCTTCTCCGATAGGCGTAAATCTATCCAACCAGTTTCTTATGTCCTGGTTTTTGATTGTCCCACCTTTATACGGCAAATCATTCAGGAAATCCCGAATAAACTCATGGTGCAAAGCACGAGCCACGCCACTGCTAAGAAAATGGCACAAGATGTTAAAGCTGAGATTGGCTGTCTCGGCTGAAGCGTTGCCAAAATCGTAAAGATTGTCGTAGAGAAAACGGCGCTTAGGCAGATTAGTCCAGACATTTCCTGCAAGCATCCTCTCAAGAACCACGTCCTCAAGAAATTCATGTTGAACAGTCATGTTATCCCCTTCCCATTGAAAACACACACACACAAGAATTGGTAATTGTTAATTTCTGGGTTCAAACCATTCACCCCTCTGTTACGACCGTAAGATGATTGATCTGAATATTCTTATAGTTGCCATTGTATTTGAATTGATCAAACCCAGCGCATATCTCCGCTGCATATTCAAATATTTTTTCGTCACTCTTTTTCGGAGGCATTGCGGATTATCTCAAAATGGTTTGCAAGAAAGCCCGGCGCAAATCTTAGGTCTGATGGCTCAATGGTTCGCCCTTCGTTTACCTCTCTCTCCAACGCCCAGTCAAGCGCACCGCTGTCGGCAAGTGCTTTCAATTCTACCAAGCACTGTTCATAGGTTTTTGGAGTATCTTCACTGATCATATCTACCCCTTCTTGCTTCAGCAAGCTCAACCTCTATTCTCTCCAACCCCATTTTGCGCAAACCAACGTTTGATGATACTTGTTGCATGTGTTGAACGAAACCTACAGCGTCAAATTTTACAGCTTTCAAATAGGAGGCTACCGATGGATCTTGAATACCTGCTTTGTATTCTTTTCCCAGTTTAGCACCATCATCGCTTGAAGTGGCGTTATTTTTTAAGATATGCATTAAGAGCATAGATTCAGACCGTCTTCTTGGTCGTTTTTTTAACCAACTGGAAATTACTATCGGCCCAACTGCAAAGAGGGCAAAGACGAGTGACAATATAGCAAAGTTTATGTTCATACTTTGTCTTTCATGGCGAATTCGCGGATGATCAGGATGTCCGCCACAATGGTAATGGTATTGAATAAATTAATGATTGATTCATTTTGTGACATTTTTTTGTATTCATTCTGCTTTATTTATTATTCATAGAATTTCTCTTTTGATTGAATAGATATTGTTGATCTTTGTAGTTTTGTTCATGAATTACTCCGTAAGTAATAAGTTAAGTAGAAAATTAAAGGGATAACTCCCATTTATTTCCATACAGGATTAGTAAT
>JAISSN010000023.1 GCA_031273105.1 Holophagales bacterium | reverse complement strand
CCTCTTCGGCCAGGGAGCGCCATGGTTCGGGAAGTGTGACTCGGCGGGTCATTATTTAAGCATGGACTGGTAAGGGATAGCCGTATTTTTCTGCGTAGGCTTCGATGTCTAACGCTATCCAGTTTACAAAGCCGCTGCCTATATCTTCGTCGGGTTTAATATCTTCAATTCGGCTGGGCGGGGGGATGTCTTCACCATCTTCCAATGATGTCCTTATCCAGCCCGAAGCGGCGTCAATGCCCATTAAGATAGCCTCAGCAAGACTATCACCTTCTGACATGCAGCCTGGGAGGTCGGGAACTGTGACTGTGTATCCTTCTCCCTCGTCTTCGTCCCAAGGATAGAAAACAGCGGGATAGCTAAATTTCATGTTGTCTCCTATTTCAGACCAGCTTGTTTGAGCGCTGAATTGAGTGTTTTTCGGCTTAATTCGCCTTTAGAGTACGGAATCGTTACTTTACCACGTTTTTCATCGTGTGTGTATTGGTAGTGTGAGCCTTCAACATTTTGCAATCTCCATCCATCGGCCTTGATTATTTTTTCGAGTTCCCGAAACTTCATTTCTGTCTCCTACAATAATCTTAATCGGTCATTTTTTCTAATAACTTTAGATTTTTTTTCAATTTATTGCCTGTTTCCCACAAAAAACTATGGCGTTCCAATCCAAGTTGCAAACTATAGGGATTATTCCATTTCTACTTCAAAATTGCCTCCTGCAATTTTGAAGTAGTCGGCTGCGGCGAGAGCGTGGTCTCGCCTTGCCTCTCGAAATGCTGCGCATTTCGGCGCGACATCCGTATCGCGCATTCCAATTCTAAGTAAAAATTAAAGCTATTTCTATTTAGAATTGGAAATATACCGTTTCTGCTTCAAAATTGCGTTCCGCAATCTTGAAGCAGAAAATTATTTTAAAAGCGCGACATCACTTTCTGCTCGAAATAGCTCAAGTTACAACGATAGGCTTCAACGCAGCGCAATTCTCATCTTCAAATAAAATGGCACATTCTATGTAGAAATGGAATTACGTGATTCAATTAAGCGGAAGGTCGCGTGTTCGAGTCGCGCCGGGACCACCAAATGAAATAAGGGGGCCCATCTATCCTATCGGGATTCTGAATCTGACAGTCGCGCCGCGTCCTTCGCCCTCGCTGTGTATCTCTATGGCGCCGCCCATCAATTCCACCAGGTGTTTGGATATCAGCAAGCCCAGGCCCGTGCCGCTGAATCCGCGGCTGTGTCCTGAATGAACCTGAACAAACTTTTGAAACAAGTTGCCTTGATTTTCAAGGGAAATACCTATGCCCGTGTCTATCACGGAAAAATTGATAAATCCGATATCGCGCTCTGCGATGACGCTCACCGAGCCTTCAAGGGTAAATTTCAGGGCGTTGGACAATAGATTTATCATTACCTGGCTGAACCTGTCAGGATCGGCAATTATGTCGGGAAGCGACTCTAAATCGTCCGGCCAGTGAATTGCCACATTGGATTTTCTGGGAAGGCTGTGCGTTATGGTTTTTATTTCAGCAAATCTGTCTTTAACCGAAACCGGCCTTAAGTCAACCTTGAGATTACCTGATTCAATCTTGGCCAAATCCAAAATGTCATTCAACAGCTTTAGCAAGTACTTTCCGGAAGAATAACTGTCTTGCAGCATCTGCCGCATTTCTTCTTCGTCCTGGTACATGCCTTCCATGACGAGCTTTATAAACCCCAGCGCGCCGGTGAGCGGAGTTCTTAACTCATGGCTGGTAATAACGAGAAATTCGTTTTTGAAGCGATCCATTTTCATCAAAGATTCATTTGCCTTTTCCAACTCGTCTGTCTTGTATTTCAATTCGTCCCGCTGATCGCTCAAATTCAGGAACAAGTGCGAATTATAAATTGACGCGCCCACCTGACGTCCCAATATCTCAAGGGCGTTATTCTCCTCTTCCTCGTCTATGGAATGGTCAGGGTCTATCCCCATGATGGCAAAACCCATCAAGGCAGCGTTGTATTCAAAGGGAAGATAGTAAAGAGCCAAATTGCCGCCTGGCCCTAACAGCGGCGTCATATGGGGCAAAACAGTCTGTTTCTCCAGCCATTGCTGGCGCAACAGGAGCATGTGCGTATCAGGAAACGGGTTAGGCGCAGGGAGTTTCCATTCGCTGCATACCCTTTTATTCAGACCAACCCCTGAAAGCGGGCGAAAAACGTCTGAGTATCTGCCCTTGAGCCATACCATAGACGTTACCGCGTGAAGCTCCCTGCAAAACAATTCCAGCAGCATTTTGCCTATTTGGTTGGGTTTGGGCATGGTGGCAAAAACACCCGCCAGGTGCTGTAACACAGATAGCTGGTGGTCCTGCCTACTCAGCTTGCCCTCAAGATCGGCTATTCTTTTTTTAAGAGATTCGCCATCAGAAAAGTCTTTATCGGCTGAACAGGCGTCTGAATCAGCTCCCTGCCATTTTGAGAGTTGGTCTTCCACAGGCATTTTAACTATATCGGTCAGATAATTCAAAAGCGTTAGTCGTTTAAGCGCATCCGCGCATTGGACTTGTGGAGCGGAATCCATGATACTCTTATGTGTGGGCTGGGGCGCCGCTGTATTCAGATTTATTAATGCAGAGGAAAGTCCGGACTCCGAAAAAATCTTCAGGGCCGAGGCCCTGAAGGCGGGTGCCAGGCCAGCTAACGGCTGGGCGGAGTGATCCGACGGAAAGCGCAACAGAAAATATACCGCCCGTGGTCGCTCTTAACGCGAGTAAGGGTGAAAGCGCGGGTAAGGGTGAAATGGTGGGGTAAGGGCCCACCGCTGCGTCGGTAACGGCGCAGGCACGGCAAGCCCCCTGGGGAGCAAGACCAAATAGGCCGACGTACCCTGCAAGGGGTGGAAGATTGACCCGGTCGAGTCGGCGGGTAGGTTGCCAGAGGCGGCAGGCGACTGCCGTCCCAGATGAATGGCGTTCTTTAACAGAATCCGGCTTACAGGCTCACCTTAAAGCAGTTCAATCCTAAAAAAGTTGGGCTGCTTTAAGTTTTCTCGCCCGCCAGCAAGTACAGAACCGACATCCTGACAGGCACGCCATTGGCAACCTGTCTTAGTATCAGGCTATTGGGGCCGTCCGCGGCTTCGCTGGTGATTTCAACGCCCCTGTTGATTGGGCCGGGGTGCAGCACGGCTACATCATTTTTGGCCATTTTCATCCTTGCCGCGTTGAGCTGGTAGTACTTAACGTACTCGCCCTGGCCGGGTATATATTGGCCCGTGCCTCTTTCAAACTGGCACCTGAGCATCATTATCGCGTCCATGCCGGGTATTATTTCGTCAAAGTCGTTACTGAGCTTCACGCCGGGCCAGGTTTCCGCGATTTCAGGCGGCAGCAGAGTCGGCGGCCCCACCAGCGTTACGTTAGCGCCCATTTTTGTCAGCAGCCATAGGTTTGACCGCACCACGCGGCTATTGCGTATATCCCCGACAATGGCGACATTGATGCCGTCCAGCGCGCCAAATCGCTCACGCAGCGTATAGGCGTCCAAAAGGGCCTGCGTTGGGTGTTCGTGGGCGCCGTCCCCTGCATTGACTATGCTTGCCTCAATATGGCGGGCCAGCAGCGCGTGCGCCCCCGGCGCGCTGTGGCGCATGACTATTAAATCGGGACGCATGGCCTGAATGTTTGCGGCCGTATCAAGAAGCGTTTCGCCCTTACTGATAGAGCTGGAACCCGCGTCAAAGTTCACTACTTCGGCGCCCAGCCTCTTTTCGGCAATTTCAAAGCTGTTGCGGGTTCTGGTGCTGTTTTCAAAAAACAGGTTCACCACTATTTTTTTGCTCAGGGCCGAAATTGCTTTGATTTCCGTATTTTCGCAGACATCCTCAAAGGCCCTGGCCTGGTCGAGGATCGCCGTAACGTCCGGGCCGCTCAAGGGCGCTATGCCAAGCAAGTGCTTGTGGGGAAAGGAGTATCCGGCGGCGGTCATGGGAGATTCAAAAGTAAGTTATTCATCTCACAAAAACAGAGTTGGCCATCGCGCTACTGGTTCCATCGCTCAGAGTTTGCGCAAGGTCGTTACTCCATCGCTTCGCGGCGCTTCTCATGTACGCATCGTCTTCATACCCGACCACGTACGCCTTGCCGTCCGAAACATAAACGCCCTTAGCGCCCGCATTGCGGTCTCCACCGGTGAGCAGCCTGGGCTGGTCCCCGATTTTCCACAGCTTGGCGACCGGCGTTCCGCCTGAGTTGTTTTCATAACCCGCCGCATATATGTCGCCGTCTGACAGAAAAACGGCGTTTGCGCCCGCATTAAGGTTTACGTCAGACAGATCCAGCGCGCCGCTGTTTATCCAGAGTTTAGCGACAGAAACCCCGCCGGCGTTGTTTTCAAAACCAGCGACGCATATATTGTTGTCGTCCAGCGCATAGACAGAATAGGCGCACGCGCCGTAAGCCGGGCTGCCGAGAGTCAAGCCGTCGCCGCCTATCCAGAGCCTGGCGACGGATACCCCATTGGCGTTTATTTCATAACCGGCGACATAGTAATTGTTATCAGACACATAGACAGAATACGCCTCCGCGTCGCCGACGCCGGGGCTGGTAGTGAGATCAAGCCCGTAGCCATCTATCCAGAGCGTGGGAATGCGCTTTCTCTGCTCATTTTCTTCGTATCCCGCCACATAAATATTACTGCCGGACACATAAACCGAATTGGCAACCGAGTTGCGGACGCCTTTGCCAAGGGTCTGCTCTGCGCCATTCGTCCAAAGCCTGGCCACTGATACATTTTGCCCAAGGTCGTATCTGTATCCCGCTACATACGAGATGCTGCCGGACACATAGACCGAATTGGCCGCCCCCCGGCCGCCCCCGCTGAGGCTGCTGAGGTTTCGGGGCGCGCCATTTACCCAGAGCATCGCGTTGGACAAGCCATTTATGTACTCATATCCCGCAATATACACGTCAACTGCCCTTACCTCGCAACTGGCCGTATGACCGCCATCCTCCGTGGTCACTGTAATTATAGCCGCGCCGGCGGTCAGGGCGGTTACGACGCCGTTGGACACCGCAGCCACAGCGGCGTTGCTGGTTGACCATATGACATTTTTATTGGAGGCGTTGCTTGGCTGCACTGTTGCTATAAGGGTTTCGCTGCCGCCAGTCTCAATAGTCGCCGACGTTTTATTTAGCTGTACCCCAGACGCGCCGCTATGACCTTCCGACGCCACAGTCACGCTGCACGTCGCCGTTTTGCCGCCGTCCTGGGAAATGGCGAAAATTATCGCAGAGCCATAATTCACTGCGGTGACGAGGCCGTCGTTAACCCTGGCAACGTTTGTATCGTTGCTCATCCAGGTTACGGTTTTATTGAGGGCGTCGCCCGGCTCCACCGTCGCTATCAGAATTTCCGTAGCGCCTGGCGCCAGGGTCATAGCCGCTTTGTTCAGGCTTATACCGGTTACGCCGACGCCGACTGTCAGGCTGCACGTCGCCAGTTTGCCCTGGTCGCGAGTGACGGCGGTTATTACCGTCAGGCCGGGACTCAGGGCCGTGACGACGCCATTGGTGTTGACCGTGGCCACCAAACGGTTAGTGCTGTTCCAGGTGACGGCTTTGTCGGTGGCGTTGCTGGGAAGCACATATGCCTTAATTACTTCCTGGTGGCCCTGGGCAAGCGTGAGGCTGGTTTTATCCAGAGACAAGCCTGTAACGGGAACGCTCGCTTTGTCGTCGCTGCAGGACGTGAGCGTGAGGACCAGGGCCAGTAGAGCTGACATTAGGTGAAGGAGTTTGGGTTTCATGGTTCCACCGCTATCACGGTGCAGTTTGCTGTCATAGCAACGCCGCTCCCATTCAGGCCTACAGTTGTAACCGTGACCGTGGCTGTCTGACTGTTATTAACGCTGCCTGATACAGCCGTAATCGTGGCGGTGTTACCACTGTCCGCCAGGACAAATAAACCTGAGGGTTCAATTGACCATGTGACATTCTGATTTGCTGTGCCAGGATTTACTGTCGCCGTAAGCGTTATGCCTTCGGGGTCATCAATCGTAACATTTATTGATGTCGGGCCCACGCTCACACCTGTTACCGGCGCATACCTCACCGTCACCGCGCAGTCTGCTGTCTCAGCGCTACCTCCCGAATTCATGCCTACAGACGTGGCTCTTACTGTGGCTGTCTGACCATCTGTAGCGCCTGCGGC
>JAISSN010000154.1 GCA_031273105.1 Holophagales bacterium | reverse complement strand
TGCGCAGCATTTCGAGAGGCAAGGCGAGACCACGCTCTCGCCGCAGCCGACTACTTCAAAATTGCAGGACGCAATTTTGAAGTAGAATTGGAATCAAAATTGCGGAACGCGGTTTTGAACCGGAAACGCTATAAACTATATTCCAAGTGATATTGTGGCTTTTAAGACTACGCCATTATCAGTGTTTTCCAGCGCAATGTTTCCATCGTAGGTGTTAAGCATCTGGCTGACTGATGGAAGAGCGCCGTGGGGGGCGCGAACGCCAGGTATTGATTCCCTTTGGCCCTGAAACGGCTCAAAAGCACACTCAATGGCCTGTTGCTGGATTTGTCCGGCGAAATCTCTGACTTCCAGGTTGACATAATTTTCTTCACGCCAAGCGCGCAGTTGCCGGGGTAACGAAAGAGCCTCCGGGGTCGGGGCGGAGTTGAGCAGCATTATGCGAAGCAATCGGATAAAGTCCGAATAAATCCCATAAACACGCGTCCCCAGCAGGTTTATATCCACTTGCGCTTTGTCCGAGGCCAGCAGCCCTTCCACTTCCATAAACGCGATTTCGTCATTTAAAAGGCTTTCAAGGTCAATCCATTCAGGCAATTCAGTATTTTCCGCTTGTGTGCGGCGTAAAAGAGCCTGGAACAGGGCCTTGACCTGGGTTGCAAATTGGCTGATGTTAAGTATCGCTTGTTTTGTCAGATCGTCGTCCGGCTGAACCGCCTGGATTACCAACTGGCAATTATGGTCAAACGCTGTTATCGGCTCTTTCAGATAATTTGCCAGATTAGTGAAGATGTCCGTGAGTACGGCGTGACGGTCTTTTTTCTGCAACTCTGACTTGGCTCGCTGAATATCCATATAGGCCACCTCCAGATTTTCATAACTAGCGCTCAGGGCTTTGGATTTTTCATCCATCTCGCGTATCATTTCGGCATTTTCCAGGCAAACCTGCGTCAATCGCCCGTAGAGCCGTACCATTTCAAGTTCCCTTGGGATAAACGGGCGGTCGTTTTTTCTGTCAAAGGCCCAAAATCCTCTTATGTAATCCCTGTTTTTGCGGTTCAAGTTGAGAAACAGGCAGGGTTGACCGTTGCTCTGCCAAATGTCTATCTGGTAGCCTTCAGTCCATATCGGCATCGCGAGGAGCGAAGAGCCTTCAAACCACCCATTTCCGACATCCATCTGAAGCAGCCTTTGAATGAATGGGTGGTCTGAAAGCAAGACCGGAGACTGCGCCAGGTCCTTTTCAGCCAGATGAAGCCCTTCCCAGTAGCTACTGCTGGAATGCTGCAAATATATTGTGAAAGTATCGAAAGTAATTTCGAGAAACAGCGCATGCAACATTCTCTTTAAGAGCAGCCAGGGGTCGTATTCGCGCATTAAATTCTGTCCGAGCGAAATCAGCCTTGCCAGGCTCTTGTTTGTGGTTTCAAGAGTTTGCTGAGTTTCCAGCAGTTTTTCATTTGCTTCCCTGGCCTCCTGGAGCTGCTGCTCCAGGTGTTCTAAGAGATGGACGTTAAAGTGGCGAAGAGCTCGTCCTTCCGCGCCTTTATCCAGGCGTTCCTGGAGACCCCCAAGGTAGGCCCTGATCTGGGATACAAAATTGAACGGATCAATGGGCTTAGGTATGAACCCGTTGCAACCGGCAACCAGGGCCGTTTCCCTGTCCGACCTCTGTGTCTTGGCCGTGAGAGCAATGATGGGCGTGTCCTTAAAATCAGGATGACCACGAAATTTAGTGGTTAGTTCAAAGCCCGAAAGGCCCGGAAGGTTTATGTCCATCAGAATCAAGTCAGGCAAAACCTGCGTCGCCAGGTCAAAACCGGCCGCGCCTTCTTCGGCCCAGTACATCTCAAAGCCCGCATGGGACAACAGGCGATGAACAAGGCGGTAATTGGCGGGGTTGTCTTCTATGTACAGAATTCTTATGTTGGTTTCCTGGTTCATTAAAATCCCGATAATAACGGTAATTCGATTGTGAATGTGGAACCGCGGCCTTTTACGCTTGTAACCGCGATCTGACCGCGCATTAGCTCAATCAAACGTTTGGTGATGACCAGACCCAGTCCGGTACCGCCAAAACGCCTTGTGATGCTTCCGTCAACTTGCTGGAACGGTTGGAAGAGGCGCTGGATTTCTTCCTCGGTCATGCCGATGCCTGTATCCCGAACCACCACCTTGAATTTTCCTGACTCCACATAAGGCCGTATTTCAACTTCTCCCTCTTCGGTAAATTTAATGGAGTTGCCAACCAGGTTGACCATTATCTGTTTGAACCTCACCGGGTCTCCCTCTATCGTCACTGCGCGGGGAGGAGCGCCATATACCAGTTTGATGGGGCGCTCCAGGATAAGACCCAGGGCCACCGCCCTGACTTCTTCCAAAACCTGCATGGGATCCATTTCCCTTAACTCAATTTCAAATTTGCCGGCCTGCATCTTTGATAAATCAAGAATGGTCTCAACCATATCCAGCAAGTTACGGCCATTTTGGTAGATGATGTTCAGGTCTTCCTGAACCTCTATTGGCAACTGGCTGTTTTCTTCCTGCATTAAAAGGCCGGAAAAACCAATCACGGCATTTAGGGGCGTACGCAACTCGTGGCTGATGTTCGCTAAAAATTCATCCTTCATGCGGTCGGCCTGCTGGAGTTTTTGAAAATCCTTGGTGCGCTCTTGCACCAGCTCTTCCAGGTTGGCTTTTATGTCTTCCAATTCCCAAATAGTTTCCATTAACTGACGCGTGCGCTCTTGAACGCGAAATTCCAGTAACTTGTTTTGGCGCTCTATTTCATCCCTGCCGGCCTTCAGGTTGTTGGTCATCTGCTTAAAGCTGTTGGCCAGAGTGGCAAGTTCGTCTCTGGTCTTGATGTTGACCTGGACTTCTTCAAATTGACCGGCAGCCACCTGTTGAGCCGCCTCGTTCAATTCCAGAAGGGGGCGAGTGTAGCGAGACCCCAGATATATCGCCGCGATGATGCCAAATACAAGACTTGAAAAACCCAGGTTCCCTGCGAACCGGACATTGCCGTCGAATACGTTTTGAATGTCCTTGGTATTTACGCCAAGCACCAAAAAACCATCGCCGGCTTTGCGGCGGCGAAGGGGTATGGGCGATGTGGCGACCAGGTAGCCTTCCCGCCTGGCGGCCTCGCCAACCTGGTCTTGTCTGGCGCTTTCCGTAAACCAATCAATCCAGGCCGGACAACCATCCGTGGCGTCAACCCGCTTGCCGGCAGCGTCGTACACGGCGCAAAAGGCAAAAGAGGGGATACTTTCTATACCCTGCCAAACCTTGCCCCTGTCAACTCCCCTGTTTGTATCCATCGTCGCCGCAATGGCGTGGCCGGCTATTATGGCGGTTTGCTTGAGACTGTCTTCGGCGCTGGAGAGCAATTGCTTCTCAACGCGACTGGGCATGTAATAGACGTTGAAGGCCGCAAAACTAATCACAATCGCGGCAATGGCGAAACTCAGTTTTGTCTTTATTGATATTGACGCCATGTATAAAGTTTACAGCATTAAAAAACAAAAACTTAGCCGCTCCGTACCGCTTTTCGCACACAGTGGTAAGACCGGGTATTTTAGATAAGTCCGCCGCTTTGGGGCACTCCCAAACCAGCACGCCATCCTGCGATAGAAAATCGCGCAGGCGCTCCGCCATAGCATCCCACATCTCCAGCGTTTTGTCGTACGGCGGATCTGCAAAGATTACCGAGACGTCGCAAAAATAGCCTGCCTTAATATCGCGGGCGTCCTTTTGGATTATATTCAGGCATGTTTCACTCCCGTTAGCGCATATGCTGGCAAGGGCGCTTTTATTGCGCTCGACGCACCACACGGGAGAATAGCCTCTTGACAGGGCCTCCAGAGCCACAGCGCCGGTACCTGAAAAAAGGTCTAAAAAAGAGCCTTTAGGCCAGCGTGCCAAAACGCTGAATAGAGCCTCCCGCGCCATGTCCGACGTAGGGCGTATATTCAGGCCCTTTGAGTCTAAGGATACCAGCCGTTTGCCCTTGTACGCGCCCGCTATTATCCGCATTGTCTTTTATTGGTAATGTCCGTGACATTCCAAAATCCTCAGAACATCAGCCTCCACGCGATAAACCAAACGATGTTCTTGCGTTATTCCGCGACTCCAGTAACCTTGGCGATTCCATTTCAACGGGTGCGGACGACCTGTGCCAATGAAAGGATTTCGTTCTGTCTCCTTGAGAATCTCGTTGATTTTTGCCCATACGCGATGGTCTGAATCATGCCACTCCAGATAGTCTTTCCAAGCTTCCCCCGCCCATAGCTTGTCCATGCCTAACTCGCCGATTGCTGGTTACGGTATCCAGGAATTCTCTCCAGGCGTTCAGCCCTCTCGTTCAAAATAGCCATCCTTTCAGGGGTAAAATACGCCTCGTCTTCTTTTTCGATTTCCGCAAGCTCTTCTTCAGAATACTCCGGCAAGCTGTAATCTATGGTTTGTTTGGCTTCTGCGGTGATTTGCGCGGTTTCGATAGTCATGGCGATACTCCCTTTTACCTTACATTATCGGTATTTGGCCGAAATTAACCAACAGAAGTTTTTTTACGTATCATCGTAGCGTCAAAACTTCAGTCGCGCCCTCAGCGCATCATTATTCATACCAAGTTGCATTCAAACTGGATTACCCGTCGAACCGAATGCCTCGCAGTTGCTGTGCTCCAGTTAATAAACATGTAAAGCAGTAATCTCTATAGTTCGCAACTTAGTATCAGTCCCCGCTGTATTTCTTCATCACGCTGTGTCTATAGCCATAGGCGAAGTAAATGATAAATCCCAGGCCAAGCCAGCCCAGCAGCCTCCACCAGTTGCCGACAGGCAGAGAGAACATCAGGAGAAGACACAGAATCACTCCAAGTATGGGGACGACGGGAACCCACGGGCATCTGAAAGGGCGCTGGGCGTTGGGGTGAGTGCGGCGCATTATCAGCACGGCGGCGCAAACGATCACGAAAGCCAGCAAAGTGCCTATGTTGGTCAGGTGCAGCAAAAAGTCAATGGGGCCAAAGGCCGCCAGGCCCATAACAAAAGCCCCAATCAAGATAGTTGATTTCCACGGCGTTCTGAATTTTGGATGAACCGTGCCGAATATAGACTTAGACACCAGGCCGTCCCGGGCCATCGCCAAAAATACCCGCGGCCCGCTGAGCATCATCACCAATAGCACAGAGGTAATGCCAGCAACCCCGGCTGTGGCTATGACGCCCTCCGCCCAGTCAAGTCCGTGCCCGCCGAAGGCTATGGAGACAGGGGCGTTTATGTCCAGTTCGTTGTATTTAACCATGCCCGTCAGCACGGCCACCACGCCGACGTAGAGGACGGTGCATAG
This sequence comes from Holophagales bacterium, assembly GCA_031273105.1. GTDB lineage: Bacteria > Acidobacteriota > Holophagae > Holophagales > Holophagaceae > WRHW01. Next base: position 2,484 of record JAISSN010000154.1, on the reverse strand, counting down.
TACCAGCGAAACGATGATGCCGATAGGCACGTCCCGCTGGGGGTTCTTTGCCTCTTCCGTATAGGTTGAAACCGCGTCAAAGCCAATATAAGCAAAAAATATGATCGCCGCCCCCGCCAACATGCCAATCGGCGCGCCGCTGGGGTCAACCAGGCCCGATATATTATGTCCAAAAAAGCTGACGCCAGTCCAGCCGTACGGCGCGAAAGGCTCCCAGTTGGCCGTGTTGATAAAGAAAGCGCCGACGCCAATGACAAAGAGTATAGCCGCCAGTTTTACGCCTACCATGATGGCGTTAAAAATCGCGCTCTCAGAAATGCCCTTGACCAATATGACCGTGATGATAAAGACAACAATGACGGCTGGCAGGTTTATCACCGCGCCGGTAGTGACAAACTGGCCTATTGTCGGATCATAGCGCCAGGGCGATTCAGAAATTATCTGGGGAATGTTTATCTCCATTTTGGATATTATGCTCTGGAAATAAGCCGACCAGCCCGTCGCCACGGCGGCGCTCGCCACGCCGTATTCCAGCAGCAAATCCCAGCCTATTATCCAGGCGAAAAATTCTCCCAGTGTGGCGTAGGCGTACGTGTACGCGGAACCAGCGACGGGTACCATTGAGGCGAATTCAGCGTAGCAGAGCGCGGCAAAGATACACGTTATGCCCGCAACCACGTATGAGAGCATCAGCGAAGGCCCCGCCACGTTACGAGCCGCCGCGCCCGTGGCCACAAAAATGCCCGCGCCGATAACAGCTCCCACGCCGAGGGCCGTCAGTTGTACGGGGCCTAAAACCCGGCGCAGCCTGTTATCACTCCTGGCCTCTTCGAGAAGCAACTCCAAGGGCTTTCGGGCAAAGAGCGCGGCCAACCCGGCGGAAAACTTTGACATGGCTGAATCCTTAAGAATTCCACTGTTAATATAACATAAGCGGTATGCTATGAGACAAATGCGCTTGCCGGGAGAGTTCAGGAAGGCGCGGATGATTTTATTTTGATTGTGGGGATCAACCCTTGAGCGCTGCCAATGACTCAAATCTGGAAAAACTGATTGGCTATCGCTTTCAGAACAGGGAACTGCTCAGGCAGGCCCTAACCCCTCCTTCCGCGGGGTTGCCCCTGGACAATCAAAGGCTGGAGTTTCTTGGAGACTCGGTTTTGCACCTGTGCTCTACCCGCCTTGTCTATGACGCCCACACCGACTGGCAGGAGGGCGCTCTGTCAAGACTGAGGGGCAGAATTGTCTCCACGGACGCTCTGTACGCCTGGGCGAAAGACATGAATATCCTTCTGGAGCGCGGTCCCAGGTCTCCAAAGAAAAGCACGGCGCCGTCTCACAAGGAGCTTGCGGACGCCATTGAGGCGCTGTTGGCGGCTGTAGTTTTGGACGCCGAAGGCCGTGAAGAGGATGGCCTTGCCAGGGCATTTAATATTATTAGCAAGCGTTTTGGCGAAATTATCCGCACGGCAATCCCCGACGATTGGGAGCGGGACGACCCAAAGACTGCTCTTCAGGAGAGGGCGGCAATAATGGGGCTTGACGCGCCGACATATGAATTATTGGAGAGGGCTGGACCTGACCACGCACCTGTTTTTTCATGCAGGGTCACGCTGGGCGAGTTTAAGTCCGACGCCAGCGGCCCCTCCGTAAAACGCGCCCAAATAAAGGCGGCAAGGCAGTTGTTGGGGATGCTATAGATAGTCGTAAACTCGCATTTTTTGTTCTGCTTTTCAAGTCTGTTGACTATAAATATCGCGCCATCTCAACCCACATTGACGGCGGCAAGCTCTCCGCCCTTGATGCGGGCGATATGCCCGTCGCGTCGCATATTGCATGAATCTGCTGTGGCGATAAAAATGACGACCAGTTATTAGCTATTGTTTTTCTTCTGCACGCAAAACTGCGGCGCAATAACGATAGCATTGCCTTTCGCTCATCCAGCGCGGGCGCGTCGGGTTTGGGCTCAAACAGTAAAACTATGGAATCAACCATGGGGGGAGGGCTGAAGCTGCCGGCGCCAAGTTTTATAAGCGTTTGCAAATTTGCCGCAGACTGGGCAAGCACAGACAGCGGACCATAGGATTTTTCGCCTGGCCGCCCTGTCAGCTTTTGCCCCACTTCCAGTTGAAACATCAGCACCATGCGCTCCCAGGGGACAGGCTCTATTAGAAACCTTGTTAAGATAGCCGTGGCCGCGTTATAAGGCAGGTTGCCAACAATACAAAGGCTATCCGCATTTGGCAAGTCAACGGAAACCGCGTCTCCATGTATCAAGTGAAAGTTTGGCGCCCCGCCATATTGCTGGCTCAATAACTGACAGGCGTCTGAATCCAGTTCCACGGCCCACAGCGGACGATGGCACTTTAGCAAATGACTTGTAAGCGCCCCCTGGCCCGGCCCAATCTCAAGTATCGCTGACGCGGAGGACGCTAGAACCGCGTTACAAATAGCCCCAATGGCCCCCTGGTTTATCAAAAAATG